>DASXNH010000082.1:0-39112 GCA_036495195.1 Candidatus Dormiibacterota bacterium
GCCTATCCCAACCGCGACATCGCTGAGCTGGCGCGCAAGTATCTCGTCGACGTCCGGCGCGTCAAGCCAAAGCACATCGAGATTCTCGACCGCACTCAAGAGGACAGCGTTCGCCGCCTGGTGCCTGAGGAGTTCGCCGGCGATGTCCAAAAGGCGTTCAAGGCCGGCGAGGCCGTTCTGATCGTGCGCGTCGACGAAACGGACGCCTTTAAGGTTCGGGAGCTGTTGGCGGAAGACACCCGCAGCACGCGAACGGTGGCCACTCCCCCAACCCTCATTGCGGGAAGCAGCAGCTGATGGCGGAGCTTCAGTCTCGAGCACGTCGTGGCGGCCGCGCGCACCCGGCCCGTGATGTCACCAAGCAGGGGCTCCCGCTGCCGGAGCTTTTGCGCGCGGCCGGGCCTGGCCTCATCACCGGAGGGGCTGACAACGATCCCGCCGGAATCGCGACCTACTCGATAGTTGGATCGACCGTCGGCTATGCGCAGAACTGGCTTCTGCTGCTTTCCACCCCGATGCTCATCGTCATCCAGCAGATGTCGGCGAAGGTGGCCAACGTCACCAAGACCGACCTGGCAACCCTGCTGCGAACCACCTTTGGCGCGCGCGTTGCCACGCCTGCCGTGTTGCTGATGGTGGTCGCGAACGTGATCACGATGGGCGCTGACCTCCTGGCGATGGGAGCGGCCTGCGAGCTGCTGACCGGCATCAAGTTCATCTACTGGATCGTGCCGCTTGCCGCTGTGATGGCATTCGTCACGATCTTCACCGACTACAAGGTCTTGAGCAAGTACCTGCTGTGGCTGGTGGCGGTCTTCGCCACCTACATCCTTGCCGCGATTCTCTCCCGGCCCGATTGGGGCATGGTGCTGCGCAGCACCATCGTGCCGCAGATTTCGTTCAACGCCGAATACTTACTCGGCGCGGTCGGCCTGCTGGGCACGACCATCACGCCTTACCTGTTTTTCTGGCAAGCCAGCGGCGAGATCGAAGAACGGCGGGGAGTGCAGGGCATCAGCCGCCGCAACGTCGACATCACAGCAGGCATGGTGTGGTCGAACCTGACCGCCTTCTCCATCCTGGTTGCCACGGGCGCGGTTCTCTTTTCGCATCATGCGACGATCAAAACCGCGGCAGACGCGGCGCGCGCCCTCGAGCCATTCGCGGGCAAGTACGCAACCGTCCTGTTCGCGGTCGGTGTGATCGGCGCCGGCCTTCTCGCGATTCCCGTGCTGGCAGCGTCAGCTGGGTTCGGAGTCGCCGGCCTCGCGGGATGGAAGCGCGGCCTCGGCCGTCATGCCAAGAACGCTCCGCAGTTCTATGTCGTCATCGGGTTGTCATTTCTCGTCGCGATGGAGCTTGCCGTATCGGCGGTGAACCCGATCAAGGCCTTGTTCTACTCCCAGGTCCTTGACGGCATGATCGCGCCTGTTCTCGTCATTCTCCTGCTGATGCTCACGTCCAGCCGCAAGCTGATGGGCGACTTTGCCAACGGGCTCACGACCAAGGTGATTGGATGGGCTTCTGCTGTGGTGATGATCCTGGCTGACCTAGCGGTCGTTTACCAGGTCGCCACCAAGGGCCTTCCGAATTGATCGGCAGTCGCTCTGGGTCGCTGTCGAAGTTGGGGCGTTGTCTTCTAGTAGCGAAACTATGCAAGCAACTGTAAACGGACATCAGGACACCGGCACGCGCACGTCATCGCGCGAGCTGGCCGCCGACGTCGTGCAGGGGGTGCAGCGCCTGGTCAGCCTGGAGGTAGCGCTGGCGAAGCAGGAACTGCGAGAGATTGCGATCGTAAATCTCATCGCGATCGCGTGCATGGCGGCGGCGAGCTTGCTGGCCATCCTCGCGCTGCTCGTCGCGGTACCGGTGCTCATCGTCACGCTGGTGCCGTGGCACTGGCAGGCCGCGCTCGTCTGGGCCGCGGCGTATGCGCTGATCGCCGGCGGTCTGGCTCTGTTTGGCAAGTCCCGGCTCAGCCTTCGCCTGCCGAGCAGGACGATCGAAAGCCTCAAGGAGAACAGGAAATGGGCGCTTCATCAGCTGAAATCGACCAAGAAATAAGAGACGCGCGCGGCGAGCTCGAACAGACGCTCGGCGTGCTCGAGCGCCGCGCCGCCAGGGGCGCGCGCGTTTATGGACGCCTGGCCGCGGGGGTGGCGGTTGGCGTGGCCGCTGTGGTCGTTGGCGTCGTCGTCTACCGGCGCCGTCACAGGAATGTCGCCAGGCACCTCCGCCAAGTTCTGCTGGACTCCGTTCGTGACCTTCCCGAGGACATGAGGTCGAAGCTCAAGAAGAACCTACCGATCAAAGTCGTGATCGGCGAGCGCGCTGACGCAGGGGGTGGGGGGAACCTGTGGACCGGTATCGCCGAGAAGATGGCTCCGACTTTGGTCGGGTCGGCCACCGGCGCGGTGATGGCTAAGCTGCGCGGAACCCCGACCGAGGTGGTGACGGCTGAGTAGGTGGCTCCGGCGAATCCGGTCCTGGACGCCGGTCCGCGTTCTCAGTGCCTATGGGGCAAGCCAGGCGAGCAACTACGCCGCTGCGCTCGCGTTCGCCGGATTCCTGGCCATGTTCCCGATGATGCTCGGGGCGCTGTCGATCGTCGGCTTCCTGATCCGCGATCCCGCCACCGAGGCCCGGTTCATGAACCTGATCGTCCAGATGTTTCCAAACACCGCCCAACCGCAGCTGCTGGATGCTCTGACCGGCGTGAAGCAGTCGGCTGGCTGGATGGGCCTGGTGTCGCTCGGCGGCCTGGTCTGGTCAGCGAGCGGGATCTTCTCGATGATGGAGTTCGCCCTCACGCAGGTCTTCGGTACCAAGCAGCGGGACATGCTGAGGCAGAAGGCGATGGGCCTGGTGATGATGCTGGTCCTGGTGGTGGCGGTCGGAGCCACGGTGGCCGCCAACTCGATCGCCAACCTGTTTCCCATGGCCTGGCTGGTGAGCTTTGTGGTCGGGGCGATTGTGATGGTGACGATGCTTGTCATCCTGTATCGCTTTGTGCCGAACCGGACCTTCAAGCTGAAGGACGTTCTTCCAGGTGCGGTGGTCGCGGGTGTGCTCATCGAGATCCTGACGCTGGCCTTTCCTTTCTACCAACGAATTTCTCACGGATTCAATACCTACGGCGCCCAGTTCGGGCTCTTCTTCCTGATCGCCACGTGGCTTTACCTGCTCAGCCAGGTCCTGCTGCTCGGCGCGGTTTACAACCGGTTCCGCCTTGGTGAGCCTCACAAGAAGGGTTTGATCGCGAGCCCGCCGGGGGTCTCTGAAGAGGTCCAGCCACCGGTGGACGAGATCAAGAAGGAAAAGGCCCGCGCCGGCATGGAGGTTCGGGCACCTGGTCGCCCCTCGAAAGCTCAACCGTCTCGTGCCAAGCGTGGGGCCACGTACGTCCTGCTCGGCGCGGCGTTGGCAGCCGCCGACCACCTGCGCCGTCGCCGGAGGCGCCGCCCCGCCGCCTGACCTCGCCCAGTGGCGCGGCGCGATCTGGATGCGCCAGGCCTCGCCCAAGGGACCTCGCCATCAGTAGACGTGACGGCTGTGGCGTTGCAATTACGAGGGGCTTTTCGCGTGACTGCGCGAAGGGCATTCGTAAATCACATAGGAGGTAGTCGATTGGGAACCGTTGTCTTCATCGTGCTCGTGGTCGTCCTGCTCCTGCTTTTGCTGGGAGCAGGGACCTACAGCGTTCGGCGCCGGTATTACAGCCCGGCGGGCTCCGAGGTCGTCGAGACGGACACAGGGTCTGGTGCGGGCGCCGGCATCGCCGCCGCTCTCATCGCGCTTCTGCTGCTCGTGATCCTGTTCTTCGGCTTCACCCAGTGGAACTGGTTCGGAACGCGCTCCACGACGTCACCAGGCGGCACGCAGACGATCTCGTCACCCATGCCCTCCGCCAACGCGGGTGGTGGCGCCGCTGCATCGCCGTCGGCCCTGCCCAGCACTTCGCCCTAGCGCGACCCACATGACTGACGCGACGTCGGGGCCGGTCGACTTGACCGGCCTCCATGCGGTCCGGACATCGTTCGAGACACAAGGAGGTATCCGTGGCAACGATCAGCACCCGCAAACGCGACAGCATGTCCGCACAGCGTTTTGCGTTTCCGAAGGAGCGGAAGGAACCGCTCAACGATGCGAGTCACGTCCGCAACGCCATCGCGCGCTTCAACCAGGTCGAAGGCGTGAGCGAGACCGAGCGCGCCGCTGCCTGGAGGCGCATCAAGACAGCGGCCAAGAAGTTCGGAGTTGAGGTTGAGTCTGCCCAGCCGAGCCGGGGCAAAAAGAAATAGCCCGAGAATTTCCGGCTGGCGCGATCCGGCCATGGCGGCACCGCTACCGGTAATCAGGCCTTAGGAATTGCGGCGCCCTGCAGGTGCAGCGGCGCCGCTCGTTGCCACCCCGGTCGCGCGCGCGAACACTCCATCTCCAAACGAGGCGCTGCGCACGCTAGGCGGCTCGCACCAGAAAGATGTCGAACTCGAGCAGCAAGGTCGGGTCCACCGTGACGAAGGGCGCCGGCGGAGGCGACACGCCGTAGTCGGTCATGACGACCGAGGTATTGCCCGCGATCTCGGCCTTGCTCCCGGCAAGCTGAGCTTTGGCCTTGATGGTGACGTCTCTGGTGACGCCATGAATCGTGAGCTTGCCAGTGACTGTCACGTCAACCGCCGAGCTGGAAATCGCGCTGGGGACGGTGGCGGAGATCGCAACAAACGTGGCGGTGGGAAACTGCTGAACGTCGAGCTGGCGGCTGACCACCCCGTCGCGCTGGGTCACGTCACGCCCGGCGACAGAGTCGACACTGTGCAGGCTCGAGAGGTTGGCGGTGAATGTGAGCGAGCTCAGCTGATAGCCGGACGAGTCGCCGCTTACGGTCAGACCGCCGGTGATCGTCGACGTTCGAGCCACCGCCTCGTGCTTGGACGCCTGACCCACGAAGAGCTCCTTGATGCGATAGCCCGCGACAGAACCCGACGTGACTGCCCAGCGCCCGGTCAGCGACCCAGGCGTGGCTGGAGTCGATGTTGGAGTCGTGGTAGCGGTCGGAGTGGCGCTGAGTCCGAGCTGCGCTGGCGCCGTCCGCAATCCTGAGAAGTAGTAGACGTACCCGGCGCCCCCGGCCAGGGCGATCACAGCCACAATGGCCCCGACGGCCACCACCACTCGGGTTCTCATTCAGCCTGCGCCACGGCAGTCCCGCTCACCTCGAAAGCATCCCAGTCGATCATGTGAAGTGGCTGCGGAATTGCTGCGAGAGTGTTGAGAAGAAGATGACCGCAAGGCGGTGCGGCATTTCACCGAACTCCGCCCTGCGGTGTTGGGGTCAGCCTCATTTCGGCCGACCAGAGAAGGGGGACGCTAGGGGACCGTCGGGCGGATGCCGGCGTTCTCCTGAGCCTCGCGGGCGGCGCTTTCCCCGGCCTCGTGGGCCGCGGTCTCATTGGATACGAATGGCGCATTGGCGGCGGGTGTCGCGGCTGTGAGTGCGCTGTTGGCCGTTGTCGCCGCGGCGGCGCCGATCGTCGTCGCCCCATACATCACTGCCCCAGCAATGCCTCCGATCAGCATCGAACCCGCGATGGCGGCCGCTCCCACTGTCTTTCGAATTCCGTTCATGTCGTCGTCTCCTTCGGTTTTTATTCGCTCATCGAGCGTTGGTTCCGAGACTGACGACGAAGCCTCAGGGCAATGTGTGTCAGGACTGTGAGTTTGCCGAGAGACAAAAACAGCGGCGGCCATGGCCGCCGCTGTGTCATGCAGTGTCGCCCTTCAGCGCCGGCGCTCCGCAGGTTCCCGCTCCGATTCGGGCATCCCCTGCTTCTCCGGGTCCATTTCGGGCATCTCGGCGTCATCCATCGGATGCATCTGCTCCTGGTGGCGCATGAGCTCCTCAGAGTTGTTGAACTCCCTGTCACACAGATCGCATTTCACGGCGTGTCCTCCTGTTCGTTTGAGATTTCAAGGCGTTGCTTTCACTTCGTCGCCTTATTACTGAAACGCGGTGGATCTGGTGCCTACTGCATTTGCGTGACCTTCCAGGCTCGCGCGTTCTCATATGTAGGCGGGAAACCAGAACATGGAGGCTGAACACTTGGAAGAAAGAAAGATGCATGCGATGCCGGGAGCCGAGGTCGAGCGGATGCCGATTAGTCCGCGCGAGCAATTCGTGCAGAAACTTGAGGTGGTCGAGGCCAAGGCCAGGGATCTTGCCCAGCGTCACGGCCGCCTGGCCGCTGGAATTGCTGCCGGTGCGGCGGCTGCGTTCGGCCTTGGCATGCTCGTCTACCGGCGCCGGAGCAGGAAGTCGATGGTGCAGCGTGCGCAGCGCGCCATCCCGGGCGCCGTGTGGGAGATGCCGGAGGAGCTGATCGCGCAGCTCAAGAAGCCGCTCAAGCGCGCCGCGAAAGCGGTCTGAGAAACCGCCCTCCGGCTCGCCTTGCGAGCTGGAGGGTACTCTGCCCTGAAGGGAGGGTTTAGGCGGCTGAAGCGGCGGCCACGCGGGAGGAGATTCCGACCAGCTTGAGCGCCGGTCTGGCCGCCGGCCGCGCTGCAGCCGTGGCGAGGTGCCGCCGTGAGGACCGGTATGCCAGCTTGATCAGGTCCCGCGTGCGGCTGAAATCCGCGGGCGACACCGCCAGGGCGTCGACGCTCGGGAGCACGACGATGTCCGCCGAATCCCGATATGCGTGGGCCTCAGCCTCGAGGCGCTGCTCGACAAACCTTGCCAACGCGTGCAACGCCATGCCAAGCGCGTTGCTCCGCTGATTCCGGACCCACGGATATCCGATGGGGAGCACAAAGACCCGCTGTGCTCCGAGCCCGATCGCCGCGGCAATCGGGGTGTGGTTGGCAACGCCGCCGTCGATGAGCTCGCGCCGGCCGATGGTGACCGGCGGAAAAACCCCTGGAATGGCTGTGCTAGCCAGGAGCGCCGGCACCGCCGGCCCCGACGACAGGACCACGGCTTTTCCGTTTTTCAGGTCGGTCGTGATGACGTGCACCGGGACCTTGGCGTCCTCGAGGCGCTTGAAGGGCAGATTCCTTTCGAGCACTGAGCGCAGCCCGGCGTTTGAGATGACGTGGTTGTTGCGTCCGAAGATGCCCATGGCGCCCGCCCACGGGTTGATTGGAAAAATGTCCTGGCGGCGCAGGCCGCTCCAGATCGCGGCCAGCTTCAAGGCCCCATCCAGATCCGGCTGGCCGGCGAGCCAGGCCGCGTTCACGGCGCCGACTGAGGTGCCGAGGAGGAAATCGGGCTGGATACCGGCTTCCATCAACGCCTGGAGCATGCCTACCTGAATCGCGCCAAGGCTGCTGCCCCCAGACAGCACGAATGCTGTCCTGACGTGGTTGGCCTCATGCCCGGTCATCGCGGTGATCGAATCGAGCGCAACGTCAAGCTGCCTTCTCGTCGGGCAGCGAGCCGGCGCGCTTGGCGCGAAGAGATTCAATCATCACGGCGGCGTCGACGCGATCCCAGAGTCGCCAGTCTGCCTCGGAACGCCATACCTGGTCGAACAACGATTCCAGCTGGCTGTGCAGGTCGGGGTCGGTTGAACCGGGCTTGTCGCTCTTCACTCTGATCAACAAAACGCGTGTGCCGTCCTCCCCGGCTACCACCGTTGTATGGATTTGTGAACCTACCGAATGACGACCCGAGCCGGGTCGAGGTGGAGTCGAAACCCGGTGTTGCCTCACCCGAACCGGATCAGCCTCGCCGTCCTCGCTCCGAGCGCGTCGCCACCGCCATCAGACCGCTCAGCACGGCGCCTTCGAACAACCCGTAGAGGATCGAACGCGAAACCGGCTGGCTGAAGGGCCCGATGTTGATGAGGAAGGTGAGCACCGCAAAGACTGGAAAGGAGATCGCGAGCTGCACCCAGGTCTCCAATCCCTCCCACCACCGCAACAGGCGTGGCGGCGGCGGCGGCTCCTGCTTCACCTTCGAATCCCTCCTTTAGCGGCGCCGGCTTGGCTCGACGGCAGTGCATAGTATTCGCCGTGCCGGGACTTTTTGAGGGGGCGGAGCCACAAGTTCACGGCGCGCTCGGTGGCAAGGTTGCAGTCGTCACCGGCGGCGGCAGCGGGGTCGGCAAAGCCATCGCGAAGGCGCTGGCGCGCCAGGGGGCCAATCTCGTGGTCGCCGACTTTGATGTTCCGCGCATGGAGAAGGCCGTCCAGGATGTCCTCAAGCTCGGTACGTGCGAGTCGGCCATCGCGCTGGCGGTGGACATTCGCAGTGACGCTTCCGTGCGATCCCTGGTGCGCGACGCTCTCAAAGCGATGGGGAGGGTCGACATTCTTGTCAACGCGGCGGGCGTGCTCCTACAGGGCAAGCTCGACAAGATAACGACGCACGACTGGACATGGATGCTCGAGACCAACCTCCTCGGACCGGTGCGCACTGTCACCAGCTTTCTGCCGCACATGACCGAACGTGGGTCGGGACACCTGGTCAACGCCGTTTCATATGGGGGTCTCCTGCCGGGAGACCCGATGACGATCCCATATGACACGGGGCACGCGGCTCTTGCGGCGTTCACCGAAGGCCTGGCGCGCCAGCTGAAGGGCACTGGGATATTCGTGTCCCTTTACTGTCCGGGTTCCAAAAGCCAGCGCATCGGTCAGAACACCAGGTCGCGTGGAGTCGGCCGCTGGTTGGGTGGGGTGGACCAGCCAGAAGATGGATCGCGCCTCCTGGACCCCCTGGTCACCGGCTTGATCGAGTCGATGCGCCACCCTCGGTTTCTGATCCTCGGCAATCCGGACGATTGGCCGTCCCTGCAGCGGCGGTGGGATCACATCGACGTCGCTCAAGCGGACGAGAGCGGGGAAAAGGTCACCCAGCACTCGTGATCGCCCCTGAGTTTGGGAACGACCTGCTGTCCAGCATCGGCATCTGCGTCGGCGCTGCGGCTTTGCTTGCGCTCGCCGGCTGGCGCCTGCGGCAGCCGCTGATCCTTGCCTACCTGGTGACCGGGGTGGTCATCGGTCCGCACGTGCTCAATTTCGTCAAGGACCAGGCCAGCATCCAGACCGTCGCCGAGATCGGGCTCATCCTCCTTCTCTTCATCATCGGGCTCGAGATCGACCTCAAGAAGCTGGCCTCGGCCGGCGCGCCCGTCCTCCTGACAGGCGCCCTTCAGGTCCCGATATGCATCGCGCTCGGGTGGGGCTTCTTCTTCCTCATCGGTCAGCGAAACGCGCCAGGCAACTACTCGCTGCTCTACCTCGCCGCATGCATGAGCCTGTCGAGCACTCTCGTCGTGGTCAAGCTTCTCTACGACAAGTTCGAGCTCGACACCCTGCCCGGCCGCATCACGCTGGGCGTGCTGGTGATCCAGGACCTTTGGGCCGTGGGGATGCTCGCGGTTCAGCCCAACCTCGAAAATCCCGATTTCTTCCCGCTTGCTCTCTCACTGTTGAAAGGCGCGCTCCTCGTGGTCGGGGCGCTGAACATCTCGAAGTATCTTCTGCCGTATCTGTTTCGGTCGGTGGCCAAGGCACCAGAGCTGGTGCTGGTCAGCGCGCTTGCCTGGTGCTTCTTCCTGGCCGGCACCGCCCAGGCGATTGGCCTGTCGCGCGAGATGGGTGCCCTGATCGCCGGGGTCAGCCTTTCCACCTTCCCGTACAACCTGGACGTCATGGCCAAGGCCGTGAGCATCCGCGACTTCTTCGTAACGCTTTTCTTCGTTGCTCTCGGAATGCAGATCCCGGTGCCGAGCCTGGAGGTAGTCGCGATAGCGCTGGCCGCCTCGGCTTTCGTGATCGTCAGCCGGCTCTCGGTGGTGCCCATCCTGTACGCGCTGCGGCTGGGTCATCGCGCAAGCCTGGTCCCGGCGATCAACCTGGCGCAGGTGAGCGAGTTCTCTATCGTCATCGCATCCCTTGGCCTGGCTCGCCACCAGATCGGTCCCGATGTCGTGACCATAGTGATCATCACCTTTGCGATCACCTCGGTGGTTTCGACATACATGATCCAGTCGAGCCACTCCGTTCAAAAGGTCTTGAGCAGCGTGCTGAAGGCGATCCGCGTCAAAGACCTTGATTCGGCGACCGACGTGCAGGAGAAAAGTGAGGGACGACAGGAGACGGTGGTCTTCCTTGGCTTCTTCAGAGATGCGAGCTCCATCCTCTATGAGTTCGAGCACGCCGGAGACGGCAGTGCCGCGAAGGATTTTCTCAGCAAGATCCTCGTCATCGACTTCAACCCCAGCGTGAGGCGCGAGCTTCGCAATCGAAAGATCAGCTGCATCTACGGTGACATCGCTCACGCGGACACCCTGCGTCATGCCGGAATCCAGGAAGCGGAGCTTGTGATTTCAAGCATCACCGACGACATCCTGCGAGGGACCAACAACCTGAGGATGCTGAAGAACATCAGGGCGGCCTGCCCGAAGGCGCGAGTGATGCTCACCACCGAGCACATACCGCAGGCGCTCAACTTCTACGCGGCAGGGGCCGATCTCGTGTATCTGCCGCGACTCCATTCGGCGTTGCAGATCGCCGCCATGCTCAAGCAGGGCCTCGAAGAGGGCTTCGAAAAGCTCCGCGCCGCGGAGCTGGAGCACCTGCAACAGCGACGCGAGGTCCTGGCGTAGTAGCGGTGCGGCGCCGTGCGTACAGTTGACGCGCATCCTCGCGATCGCCGATGAGGTTGACGAGGGCCTGTACACCGACAAACTCATCCGATTGCGCCCCGACATCGTTCTGTCGGCGGGAGACCTTCCTTTCGATTACCTGGAGTACTTGGTCAGCCGCCTCGACGTTCCGCTGGTTTACGTACCCGGCAATCACGACGCCGACCTTCGATCGTCCGATCCGATCTGGACCCCATTGGGCGCCGATGCTCCCGAGCGCGGACCTCTGGGGTGCGTGAACGCGGATGGGCGGGTGGTCGTCGCTGCCGGGCTGCGCATCGCAGGGCTTGGCGGCTCCATGCGCTACCGGCGTGGTCCTAATCAATACACGGAAGCGGAGATGCGCTGGCGGGCCCTGAGCCTCGGTGTACGCGTCAAGCTCAACCCATTCCGTGCGGCTCGGAGGGTGGACGTGCTGCTCACTCACGCGCCGCCATTGGGCTGGGGATCGAACGAGGATCTCGCGCACCGCGGGTTCGCGGCGCTCCTCCCGCTCGTCAAGGACCTCGCCCCAAAGGTTCTCATCCACGGTCATATCCACCCTTACGGCCGCGGCCAGCCCGAGCGAAATCTTGGCGATACCCAGGTTGTGAACGCGGTCCCGCTGCGACTCGTGGAGGTCTAGAGAGGGAGCTTGACCCCGGCGCCCGCCGCCAGCGCGCGCGCATACACCAGGCTCGCGGTAGCTGCGTCCTCGACCGCGTGACCCGTGGACTTGTAGATGGTCAGGTCGTGGTCGGAGGTCCGGCCGGGTTTGGTTCCCGCCAGCACCTCGCCGACTTCGGTGACCTTGTGGGGATCGATGCCCTGCAGCTCGTGGGCTCCCGCGGGCGGAGCGTTGGTGGCGGCGCCTCGCCACTCGACGAACACCTTGCCGGCGGCCATCGTCTCGGGGTCGATCTCCGGCCCGAAGGTTCCACCAACCGAGCTGACATGAGCTCCCGGGTTCAGCCATTCGCGCCTGATCACAGGCTCCCGCGCGTCGGTGCAGCACGCGACCACGTCGGCCCCTCTCACCGCCTCCTCGAACGAGGTCGCGACTCGCGCCAAGGGATGGCGAGCCGCCAGCCCTGCCGCTTTGGCGTGGTCACGAGAGGCCACCCGGATCTCCGTGAAGTTACGCACGTGGGTGAACGTGTCGAGGTGCGAACCGCCCTGCACCCCGGCGCCAAGGATGGCCAGCACGCCGGAGTCAGCGCGTGACAGCACCCGCGCGGCAACCGCGGCGGTGCCGCCGGTTCGGATCGCCGTGATGTGCGTGCCGTCCATCACGGCGAGCGGAGCTCCATTCTTTTCATCGAATAGAGCGATGAGCGCCTGATGGCTCGGCACTTCGTGCCCATGATTGCCGGGGAACACCGAGACCAGCTTCACCTCGAGGGCGACGCCAGGCACGTAACCCGGCATGACCCCCATCAGTCCATCGGGCGCACGTGCCGCGGTGCGCGGCGGCACCGAGGTGACGCCTGAGGAGAACGCGACCAAGGCTCGGGCGATCGCCTCGAGCATTCCATCCACGTCGAGCAAACCTTCGACATCGGCCCGGCTCAGGTAGAGAAGCTCTCGCATCACTCGTTACTCGGCATGATATTCCGGCGGTGAAGGTCTTCTTAAGTAGCGGGAAGCTCGTCACCCTGATGACCGGCCATCTGACGGTGGACAGCTACGTGGGCGTCATACCCGTGATGTATCCGATCCTCATCGGGCGATTTCAGCTCAGCCTGGCCACGGTCGGCCTGGTGAGCCTCGCGTACAGCGGCATGGCGGCGATCTCTCAGCCGCTGTTCGGCGTGATCGCAGATCGTTACGGCACCCGGCTGACCGGACTCGCCCTTGCCTGGACCGCACTCACGTTCGCCCTCATCGGCTTCGTGTCGTCTTTCCCTCTACTGCTGGTGATCGCATGCGCCTCCGGCCTGGGCTCTGGCGCGTTCCACCCGCTCGCGGCTCTCGACGTGCGCGCCCTGCTGCCGGCCTGGAGGCGCAGCTTCGGCATGTCTGTCTACGTGACCGCCGGCACCGTCGGCGTGGCCCTCGGCCCGCTCATCGGAATCGCGCTGTTTGGAGCTCTTGGCGTCCATGGCACCGGCGTGCTCGTCATCCCTGGCGTGGTCGCGGGCGCCTACCTTTTGTGGAGGATGCGGTCGGCCGCGCCACAGGTCGCTCGCAGCGCCGCCGCGACCGGCTTCAGTCGGGCGATACCGGTCTTTGCGCTCACCATGGTCATCGGCGTGATGATGTCCCGCAGCTGGACGGTCTACGTCTTTCAGTCGTTCATCCCCACGTGGTACGCCCAGATGGGATACGGCCCCGGGTTCTACGGTCCGCTCGCGACGACCCTGGTGCTTGCAAGCGCGGTTGGCACAGTTGGCTGCGGATCGCTTGCCGATCGCTTCGGCCGCAGAACCGTGATCCTGGCCACGCTGGTCCTGAGCGTGCCCGCAATCCTGCTGTTCACATTGTTCCCAGGTCCATGGGCCTTCTTGAGCGCGATCCTCATCGGCGTGCTTGCCGCGTCGACAGCGCCGCTGATGCTGCTCATGGCGCAGCAGCTGATGGCGGCGCGCGCGGGCCTTGCGTCCGGCCTCGTGATGGGACTTGGCTTTGTGACCGGTGCCATCGGCGTGCCCATCAACGGCGCCATCGCCGACCACGTCGGACTGCAGAAGTCGCTGATGTCCCACGTGATCCTCGTGCTCGCGACGATCGCGATCGCCTGGTTCCTGCCCCGCGAGAATGAGCTCGACCGCATCGCCGTCGGCCAGCGGGAGGTTGCGGCCGCGGTTGCTCCATGACAATGGGAACCGTGCTCACCACCAGCGGCCAGATGGAGATAGTGGTTCACGACGACGCCGCCGCCATGGCGAGCCTGCTCAGGCTGCCGGTCGCCAAAAGGCTCGGGGCGCTCGCGGCGATGCGCGGCGTCTCCGAGTTCGACGAGCCGGCCATGAAAGAGCTGAAGCAGATCCACGAACGAGGCGACGGCTTCAGGGTGGCGGTTGACGACCCCAGATACGCGGCGGCGTTGAAGCGCCTGGTCGCCGCGGATGCGTGGGGGCAGCTCAAGCGGGACCTCGGCCGAGCCTGGGAGTACCAGCAGTCGGTCTTGCCCGGGATTCACCATGCCGAGAGCGTCGATGTGGTGCTCACCCTGGGGAATCCCGATGATCCTGTCTTCATCGAACGCACACTGGGCTATTACGGGATGGGTTCAATCCCCGGTCGCATCTGGATGGTGGCCTGGCCCACCGACTACAACGTGTCGAGGATCGGCGCCTGCGGAGTCCACGAGCTGGCGCACAACATCCGCACCCCAAACGTCGAAGGCCACTTCGACCTTGCCGAGTGGGTGATCCACGAGGGCCTCGCCGAAGTCTTCACCATCGAGGTTTGCGGCGCCGATTCCACAGGAGCCTGGTACGCGCCCGTGACCGGGGCCGTCCTGGCCTCGACCTGGAAGAAGGTCACGGAGGCATTCGGTACGGGGAAGTCCTTTCCCGACTGGACCCCGTATGTGCTCGGGGACGAGGTCGCGGGACGGATGGGGTTGCATCCGGTCGGCGTCCCGCACATGGGTGGCTACGCCGTGGGGCGGGCGATCGTCGAGAAATACCTGGTCGCGACGGGGTTGAGGGCCGCCCAGGCGATAGTTCGACCCACCACCGAGATCCTGGCCCGCGCCGGGTTGACGACCAAGGGCAGGACCTAGGCCGGACGCTCCCGGGGGCCGCGGGTTGCCATCACGCGCAGTCCAGGCGCCCGATTGTTTACGTTGGCGGGGTGCCAGTGACCGGCAACGTGTACGAGGCAGCAGGCGGCGAGGCGACCTTCCGCCTGCTCGTGAAGCGCTTCTACGAGGGGGTTGACGGGGACCCGCTCCTGCGGCCCTTATACCCCGGCGAGGACCTGGCGGACGCGACCGAGCACCTCACGCTGTTCGTGATCCAGTACTGGGGCGGGCCATCGACCTACAACGAGAAGCGCGGGCATCCTCGATTGCGAATGAGGCATCAGCCGTTCGCGATCGGGCAGGCGGAGCGCGACGCCTGGATGGGACACATGAAGGCCGCTGTGGAATCGCTTGATGTCATCCCAGCTGTGCGCAAAGCGCTGATCGACTACTTCGAGACGGCCGCCACCGCGATGATCAACCAGCCGGCTCCGCCCTGACCGGCGCCGCCGCTGCGTCCGCCGCAGGGGTCGCGTTGGGCTCCGGCTTCACCAGGTCCTGGGTGACGGGCAGCGCATTGTCGAGCTCGATGGTCAGGGCATGCCCTGAGGCCTTGGCGCGCCGCAGCGCTGCCCGCAGCCGGGGAATTTCGGCTCGCAGGGGTTGCTCCACCCAGTCGAAGGCGATGACCCGTTCGTTGACCTCCCAGAAGAGGCCGTTCTGCATCGACTCCATGCGGTCGAGCGCCGCGTCCACGAACTCTGGCGGTGCGGCGGCGATGCCTTCGACCAGGATGTGGGCCACGTCCTTCTGATCAGCCGCCATGGCCCAGAACGTGAGCTTGGCCACGCCTTTGAACAGGCCGTTGAGGCCGATCGGGCGCGCATTCGGTATGAGGTCAAGCAGGTTCCTGACCATCAGCAGCGCGAGGCGGTGCGTCACCTGCGGGTCCCGCGCCCTGGCCTCGATCGCGAGATCGGCCACGTCTTCGGCGGCGGCGCCAAAGATCGCCGGCATGCCCGCCTCATCGAAGTGACGGCCGTAACGGAGCAGGTGGGCGGCGGCCTCGACCGCCAGGTCCGGGCGCCACTCGAGAGAGCCGATGGCCAGCCGCCGATATTCATTCATGATCGCCGATGCGAAAGTCGGAGCAGATTGGTTGATGGCTGCCCGCAGGTAGGTGTTGAAGAACCGCACGCACAGCTCTGCCACCTCCTTGTCGCCGACCTCGATGGCGGCCAATCCAACATTGCGTGTCGCCACAGCGATGGCGTGCACGGCCTCTTTTCTGTGCACCGGAGTCAGCCCGATCATGTCGACGAAGCTGGACATGATCGTGTACGTGAACCAGGTACCGGCGCGATTCACCTCGGCGAGGATCTGGTCCGAGGCTCCCGGCAGCTCTGCGTGTCCGACCCTGAACCAGTCGGGTTGGAAGCCCTTTTTCACGGGCAGGTAGTCGTCGGCGATGAGCTGTCCGAGCACCTCGATGCTCAGCACGCAGATGGGAACGTCGCCCAGCTGAATCGACCCGAACGCGATGTCCGTGATCTGCGCGACCGAGGTCATGAGCGCCTGCCGATGCCGGCGAGCATGCTGGCTGGCGACAGCTGCGCGGAGATCACGTCGCGCCCGCCGCATGATGCCGCTGACCAGAGTCTCCGCGCGCATCACCTCGAAGATGTAGCCGACGTAGGGCAGCAGGATCGCGAAGTTGACGAGGGCCAGGATGACCGCGGCGGCGACGCTCCAGGTCGGGACATAGTTGACCTTGACCTCGGCGCGCACCAGGAACGTGTACAGGATCGAGGCCAGGGCAAAGCTGAGCACCAGAGCGTTCAGCGGGTTGCGCGTGAAGATTCCCATGATTCGAGGCGAGTACCGCGAAGACGTGGTCTGGATGCCGAAGACGACCGACACGATGACGATGCTCAGAGTCACGCCCTCGGCGCCACCGACCAGTCCCAGCGTGCCGGCCGCCGCCGCCGGGTCGGGGGTGAAGAAGTCGACGATCGAGCGATAGTGGATGGCGTCGAGAAAGCCGAAGAAGATGACAAGCATGAGCGAGACGGTGACCAGGGCCAGGCCAGAGAGCGCGGCTCCGAACCAACCGCGGGCGCCGCTTTCGCTGACCACGGGACGCGCCGGCGACTGAAGCGTCTCGTCAGCCACTGATCTCAAGCCCACGGCATCGCGATCCTAAGCGATTGGCCGGACATAGTTAAATTCATCCGTGATTCGAGCCATCGTCTTCGACTTTGACGGGCTGATCCTCGACACCGAAGAGCCGGTCTATCGCTCCTGGGTCGAGGTGTACGAAGCTCATGGCGAGACACTTCCGTTCGAGCGCTGGGTGCAGATAGTCGGATCGACCACCACCGAGTTCCATCCGCAGCGCCACCTCGAGGACCGCCTGGGCCGGCCCCTGTCTCAGGAGGTGCTCGACGGGCGCATCGGGCGCCGGACGGAGATGGTCCTTGCCCAGCAGATTCTGCCCGGGATCCTGCATTACATCGATGACGCCACGGCGCTGGGGCTCAAGCTCGGCGTTGCGTCGAGCTCGACCCGGGACTGGGTCACCGGCCACCTCGAGCGGCTCGGCATTCTCGCCCGGTTCGACTGCGTGCGCTGCCGTGACGACGTCAACCACGCGAAACCGGCACCCGACCTCTACGTCGCGGTGCTCGATTGCCTTGGCGTCAGCGCCTCAGAGGCCCTCGCCATCGAGGACTCGCCCAACGGCGTGCTGGCGGCCAAGCAGGCTGGGATGTTTTGCGTCGCCATCCCGAACTCAATCACGGCCACGCTCGACCTCAGCCGGGCCGACGTCTTGCTCCCTTCGCTCGCCGATGTCCCGCTGCGGGACCTGCTCCAGCGCCTCGATTCCGGCCCCACACCGTAATCTTTCGTCGTGCGAATCGGAATCCTTACCGGCGGTGGCGACGCGCCCGGCCTCAACGCGGCCATCCGCGGCGTTGCGAGGCGCGCCTTCCAGCTCGGCCATCGCGTGAGCGGCGTGCAGAACGGATGGGCGGGTTGCATCGAAGACGGGCTGATCGAAGAGCTCGCACCCGAAGGCGTGCGGGGCATCCTGCATCTGGGCGGCACCATCCTCGGTACCTCACGGACCAACCCCTTGAAGATGCAGGACGGCATCGGGACCGTGATTCGTGTGCTGCGCCGCAATGGCATCGACGGGATCGTTCCCATCGGCGGCGATGACACGCTGAGCGTCGCGGCGGCGATGCACGAGGCGGGCTTTCCGACGGTGGGAGTGCCGAAGACGATCGACAACGATCTTTCGCTGACGGAGTTCTGCATCGGCTTCGACACGGCTGTCGGCGTGGTCACGGACGCCCTGGACCGCCTCCACACCACAGCGTCAGCCCATCACCGCGTGATGGTGGTCGAGGTCATGGGCCGAGACACCGGATGGGTGGCGCTCGTCGGGGGCCTGGCCGGCGGCGCTGACCTGATCGTGATCCCCGAGTTCGAGGTGACCCTCAAAGAGGTGGTCGGACACCTGTACAGGAGGCGTGGAGACGGCAAGCTGTTCAGCATCATCGTGGTCGCGGAGGGCGCTCACATCCCAGAGCTCGAGGAGGAGGCGGGAGGTGCCAAGGACACCGATGCGTTCGGCCACGTGCAGCTCGCCAGGCGCGGTATCGGCGATGCGCTGGCGCGGAGGGTCGAGAGCGAGACCGGCTTCGAGACTCGCGTGACAGTGCTTGGCCATCTTCAGCGTGGAGGCTCGCCCACCCCAATCGATCGGATCTGGGCGACACGGCTTGGCGTGAGGGCGGCCGAGCTCATCGCCGAGGGCAAGAGCGGCGTGATCCCGATCCGCCGCAATGGGGACGTCGAAGTCGTGCCCCTCGCCGAGGTCGTGAAGGAGACGCGGCGCGTGCCGAAGGAGCTCTACGAGCTGAGCCGAGTCTTCGAGTGACGGCCGCGCGTGCCAAGAAGGCAGCGACAACGAGTCGAAAGAAGCCGATGCTCGAGCTGGCCGGCGGCGGCGATGACGGGTCCACCGGCCTCCTGGGTGGAGGGCGCGCCCGCAAGGACGATCCCCGCATCGAGGCCTACGGCACCGTCGACGAAGCGTCCAGCGCGATCGGGCTCGCCAAGGCGCTGTCGGCCCACGCGCGCGTGCGCGCGATCTGTGAAGAGCTGCAGCGCGGGCTTTATGCGCTGGGCGCGGAGCTTGCGACCAACCCCGAATCCAAGGTGTCCTTCGGCTCCACGACGGCAGCCGGCGTGGAACGCCTGGAGGAATTCACGGCGGAGCTGGAGAAAGCGGTACCGATGCCGGACGGCTTCATCTTGCCCGGCGCGACGCCCGCGTCGGGGGCGCTCGACCTCGCGCGCGCGATTACGCGAAGGGCGGAGCGCCGCTGCCTGACGCTCGAGCGCGGAGGCGGGTTCGAAAACCCTCAGGTGCGCCGCTGGCTCAATCGCCTGAGCCTCCTACTGTTTGTGCTGGCCAGGTACGAGGAGGGATTGTCCGGCCGCGTTTCCAAGGCGGCAAGACCTCGTGTCAGACATTCGGGCTAAGCTTCGATTCGGGTAGTTCCACATGGCTTACGCCGCCCTCGTAGCCCTCACGCTTCTCGCTCTGTACCTACTCATTTCCTATGCCGTCTACCGCCGCGCCTTCGTGGCAGACAAGCCCGCTTTCCTCGACGACTTCACGTTCACGCCCTTCGAGTTCCAGGCGGACTCCGAAGAGGTTGAGCTGGTGACCGCGGACGGTATCAGCTTCGGGGCCTGGCATTTCCGGCAGCCAGGCTCGCCCCAGACGGTCATCGTGTCCGGCGGGCATAAGGGCCAGCGCACGAACTCGCTCGGCATCTCTGCTGCGCTCTGGCGCAAGGGGTTCAACGTCATCCTCTATTCGTATCGCGGCATGCCGGGCAGCGACCGCGCGCCGATCACGTTCGGGATCAAGGAGGTGCTGGAGCTGCAGGCGGTCATCGCGTTCGCGCGCAAGCGCATCCCTCACGCAAGGATCGGACTCATCGGCTACTCGATGGGAGCTGTCGTTTCCCTTCTCGGCGCCGCCGGGGAACCGGGCATCGAGGCGCTGGTGCTCGACAGCCCTTTCAGCGACCTACGCGTCCTCATGGCCGAGAACGTGCGGAGAGCGATCAGGCTGCCGGGCGCACCGTTCGTGTGGCTGGCCGGTCTGATGCTGCGTCTTCGAAACGGATCTCGGCTGTCTGAATGCAGCCCCCAGGCGGTCCTCAGCTCGCTGGAGCCGCGTCCCCTTTTCTTCATTCACGGCGGGGCCGATGACATTACTTCCGTGAACCACAGCCGCCGGCTTTACGACGCCTACCGCGGCCCACGCGAGATCTGGATCGTTCAAGGCGCCCCGCACACGGGTGCCTACTTTGCGGACCGACCTCTGTACGTGGAGCGCGTGGCCGGCTTTTTCGCCCGCCACCTGGGACTGGACGTCAGCGGCCACCTCCGCCTGGTCGAGGAAGAAGAAGTCAGCTAGAGCCCGCGAGCGTGCTCGAGAGCAGGATTCCATTCGCCCAGTACGCGCCGGTCGCTCCCGCCGGTAGCAGATCGTATGTGCGGTCAGCCGAGTAGGGGACCAGCTCCCACAGCTTGATGATCGAGCCGTCGAGCAGCTGCCCTACGGCGAGCGAGCCGAGACGCCGTCCCTCTGCTGTGCGGTGTCCTGGCGACGCGAGCAGCTCGCGTCCATCCGCGAGCGCCAGATGGACCATCAGGTGCCCGGCGGGCACCTCAATGCTGCCGACCTCGAGCACGGCGGCCGCGACCCGCCGTCCGTCGCGGGTTGAGGTCCAGACCAGCATCCCGGGTCTCATGTCGACGACGCGCACGGGGCCTTCAGGCGTGGCGATCAGCGTGCTCGCGGCCAGGCAGATGGGACAGTTGGGCCGTCCTGCTGGAGTTCGGGAGGTCACACTCACAACCCCGTCGACTCGCACCGTGCCCTTGACGAGCTCGATGCCGCCCTGGCCGGTGGTAGCGACGCGGTACTCGAACGCGTGGTCGGTGCCGTTCTGCGTAAGGCTGAGCGCCTGCAGCAGCTTGTAAGCCCGATAGACGGTCAGCTTTTGCGCATCGGTGAGGTCGCCGTTGGGCAGGTGGGCGTGGGCGATGATCGCGCTGTCGAGGTCGGCCTGGGCGCGGATCTTCGGATATTCAGCGATTGCGTTGGCAAGCTCGCTGCCTTCACGCGTGATGGGATAGATATCCGGATCGCAATAGACCGGTGTGCCCACCATGTCCATGACCTTGAACTTGAGCTCATAGATGTTGAGCGGGCGGCCGACCGGGCTTGGCGACGCGCTGCCGCATGCGACGAGAAGGATGGCGGCCAGCACGGCCACCGTTCGCCCGCCGCCGGCGCGCGTCGCCCATTTCTCGGGTTGCATCCTTGTTATTGAATACGCAGCCCAGGCAATCGTGGTAACGCGCGGAACCAAACGTACCCAGCACGCGTATTGACCTGAGATGGGGCCGGCGTCATCCGAACCTATAATCGCCTGGATGGGTGCCGTGCTTTGGCGACCGAGGTAGTCACCCGGGTTGCCGAGGCGGTCATGTCCAACGTTGGGCGAGCCATCGTCAACAAGGAACACGAGGTCCGTTATTGCCTTGTGACCCTCCTGTGCGAGGGCCATCTCCTCATCGAGGACGTGCCAGGCGTGGGCAAGACGATGCTGGCCAAGTCGCTCGCCCGCTCCCTCGATTGCACCTTCCGCCGAATCCAGTTCACTCCCGATCTGCTCCCGTCCGACGTCACCGGCGTGCGCGCCTTCAACCAGAAGGTTGGCGATTTCGAGTTCAGGCCGGGCCCTGTCTTTGCTCAAATCCTCCTCGCGGACGAGATCAACCGCGCCAGCCCGAAGACCCAGGCGGCCCTGCTGGAGGCGATGGAGGAGCGCCAGGTCACGATCGATGGGGACACGCACGTTCTGCCCAAGCCCTTCATGGTCATGGCGACGCAGAACCCCGTGGAGTACTCGGGAACGTTCCCACTGCCGGAAGCGCAGCTGGACCGATTCCTGATGAAGGTGCGGCTTGGCTATCTGACCGAGAAGGAAGAGGCGCACCTCCTGGGCCAGCACAAGGTTGAGTCACCCATGCTGGAGCTGCAGCCGGTCGTCTCGCCCAACGAGCTGAAGAGCGCACAGGCCGCGGTCAGGGAGGTGTTCGTGAAGCCAGAGCTTCGCGAGTACATCGCCCGCCTCGTCGGCCGCACGCGCGGCAACCCTGAGGTTGCGCTTGGCGCGAGCACGCGTGGGACGCTCAACCTGTTTCACGCCAGCCAGGCTCTTGCCGCCGTGCTGGGCAGAACGTACGTCATCCCCGACGACATCAAGGCACTGGCGGAGCCGGTGCTTGCGCACCGCATCATCCTCAGGCCCAATGCCGAGATGCAGGGCCAGAGCGCCGGCAAGCTGGTGGCGAGCTTGCTCGAGCGGGAGCATGTTCCTCAGATGGCCTACGACGGATAGACCGAAGCTGGTCTTCTAAAGGTGAGCAAGGTCGCATTGGCCCTGTCGCTGGGTCTGCTCCTGTTCTTCACATGGATCACCGGAATCAAAGGCGCCTACCCCTTCGCATATGCACTCTGGATGCTTTTCATCGTTGCCTGGGCGTGGCCGCGGTTCGCCATTCGCGGCCTCACCGTGACGCGCAAGCTCGATCCGGGAACGCCGACGGTCGGCGAGCCCTTCGAAGAGGTGATAGCGGTCACCCGCACCGGTTTCATCCCCGCGCCATGGATTGAGGTGCGCGATCTCAGCGGGATTGCCGATTACCAACCTGGGCGGGTGATCTCGGTCGGCCACGACCCGGTGACGTGGAAGACCCGAGGCATCTACCGCCGCAGGGGCTGGATGACGTTCGGGCCGACCTCGATACGAGTCCGCGAGCCGTTCGGCCTGTTCAGCCGGGAAACGAAGCTCGGCCAGCGCTCGTCCGTCCTCGTGTATCCGAAGGTGAGGCCGATCCCGGACCTGGTGGCCCCGAGCGCGCCGCAGACCGGCAACTCGCCGACCTTCGGCACGTGGTCGGATTACCCCCCAGAGACTGGCGGGGTCCGCGATTACACCACCGGGGACAGCTTCGGCCGTATCCATTGGGCACTGTCGGCGCGCCACGGCCGGCTCATGTCGAAGACCTTCGAGCAGCCCGTGACGACCGACCTCTGGATTTTGCTGGACCTGGATCGGAACGTGCATGTCGGCGAGGGCGAGGAGTCCACCCTCGAGTACGCCATCAGCCTGGCCGCTTCGATGGCCGCGCAGGTCCACAGCCGTGGCCGGCAGGTGGGCCTGATCGCCAACGACGCGAAGGGCACGATTCTCGAGCCGCATCGGGCCGTCCGCCAGGACCGGTTGATCCTGGATTACCTCGCTGTTGCCCAGGCAGACGGTCGCGTGCCGCTCACCAACACGCTGGCATGGGACCGGATCCGCCGGCTGCCCCGTCGAGCCACTGCGGTGATCACGCCAAGCGCCGACCCCGGATGGGTGCGGGTGCTGCAAGCGGTTCGCGGCCGCCGGTCGGCCATGATGGTTTTCTACCTGGACACCGCCAGCTTCGGCGGCCCTGATCGAAACCCAAGCTTCGACCTCGGGCAGGATGTCGACCTGTATGTCGTCCGGCAAGGCGACGACTTCGCGCGCTTGATGAGGACCCGAGATGCAATCCGCATCGGCTGAAAGCTTCGGGGCGCAGTGGCCGGCTCGGTTCTGGAGCCATACACGCACCTCGATGACCGGCGCGGTCGCCTGGTCGGCGGTCCTGATCCTGCTGCTGACCCTGATGCTCGCCCGCTCCACCGCAGCCGCCGCGTGGGTGCCGGGCATCGACTCAGTGGTCCTGGTCGCCATGGCAGGCGCGGTGCTCTTGGGCGTGCTTGCGATCCTGCCTGTGCCATGGCCCGCCGGTCTGGGGGTCGGGGCGCTGATCGGACCCTTCGCCGCCCTGAACGCCTCCTGGCCGCAGCTTCATGCGGCCCACCCCGCTGACCCGCTGTCCATCGGTTTGGTGGGGGTGTGGTTGGAGCGCTTCGCCCATGGCGCCGCTCGTGCCGACGGTCCTTTTTATGCGGTGTCCAACGACGCCTCGTTCTACCTCTTTCTGATCAGCCTGCTGATGTGGGTCACCGGAGGGTGGCTGGCCTGGTGCGTGCTGCGGTGGCGAAGGCCGCTGCTCGGCCTGGTGCCTGGCGCCGCCGCCTTTTCCACCAACCTGCTCAATTCGGCCAACCAGAACGGGTACACGCTGGTCATCCTCGTGCTCACGCTTGCGCTGCTGCTGTGGACGAACTACACCGCGTCGGTCGCCAACGTCACGCGCGCTCGAGTCAAGCTGACAGCGGACGCGCGCTGGGACTTCTGGGAAAGCGGCCTGGTCGCCATGGCGGGGCTGATCGCCCTTGCGATACTGCTGCCTCCGATTTCGACCGAGGACCGCACCACGTCGATGCAGGCGAGCGCGTTCTCAAGCTGGGCCCAGCTGCAGGAGCGTCTCAACCATGGCGGGACCCTCGGCCCGGGCGTCGGTACCAACACGATCGGCTTCTCGACCGACGTGGCGCTGGGCGGTTCGCTCAAGAGGAGCCACAGGCCGGTGTTCACGTACACGTGGACGGGCGCAGGAGTGCGGTATTTTCGGGGAGTCGATGTGACAGTGACGTCTCAAGGGCAGTGGCGCTACTCCGCCTCGCCCGAATCCGTCAGTCCCGTCGCCCCGGACACGATCCCTGCCTACCTCGATGACTATCAGAAACTCGCTCTGGCCACCTACAACGTCAACATGCTCCAGCCTCCAGGCGGCGGCAGCCAGGACATCCTTTTCTACCCTGGCCTCTTTTACAAGGTCAACCGCCAGGCGATGATCACCCAGTTCGACCAGGTGACCGTCGGAGCGATAACCACTGTCGATCGCTTGTCCAGCGTGCAGCCGCCGGAGTCCAAAGGGTCATACGCGGTCACCACGCAATACTCGATCGCCACCGCCGATCAGCTGAACCAGGCGGGCACGTTGTATCCCTCATGGCTGAGGCCCTACTCCGGACTGCCGCCCGACGGGTATCGCCTCCCCGCCGTCATCAACAAAATCCGCGAGAAAGCACTCGAGATCACCGCCAACGCGACAACGCCCTACCAGAAGGCCCAGGCGATCGAGGCGTACCTGCGGAACGGTGGCTTCACTTACACGCTCACTCCGCCGACGCCGCTGGGAGGAGCTGACTACATGGACTATTTCTTGTTCACGTCCAAAAAAGGCTACTGCGAGTACTTCGCGACGGCGATGGGGGACATGCTCCGAAGCCTGGGAATCCCGACCCGGCTCGTCAACGGCTTCGGACCGGGCACGCCCGACGTTCTCACTCACTCGTCGATCGTGCACGAAGACGATGCGCACACCTGGGTCGAGTCGTACTTTCCGGGGTACGGGTGGATTCCCTTCGAGCCGACCCCCGACAACAACGGCACCTACACCTCAATCCCGCGGGGATTCCAAGGCGGCCAACCCTGTGTCGTCGAGAGCCAGTGCCCCACCACGACTCCTGGCGGGGTGGTTGGGGGTCCAACGGCGAAGTCGACTCCGACACCGTTCGTCAAACCCACGAACTCCGGCACCACTCCGGGAGGTCCGGGCAGCGGCTTCACATTCCGGATGCCTGACGCCGGAACTCTGACCCGCATCGTGGGCATCCTCCTGGCGATCGTCCTGGTGCTGCTCGCCGTGGCCGTCCGCTACCTTCGGCCGCGTTCGGTGAAGCTCGCTTGGAGACGAACCCTGGCCCTGGCCGAGATGGCCGGCGCGGAACGCCTGCCGGGTGAGACGCCTCTCGAGCTTGCCAGGCGCCTCGCGAGCAGGTTCCCCGAGGCATCGGATTCGCTGCGCTCGCTCGCCGACGGCTTCGTCGTCTCCGCCTACGCGCCGCCGGAGCTCGCCTCCAGCGCGCGCGCCGCGGTCCTGGAGGCGTGGGGCGCCCTTCGCCCGCTCTTGCTGCGTCGCGTGGCGAGCCGCCTGCGGCTCATCAGGGCCTAAGTCCGCCGGGTGGGACACTAGCCCGGTGAGTGAGGGTGGTGCAGGGGGGCGAACTTATCCGCCTGTCACGTTCGAGATCGAGCCTCAGCGTGTGGCCGACTTCGCCCGAGCCATCGGCGCGGACCCCGCGGCGGGCGTGCCGCCGACGTTCGCGGGCGTCTACTCTCTCGGCGCCACGGCGCCGCAGCTGTTCGCGGATCCCGAGGCGGCCATCGATTTCGCCAAGCTCCTGCATGCGGAGCAGGAGTTCGAATGGACCCGGCATCCGCAGCCTGGCGAAACGGTCACCTCACAGGGTCATGTCGCATCCGACGTGAGCCGGCGTGGAATGCGCTTCTTGAAGTTCGAGACTGAGACCAAGGGGGCGCGCGGTGACGACATCTGCAAGTCTCGCGCTCTTTTCGTGATCCGCCCATGAAGCGAACCGTCACCTTCACCAAGGAGCAGATCGCCGCGTACGCCGAGGCGTCGGGCGACCACAACCCAATCCACCTCGATGACGAGTTCGCGCGCTCGGTCGGCCTTCCCGGTGTCATCGCCCACGGCATGCTGCAGATGGGGCTCGCGGGCACGGTGGCCGCCGAGGCGGCGGGCGGAGGCGAGCGCCTGTACCGCCTTGTGTGCAGGTTCTCGGGGATGGTCGTGCCCGGCGACACGGTCACCTTCAGCGCGGAGCCGGCAGGGCCCAACAAGCTGGATATCCGTGCCGTCAAGGAGAGAGGTGAGGCGGTTCTCACGAAGTCGTCGGCAGAGTACGTTTAGCCGCGCATGACCCTCGACTTCTCACCATCTCCGGAACAGCAGGAGATCAGACGGCTCGCGCACGAGTTCGCTGAAAAAGAGATCCGGCCGGTCGCGGCATATCACGACGAGACCGAGGAATTTCCGTATGAGGTGGTCAAGAAAGCGCATCGACTGGGCCTGACGCCGGCGGCCTTCCTGCCCGAGGAGTATGGGGGCCAGAATCTCGACTTTTTGACCGAGCTGATGATCAACGAGGAGCTCCACTGGGGCTGCGCTGGGATCGCCGTCTGTATCCAATCGATGGCTCTCGCCATGGCCGGGATTCGTGCCAGCGGGACCGAGGAGCAGAAGAAGCGCTGGCTGCCCGAGTTCACGAACCCCGACAAGCTGGTGCTCGGCGGCCTGGGCTTGACCGAACCTGACTCAGGCTCGGATGCGCTCGCGATGAAGACGCGAGCGACGCGGACTGGCGACAGCTATGTGCTCAACGGGACCAAGCAGTTCTGTACCAACGGAGGCATCGCCGACTACCACGTCATCTACGCCAACACCGATCCATCGAAGGGCCCGGCCGGCATCGCGTCGTTCCTGGTACCCAAGGGCACGCCAGGAATGCGGATGGGTCGCAAGGAAAAGAAGCTGGGCGTCCGTGCGAGCCACACGGCGCAGGTGATCTTCGAGGACTGCGCCATCCCGCTCGACCACCGCCTGGGGGGCGAGCCCGACGCCGACCATGCCGGTCCGGGCGCGCTCGGTGCGTTGATGACGCTGGAGGCGACGCGGCCTGGGGTGGCTGCGGGAGCCTTGGGCATCGCCCGCGCGGCATATGAGTTCGCCCTCGATTACGCGTCGGATCGCAAGCAGTTCGGCAAGCCGCTGTGGCAGCACGAGGCGATCGGTTTCAAGCTTGCGGACATGGCGATGAAGATCGACGCCGCCCGGCTCTTGATCTGGCGAGCCGGTTGGATGGCGACCCAGAACCAGCCGTTCGAGCGAGCGGAGGGCTCCATGGCCAAGTGCTTCGCCGCGGACGTGGCGATGGAGGTGACGACCGACGCCATCCAGGTCCTCGGCGGATACGGATATATAAAGGAGTACCCGGTCGAGAAGTGGTTCCGCGATGCCAAGATCTATCAGATCTGGGAGGGGACCGCGGAGATACAGCGGCTCGTCATCTCGCGCGCGATCTCCGGGTCACGCGGGACCATCAGGTTGAGGGGGTAAGGGATGTTCGACCTAACCGGAAAAGTGGCAATCGTGACTGGCGCCTCGCGGGGCCTCGGCCGCCAGGATGCGTTGACCCTCGCGCAGGCGGGAGCCGACGTCGTCATCACCGACATCCTGGTCGAGGACGACCCCGACCTGCAGAAGTCGGCTGAGGAGCTGGGTTCGGCGCTCGCGCAGTACGCGACATCGCAAGGCTGGGTGCACACGAATCAGACCGCTGAAGAGGTTCGGAAGATGGGCCGGCGCTCGATCGCGATCAAGATGGACGTGACGAATCGCGAGCAGGTCCGCGAAGTTTTCAAGAAGGTCAAGGACCAGTTCGGCCGCATCGACATCCTGGTGAACAACGCGGCGACCCTGGACAATGCGGCGCAGATCCAGAACATGAGCTACGAGCTCTGGGATCGCGACATCAAAGTCAACCTCACCGGCGCGTTCAACTGCACCAAGGAGGTCTGGCCCTACATGATCGAGCAGAAGTGGGGTCGCGTGATCTTCATGGCATCCGTCGCCGGCACCATGGGTGGGTTCGGCCAGGCCAGCTACTCGGCGTCGAAAATGGCGGTTATCGCGCTCGCGAAGACCGCCGCCCTCGAGGGTGGTCGCCACAACATCACCGCCAACGCGATCGTCCCGGGCATCATTGGCACCGAGGCATTCAACATGGGTAACCCCGACATGAACGAGCGGATCATGAAGCGCACCGTTTTCAAGCGTCCGGGCGAGCCGAGGGACATTTCGCATGCAATTGCGTTCCTGTGCTCCGACGAGGCGAGCTACATCACGGGCACCGCGCTCGAGGTGGCGGGCGGCATCCCCCTCTTCACCTTCTAGCGATGGGCGAATGCGTCGACATCAAGCGCGACGGCCCGATCGCGCGCGTGGCCATGCACCGCAGGGGCAACAACGGCATTGCGGAGGACCTGATGTCGGAGCTCTCCTCAGCCTTTGGCGAGCTGGGCGAAGACCCCGGAGTACGCGTGATAGTGCTGGCGTCGGACTACGAGAAGTACTTCAGCGTGGGCGCCGACCTGACGATGCTTGCCGGCATCGACCGAGAAGCAGAGGATGCGCCTGACCAGGTCGCCGGTTTGATGAGGCGCATGAACGCCCACTTCTCGGCGATCGAGAGCTGCCCCAAGCCCGTGATCGCGGCCATCAATGGCCATGCGCTCGGGGGCGGCAGCGAGCTGACGCTGTGCTGCGACTTCCGGATCATGGTCGAGGACGGGCGCTCGAGGATCGGCCAGACCGAATCCTCCTTGGGGATCATCCCTGGCGCCGGCGGCACGCAACGCTTGCCGCGCTTGATCGGCAAGGCCAGGGCGATGCGTTACCTCATCGAGTCGAGCCGGCTCTCTGCGAAAGAGGCCGAAGCGGTCGGGTGGGTGGATAAGGCGGTGGCCCCGGAGGAACTTCAGAGCGCTGTCGACGAGCTGGCGGGCAAGTTGTCGAAGGCGGCGACGTTCGCGATCGCGATGATCAAGGATGCGGTGCGGCGCGGGTTCGACCTACCGCTCGACGAGGCGCTCGAGATCGAGGCGCACAACTTTGCGCGCGCCGCCCTCAGCACCGACGCGGCAATCGGCATCATGAGCTTCCTCAGCAAGCAGGAGCCTGAGTTCACCGGCTCCTGACGGTCCCTGTCGATTTCGGGTTGCCTGTTCGTCGAAGTCGGTGAAGCGGACGCTGCTCGGATCCCGGCTAGCGGCGCGTCTCTCCGGTCATGCCGAGCTGCGCCGTACGGCGGCGGACGACCTCGACCACCTCATCGACCCGCATCGGGTCGGTGCCGATGCACCGGATGACGAGCTCCTTGGTCTCGAAGTTCGGATATGAGCCGACTGAAACGTCGGGAAATGACTCTTCGAGCTGGCGCATCAAGGGATAGAACCTGGCCTCGACGGCAAATGTGAAGCGCACCTCGCGGACTGTCGCAGCCGAGCCTTCGGCGAGAAACTGCGGCTCGATCTCCTCCGTGAAGATGCCCTTCAGCTCCGGCGGCACGCCGGGCAGCACGAAGAGGCGCTTGCCGCTCACCTCGTACAGGACTCCGGGCGCCATGCCGCGACGGTTCTTGAAAACGTGCGCGGGGTCGGCCGGGATCCGAGCCATCCGCAGGTTGCCCTCGGTCACGTCCGGCGATTCGAGGAGGCCGGCCTCGTGCATGCGGCGCACACGGCGCTCGATCCGCTCGCGCGTCTCCTCCCAGATGATGAGCTGGCGCCCGAGGACCTCGGCCAGCGATGCAAAGGTCCTGTCGTCCGGCGTGGGCCCGAGACCGCCGCTGCAGAAGATGTGTGTCACCTCGGGGTCATCCAGATCCCGGCGAATCTGCTGCGCAATCTCGTCCGGCCGGTCGCGGATCGCGCTGATTCGCTTGACCGGGTAGCCGAGGACGCGCAGCCGCTCGGCGAGCCAGGAGGAGTTGGTGTCGAGGGTGAACCCGCCGACGAGCTCGTCACCAATCGCAACGATGCTCGATGACGCCATGCGGGGGACAATACCCGATGGATGGAACCCGAGCGCCTTCACGGCGTTATCAAAGGAGATGTTCAGGGAGTCGGCTTTCGCTTTTTTCTTATCCGTCGCGCCCAGGCTCTGGGGCTCACGGGTTGGGTGACGAACCGGGACGACGGCGTCGTCGAGTTCGTGGCCGAAGGCAGGCGGCCGGACCTGGAACAGCTTGAGCGTGCCGCCGGCGAGGGCCCTCGCCAGGCCCGCGTCACCGCGGTCGAGGTGAACTGGTCCGAAGCGACGGGGGGCCTCACCCGCTTCGACATCACCTAGTTCGTATAACCTAACGCTCCGCGCCGACAACAATCGCACCGAGCGGACAGGCAGTGCATCAGCGCCGCAGGCAGTGCATCAAACAAGAGTGGTAGTGGAGGACGTCGTCACTTAATGGATCCCAATATCGTCCTGTTCGCCGTGGCCGGCGGCATCGCCGCGGTCCTGTTCGCCATCATCCTCATCGCCCTGGTCCTGCGCACGCCGCCGGGCAACGAGCGGATGAAGGAAATCGCCGCCGCGATCCAGGAGGGGGCCTCCGCCTACCTCAACCGGCAGTACACGGTCATCGCGATCATCGGCATCGTCATCGCGATCGCCATCGGCCTGGCGATCAACTGGAAGACCGCGGCGCTGTACGTCGTCGGAGCCGTGCTGTCCGCGGCCGCCGGTTACGTGGGCATGAACATCGCCGTCCGCTCCAACCTTCGCACGGCTGAAGCCGCCCGGGGCGGGCTGAACCAGGCGCTGCAGGTGGCCTTCCGCGGCGGCTCGGTCACGGGATTCATGGTCGTGGGCCTCGGGTTGCTCGGGGTCGCGGGTGCCTATTACCTCTTCAAGGACCCAGAGGCCCTGGTCGGCCTTGCTTTCGGTGCCAGCCTCGTCTCGGTCTTCGCCCGCCTGGGCGGCGGTATCTACACCAAGGCGGCGGATGTCGGCGCTGACCTGGTCGGCAAGGTTGAGGCCGGCATTCCAGAGGATGACCCCCGAAACCCTGCCGTCATCGCAGACAACGTGGGCGACAACGTCGGCGACTGCGCGGGCATGGCGGCTGACCTGTTCGAGACCTACGCGGTGACGATGATCGCGGCGATTCTTCTCGGCTCGCTGCTGTTCAAGGACCAGATCGGCTGGGTGATCTATCCGCTCCTCCTCGGAGCCGTCAGCGTCGTCGGTTCGATCGTCGGGGCGTTCTTCGTCCGCGTCTTCAACCCGAACTGGATCATGGGCGCTCTTTACGCCGGTCTGCTGGTGGCGGTCGTGATCGCGATCGGCGGCTTCTATCTGGTCACCCAGTACATGACCGGCAACGGCTATCTGAAGCCGGGCGGAGGGGTCAGCGACCCGAACAACCTCTTTTATGCCGGCCTCATCGGCGTCGTGATCACTGTCCTGATCGTCGCGATCACGGAGTACTTCACGGAGACCAGGTACTGGCCCGTGCACCTCATCGCGAAGGCGTCGGTGACGGGCCACGCGACCAACATCATCGCGGGCCAGGCGATCGGCATGATGGCGACCGCGCTGCCCGTTACGGTGATCGGGATCGGCATCCTGCTCAGCTACAACCTCGGCGGGTTGTACGGCATCGCGATCGCCGCGACAGCCATGCTGTCGATGACAGGGATCATCGTGGCGATCGATTCTTACGGGCCGATCACCGACAACGCCGGCGGCATCGCGGAGATGGCCAACCTGCCCGAGTCGGTCAGAACCGTCACCGACCGCCTTGACGCGGTGGGCAACACGACGAAAGCGGTGACGAAGGGATACGCGATCGGGTCGGCAGGCCTTGCGGCACTCGTCCTCTTCTCCTCTTATACCCAGGAGCTGGCCCGGGCCGGCCACTCGACCAAGTTCGACCTCTCCGACCCTCACGTGATCGTCGGCCTGTTTCTCGGCGGCATCCTGCCGTTCCTGTTCGGGTCGCTGGCGATGCTGGCGGTGGGGCGTGCCGGTGGCCTCGTGGTAGAGGAGGTTCGGCGCCAGTTCCGCGAGATCAAGGGGATCATGGAAGGGACCGCCAAGCCTGAGTACGGAACCGCGGTCCGCATCGTGACCGCCGCCGCGCAGCGCGAGATGATCGTGCCCGGCATCATCCCCGTCATCGCGCCGCTGGCGGTGGGCTTCATCCTCGGCCCGCAGGCGCTCGGTGGAATGCTCATCGGCGCGATCGTGACCGGCCTGTTCCTTGCTCTCCAGATGACCAGCGGTGGCGCGGCCTGGGACAACGCGAAGAAGTACATCGAGGAAGGCCACCTCGGTGGCAAGGGCTCAGAGGCTCACAAGGCTTCGGTGACCGGCGACACGGTTGGAGACCCCAACAAGGACACCGCGGGACCGGCCATCAACCCGATGATCAAGGTCATCAACATCATCGCGATCCTGATCGCGGCGTCGGTCGCCTCCAACTATCTAGTCCACTAGAGCCATCCCGCCGACGCCGGACGCCCTCTGCCCAATAAATGGGGAGGTCGACCGCTAGACTCGTCACGAGGGTGGACGACTACCAGAAGGAGATCGCCGACCTCGAAGTCCAGGTCGAGCAGCTGGTCGAGGCCGAAGGGGATGCCAGGACCATCGCCGAGCTGTCGATGCAGCTCGAGATATTGAAGGCGATCTACTCACGCGCCCTCGATCTTCTAACCCGCGGCAAGGCGGATGAGGCGCTGAGGTACGGGTTGCGCATCCAGGGCTACGGCGACTGGACGCTCGACAACGTCTACGCCTTCGTGTACGAGCGCTCCGTGGAGCTCGAGCCAAAAGCCCACAACGCTTTCGTCGGCGGCATCAAGACGACCGATTTCGCGCTCCTTCTCAACTCATAATCTGGGCTATGGAAACCCCGCTCACTCCTCTGGAGTTCGCGCGACGTGCCCGCAAGCTGTATGGCGGGCGTGAGGCTGTCGTCGACGGCGACCTGCGCCTGACGTACGAGCAGTTTTTCGATCGCTGCGATCGCTGGTCGGCGGCTCTGCAGGGGTTGGGGGTGAAGAAGGGCGAAAGGGTCGCTTACATCGCGCCGAACACGCACGAGCAGCTCGAGTCTTTCTATGCAGTCCCACAGATAGGCGCCGTGCTCGTGCCCATCAACTACCGTCTGACCGCCGACGACTTCGTCTACATCACATCCCATTCGGGAGCCAAGGTTCTCTGCGTACATCCGGATTACCTCGACGCTGTAGACCGAGTCCGGGATCAGCTGGGCGGCGTCGAGCACTTTGTCTGCCTCGGGTCGGCCGGCGGTCGCCAGGGATGGATCGATTACGAGGCCGCGGTCACCGAGACAAAGCCGGAGTTCAAGCGGCCGGACATCGCCGAGAGCGACCTTCTCACCATCAACTACACGAGCGGCACAACAGCCAAGCCGAAGGGCGTGATGATCACGCACCGAAACGCATGGGCCAACGCAGTCGGAACGCTCGTGCACTTTCACATCACTGTCGACGACCGCTATCTGTGGACGCTCCCGATGTTCCACGCCAACGGTTGGACATTCGTGTGGATCATCACCGCCGTCGGTGGCACCCACATCTGCCTGCCGAAGTTTGAGCCTGCCCGCGTCTTCGACCTGATCCGCGATGAGAAGGTCGGCTGGCTGTGCGCGGCGCCCACGATCCTGATCGCGCTGGCGAACGCGCCCGCGGACGTTCGAGGCGCCGTGTCGAAGGGGGTGCAGGTCATCACTGCGGGAGCGGCGCCTGCGGCGGCGACCATCGAGCGTATGGAAGGCGACCTCGGTTGGGAGGTGACCCAGGTTTACGGATTGACCGAGACCGCGCCGTTCATCACCATCTGCGAGCCCCGGCCGGAGCACAAGCAGCTCGGCACGACCGAGCGGGGCATCGTCAAGGCGCTGACTGGGGTCGAGCTGATCACGTCAGGTGAGCTGCGAGTGGTGGACTCGGAGGGCAGAGGCGTCGCGGCTGACGGCCGGACCCTGGGCGAGATCGTCGCGCGCGGGAACGTGATCATGCAGGGCTACTACAACGACCCGGAGGCGACCCAGAAGGTGATGGGCGACGGCTGGTTCCACACCGGTGATGCGGCGGTTTTGCATCCGGACGGCTACGTCGAGATTCGGGACCGCATCAAGGACGTGATCATCAGCGGGGGGGAGAACATCTCGAGCCTGGAGGTCGAAGGGGTCCTGCTTCGCCACCCGGCGGTGCAGGAGGCGGCGATCGTAGGCCTGCCGCACGAGAAGTGGGGGGAGGCGCCGTACGCCTACGTCGTCTTGAAGGCAGGAGCGACGGCCACAGAGGCAGAGCTGATCAAGCTGTGCCGCGACCGGCTGGCTCACTTCAAAGCGCCGCACGGCGTCACGTTCGTGACGGAGCTGCCGAAGACGGCGACCGGAAAGATCCAGAAGTACGTGCTGCGTAAGGGAGCGGCCGCAGTCGTCAGGCAGTAGGACCTGGTCGGGACCACACGGCTTTTGATCTGCAAGTCGGGGTGTCTTCGGTTCCCCGGCCCGCGCCGTTCCCAGGCCCTGCCTACCACCAAGCCCGCCTCCGAGCCACCCGCCGGTAGTAACGATCCTCAACCCATCGAAGCGGCGGCACCCAATAGAGCGAGGCCAGCAACCGCCACCCACCACCAAGGTCTCGCAGCACCCGATTGACCGCCGCCGCCCCCTCGAACTTCCGCCCACCCGCTTCCACCGCCCACGCGGCCCGGTCGACCTGCGCGCGACTCAACCCCTGGGACTCGATCAGCCCCGGCTCCCCATTTCGCCGCACCGACACCCGCCCGCTGCGGTCCCTCCGCTCAACCCACCGCGCCATGCGCGTGCAGAACTCGCACTCTCCGTCGTACAGCAGGGTCAACCGGCCATCCGTCATCCTCCGAAACTACACTGACATCTGAGATGAGGGGCCTCGATCTGCCGGAGCGCTACAACGTGGGCGCCGATCTCCTCCACCGCAACCTGAAGAGCCGCGCCTCCAAGGTCGCCATCCACTCAGCCACCGCCGATGTGACCTACGGCGAGCTGGGCGAGCTCGCCTGCGGCGCCGCGCGCACGTTCGCGGACCTCGGCGTCCGCCGCGAGGAGCGAGTCCTCCTCGTCGCCTACGACAGCCCGGGATGGGTGGCCTCCTTCCTCGGTGCGATCTGGATGGGAGCGGTCCCAGTCCCGGTCAACCCGCTCCTCCAGCGCAGCGAGGACTATGACCATTACCTCGACGACTCGCTGGCCCGCGTCATCGTGGTCGACGGCGCCACCGAAGAAAAGGTGAGCGCGGCCGCAACGCGGGCCCACACCAAGATCGCCATCCTGCGCACCGACCAGATAGCGCGGGGTCCCGAGGTACCGGTGGCGCCCACGCGCAAGGACGATATGGCTTTCTGGCTCTACAGCTCGGGTTCGACCGGCAAGCCAAAAGCCGTCGTTCACCTGCAGCACGACATCGCGTACACGGCCGTCACGTATGGAGAGCAGGTTCTCGGCATCACCGAGAGCGACATTACCTTCTCGACCACTGGTCTCTTCCACGCCTACGGTTTAGGCAACAACCTCACCATGCCCTACTGGGTTGGCGCCGCCACCGTCCTGCACGCGGGGCGCAGCACACCCGCGACCGCCCTGGACACCATCGAGAAGCGCCGCCCAACCCTGTTTTTCTCAGCCCCGACCCTTTACAACACGATCCTCAACTTCGAAGGTGCAAAGGACCGGGATCTCTCCTCGATCCGCCACTGCGTGGCGGCGGCCGAGGCGTTGCCCGCGGAGGTCTGGCGCCGGTGGAACGACGCCTTCGGGTTGACGATCCTCGACGGTGTTGGCTCAACCGAGATGCTGCACATCTATTGCTCCAACCGGTTGGACGAAGTGCGGCCCGGCTCCAGCGGCAAGCCGGTCCCCGGCTACGAGCTGAAGATCCTCGACGACGCAGGCAACGCGGTGCCACCGGGCGAGGCGGGCGACCTGTACGTGAAGGGCGACAGCGCGCTGGCCCTCTACTGGGCACAGCATGAAAAATCCAAACGCTCCGTGTTGGGCGAATGGTTCGTCACCGGCGATCGATACCGCGTCGACCAGGATGGCTTCTACTGGTACGAGGGGCGCTCCGATGACATGATCAAGGTCGGCGGTCTGTGGGTCTCGCCGATTGAAATCGAATCGGTGCTGCTGGAGCACCCTTCGGTAGGAGAGAGCGCGGTGGTCGGCATCGACGTCGGCGGCTTCACCAAGATCAAAGCGTTCGTCATCGTGAAGGGCGCGACCACACCCGACGATTCGCTGGTGGCCGAGCTCCAAGAGCACTGCAAGAATCGCCTTCAGCGGTATCAGTTTCCGCACCTGATCGATTTCGTCCAGGACCTGCCGAAGACCGCGACCGGCAAGATCCAGCGCTACAAGCTGCGCGAGCCCGCGCGCGAAACGGCGTCCGCGTAGTGTCGAAAAAGATAGCGGTCCTGCCGTGCGACGGGGCGGGGAAGGAGGTCGTACCGGAAGCGATCAAGGTGCTCCGCGCCGCCGGCGCTGAATTCGAGTTCGAGGAGTTCGACGTCAATGCCGATGCCTACCTGCGCAACGGCGTCCCCATCCTCCCGGAGGTGTGGTCGCAGCTCGCGAAAGCCGACTCCATCCTCTTTGGTGCAGTCGGCGACCCCCGCGTAAACGACACGAACTATCTCGCGGGCGTCCTGCTCCGGCTTCGCTTCGAGCTTGACCTTTATGTCAACCTGCGCCCGGCCAAGCTCTACGACGATCGTCTGTCGCCCCTGCGGCGTGAGGACCGCCGGCATGTCGACCTGTTGACGGTTCGGGAAAATACCGAAGGTCTGTACGTCGGCATGGGCGGGCGCTTCAAGCGAGGGACGCCGGACGAGATCGCGACCCAGGAGGACGTCAACACGTACCTCGGAGTGACACGCATCCTCGAGCATGCCTTTCAGGTTGCGCGCAGCGAAGTTGTGATGATCGACAAGTCCAACGCCATGACCTTTGCCGGGGGCCTCTGGCAGGAGCGCTGGAAGGCCGTCGCCGCACAGCACCCGAAGACGAAGACGCGACACCTGCTGGTGGATGCCGCCGCCATGCAGCTCGTCAAGGACCCGAGCCAGTTCGACGTCATCGTGACCGGCAACCTCTTTGGCGACATCCTGTCGGACCTCACCGCGGAGCTCGTCGGCGGGATGGGGATCGCGCCGTCCGCCAACATCAATCCCAAGACGGGCCGCGGCCTTTTCGAGCCTGTTCACGGCACCGCTCCGGACATCGCCGGCAAGGGCCTCGTCAATCCGATCGGGGCGATCTTGAGCGCATCTATGATGGTGAGACACCTGGGTGATGCTGAAATGGCAGACGCGATCGAGGGTGCGGTCGAATCGGCCATCCGAGCGCGTGAATGCACGCGCGATATCGGAGGCGAGCTGTCCACCTCCCAGGCGGGGGACGCTGTCATGAAAAGGCTGAGGGATTAGCTGGTGGGCATGACGATGACGGAGAAGATCCTGGCTCGGGGCGCCGGGCGCGAAAGCGTGGTCCCCGGTGACCTGGTGCTGGCCAAGATCGATTTCGCGATGGGTCACGACCTGACCATCCCTCCGGCCGGCCGGATCATGCGCGAGCAGATGGGCGCGGAAAGGATCTGGGATCCCGACCGCGTGGCGGTGACTCAGGACCACTTCCAGCCCGCGAAGGATGCGGCCAGCGCCACCCTTGGACGGCTGACGCGCGAGTTCTCCCACGACATGGGCATCAAGTGGTATTTCGAAGTGGGGCAGGGCGGCATCTGCCACACCGTGCTGCCTGAAAACGGTTTGGTGCTGCCCGGCGAGCTGGTCGTCGGCGCCGACTCGCACAGCTGCACGTACGGCGCGCTGAACAACTTTGCGACCGGCATCGGGTCCACAGATCTGGCGTGCGTGTTCGCCCTCGGCGAGCTGTGGTTTCGGGTCCCCGAGTCGCTCAAGTTCGTCTATCACAACCGCCTCAAGGAATGGGTCGAAGCGAAGGATCTCATCCTCTATGTCATCGGCCAGATCGGCGTCGACGGCGCCCGCTCCAAGGCCATGGAGCACACGGGTGAGGCGCTCCGGCACATCGACATGGAGGCGCGATTGACCATGACCAACATGGCGATCGAGGCCGGCGCCAAGAACGGGATCATGGAGTTCGACGAGGTCACGAGGGCGTATCTCGATGGACGCGCCAAACGCGCATACACGCCGGTCACCTCGGATCCCGACGCCACCTACGAGAAGGTCTTCGAGTTCGATGCGGAGAAGGTCGAGCTTGGCGTCGCCAAGCCGATGTCCCCTGACAACTACGCTCCGCTGTCGGAAGTCGCGGGCACGAAGCTTGACCAGGTCTTCATCGGCTCGTGCACCAACTCTCGCATCACGGACCTGCGGCGCGCAGCCGCGGTTCTCGACGGCCACAAGGTCGCCCCAGGCGTTCGGCTCATCATCACGCCGTCCTCGCACCAGGTCGCCATCCAGGCTGAGAAGGAAGGCTTGATCGGAATCTTCCTTGCCTCTGGCGCTGCATGGACGACTGCCACATGCGGTGCATGCCTGGGCGGTCACATGGGGGTTCTTGGCGAAGGGGAGGTCTGCCTCAGCACCACCAACCGCAACTTCCCTGGCCGGATGGGGCATCCGAAAGCCATGGTCTATCTGTCCAATTCCGCCGTTGCCGCCGCCAGCGCAGTCACCGGGGTGATCACCCACCCGGGAGAGGTCCTCAAGAAGATGCCGGCTGGGATTGCATGACAGTCGCCCAGGTCGTCAGGGGAAAGTCCTGGAAGTTCGGGGCCAACATCGACACCGACCAGATCATTCCGGCCAAATACGCCATCTACTCCCTCGACGAGAAGGAGCTCGGCAAGCACGCGATGGAGGGCGTGCCAGGCCGCGAGAGCTGGGCGGCGCAGGTCACACCGGGGGACATCCTGGTCGCCGATTCCAACTTTGGTTGTGGATCGTCGCGAGAGATTGCGCCGATCGCGATTCGTGGCGCGGGCATCTCACTGGTCATCGCAGACTCTTACGCCCGCATCTTTTTTCGCAACGCCATCAACATGGGTTATCCAATCCTGCAGTCGCCCCAGGCGGCCGAGGGCATATCCGAAGGCGATGAGCTGGAGGTGGACCTCGAACAGGGGATCATCCGGAACTTCACCAAGGGCGACGAATATCGCTGCGAGGCGTTCCCCGCGTTCATGAATGAGCTCATCCACATGGGCGGCCTTGTGCCGTGGGTGCGCAAGCAGCTGGAACAAAGACGGAAGGCCGCAGG
>DASXNH010000083.1:0-8312 GCA_036495195.1 Candidatus Dormiibacterota bacterium
TGACGCTGAGCATGGAGGGGGCGCCCTGCTTCATCACCGGCGCTTTCAACGGCTCAGTCGACCCGATCGCGCGCTGGAAGGTCCAGACCGAGTGGTGGAACGCGCCGGTCATCCGCGAGTACTGGAGGGCGGTGGTCAACAGCAACCTCCTCTGCGAGCTGTACCACGACCTTGCCAGCGACGAGTGGTTCGTCGAGCGAGTCTATGACTAGGCGCGCCGAATCTCATCGCCGGGGAAAGTTCCGGTCTCCCCTCCGGCGGCTTGCGCCGCCACCTCCCCGGCACACGGGGAGGGAAAAGTTCCAAAAGGTTCGATCCCCCCTCCGGCGGCTGCGCCGCCACCTCCCCGGCGAGCGGGGAGTTCGGGCAAATTCTCCAGAAAAAGAATTGACCCCGCCGGTTCGCTTCGCTGGCTCCGGCATCTGCCTTGCGGCTGGTGCCAGATCCCTCGCACGTTCCTTTCGGGGCCGCTCACAACGTAGGCCCCCTGTGAATGGATGGCAATCCCCAATATTCGTCGCCAGGCTACGTCGGGTAGCCCGCGTGTGAATCCCTACGTCGAGCTGCACTGCCACTCCAACTTTTCGTTTCTGGACGGCGGCTCGCATCCCGCCGAGCTCGCGTTCCAGGCAGCCGACCTCGGCATGCCCGCGCTCGCGATCACCGACCGCGGCGGCGTGTACGGCGCTGTTCGGTTCCTCCAGGCCTGCCGCAAGGTCGGTGTGAAACCGCTCATCGGCGCCACGCTCGAGGTCGACGGAGAGGACGTGGTGTTGCTCGCCCGCAACCTGCGCGGCTACTCCAATCTCTGCCGCCTCCTCAGCCTCGCGCATGCCGACCAGCCGAAGGGCGAGGCGCGCACCACCATCGCCACTGTCGCCGAGCACCGGGGTGACCTCTTCTATCTCAGCGCCACCGATGAGGAGCGTCGCTTACGTGCGCTGCAGGAAGGGCTGGGCAAAGAAAATGTTTTCAGCGAGCTGCATCACCACCTTCGACCAGAAGACCCATGGGTGCTGGAAGGTCGGGCGGAGATGGCAAGGCGCTGCCGGGCTCCCGTCGTGGCGACCAACCAGGTCCACTACCACGTGCCCGAGCGCCGGCGGCTGCACGACGTGATGGTCGCGATCCGCCATCGCGCGACTCTCGACGAGGCGCGACCCCACCTTTTCCCCAATGCCGAGCATCACCTGAAGAACGGCACTGCGATGCGGCCGCTCTTCAAGGGTCATCTGGAAGCGCTCGCCACCCCGTGGGAGATCGCACAACAGTGCGAGGTCGACCTGGACTTCCGCAAGGTTCGCTTTCCCGGCTACCCCGTCCCGGCCGGCGAGACGCCTTTCTCGTTCCTCTACAAGCTCTGCTTCGATGGCATGCGCGAGCGCTACCGCCCCATCACCATCGACGCGACCCGTCGCCTCCAGCGAGAGCTCGAGGTGATCGAGAAGACAGGGCTGGCCGAGTTCTTCCTCATCAACTGGGATCTCATGCGCTTCGCGCGCGAGCATGGCGTGCCCGGCCAGGGCCGCGGCTCAGCCGCCGACTCGATCGTCGCCTATGTACTCGGCATCACCCGCGTCGATCCCATCGAGCACAACCTCCTGTTCGAGCGGTTCCTGCACGAAGAGATGACGAGCATGCCGGACATCGACATAGATTTTTCGACCGCGCACCGCGAACAGGTGATCCAGTACATCTATGAGAAGTACGGGTGGGAGCGGACCGGGATGGTCTGCAATGTCGTCACCTTCCAGCCCCGGATGGCGATCCGTCAGGTGGGCAAGGCGCTGGGCTTCTCAAACGAGTTGCTCGACCGGCTAGCCAAAGGCGTCGATCGGTGGTTCACCGAAGAAGTCGAGGACTCGATGGCGGGTGCGGTGCCACCGCCTGAGATGCGGCCCAAGAGCTGGCAGCAGTTCCTCGATCTGTGCCGGGAGGTGATCGACTTTCCTCGTCACCTGTCGATTCACAACGGCGGCATGCTGGTCACCGGGGAGCCGCTCGTCGACATCGTGCCTGTGGAGCCGGCGACGATGGAGGGCCGGCGGGTCATCCAGTTCAACAAGGACGATGTCGAGGACCTGGGCCTGATCAAGATGGACATGCTCGGGTTGCGAACGCTCTCCGTCGTCGCCGAGGCGCTGGAGCTGATCAAGGACCGCGATGGTGTGCGGCCGGACCTCGACCAGCTCGCGCTCAACGACCCGAAGGTGTTCGAGATGTGCAGCGCCGCGGACACCATCGGCGTGTTCCAGATCGAATCCCGCGCGCAGATGCAGACCCTTCCCCGCACGCGGCCCAACAGCTTCAACGACCTGGTGGTGGAGGTCGCGATCATCCGGCCGGGGCCGATCCAGGGCAATGCCGTCCACCCTTATATCAACCGGAAGCAGGGACGAGAGCCGGTGACCTATCCGCATCCGCTGTTGGAGCGCGTGCTCAAGGACACCCTTGGGGTGATCCTGTACCAGGAGCAGATCATCGAGATCGCGATGACGGTCGGGGGCATGACGCCAAGCGGGGCGGATGGCTTCAGGAGAGCGATGACCCGCCATCTCAACCATGTCGAGATGTCATCGCTCGAGGGGGGCTTCATCGAGGGGTGCCTGGCCAACGGGGTCACTCGCGAGGTCGCGGACCAGCTGTTCGCGGCGGTGCAGGGCTTCGCCGTGTACGGCTTCTGCCGCTCGCACGCTGCCGCCTTCGCTCGCACGGCGTATGAGACGGCGTGGCTGAAGCTCAATCACCCTGTCGAGTTCGGTTGTGGCCTGCTCAACAACCAGCCGATGGGCTTCTACCACCCGAGCGTGTTGGTCGAGGACCTGAAGCGGCATGGGGTCAAGGTGCTGCCGGTTGACGTGAACCGCTCGGACGTGCGGTGCCTACCGGAACCAATCGAAACGCCCGATCGCGCCATTTTGATGCCCATCGCGGGGCCCTCCCGCCTCCCGTCCGGCTCCCTCCCCCAGCCCGCACACCTAGCGGGACCGTATGTCGAATTCAAGACCGAAGCAACCCTGCGTGTTAAGGCCGAGCACGCTATGCGCATCGGGTTCAACTACGTGCGCGACCTCGGCGAGGACGGCCGCAAGGCCATCGTCGCGGCGCGCGAGCGCGGCGCCTACAAGTCGTTCGACGACTTCATCGACCGCCTTCGCGGCGGCCCCATCGGTCCACGCGCCGTGCGCAACCTCGTGATGGTCGGCGCCTTCGACGCGCTCGGCCAACCCCGGCGCGACCTCCTGTGGGGCTGGCAGGAGCGATGGCACGGCCGCGGCCTGAGACGCGGCATCCAGTCCCAGTCAGAGCTGCGGCTGAACGGCACCCCCCCCGACCTCCCCGCCCTCAACGACTTTGACGTCAACCAGCTCGAGTACCGCATCTCCGATCTATCGACTGGCCACCACCTGATCTATTTCTGTCGCGACCGCCTGACTGACCTCGGAGCGCTCGAGAGCAACCGGCTCCCATCCATCCCGAACGGACGAACCGTGCGAGTCGCCGGTCTCGTGATCACGCGCCAGGCGCCATCGACGGCGAAGAAGATCCGCTTCTTCACGCTGGAGGACGAGTTCGGACAGGTCAACGTGACGATCAAGCCCGACGTCTTCGACCGCTACCGCCAGGTGGCCAACCGCAAGCCGATCCTCGTCATCGATGGCGTGATGCAAAGGCAGGATGGGGTTTGGTCCGTTCTGGCCTCCCATATCCAGGCCCTCGAAGGGGTGCCAAGGCCAAGCCAGCGTTCCCACGACTACCGCTGACAGGGCCCGCTGCTTACTTTCTGTAGCCAGCGAGGGTGCTTTTGAGCCAAGCTATGTCAGGTCCGTGTCAACAACGCGGCAACCCCCTGAGGAAAGACCCATGTCAATCGGCCGAGAAATCGAAGACATCGCGCGCGATCTCATCAAGCATCAGCACGACCACCCACCGGTCCGCGACCTCAACCGTGAGACCGAGCGGAGGCTCACGCTCGCCGACCGCATAGCGATGGACTTCACTCGCCTGGTGGGCAGCTGGGTCTTCGTCCTCGCCCAGCTGGGACTGATGGTGGTCTGGGTCTTGCTGAACGCCATCGGCCTCATCAACCACTGGGACCCCTATCCCTTCCAGTTCCTCAACTTCATCCTCACCCTCGAGGTGGCGGCCTGGATCTCCCTGGTGCTGATGGCGTTCAACCGGCAGGCCGACCGCGACCGGCTGCGCTCCCAGCACGACTACGAGCTCAACGTCAAAGCCGAAGAGGAGCTGAAGGCGCTGATGAATCATCTGATGCACCAGGACGAGATCCTCCTTCAGATCGTCAATCGCCTCGACCGCACCGACCGCGAGATGAAACGCCTCGCGCGACTGATGGAGGCCTCGCAGGAGACCCGCGACGAACCCAAGCTGGAGACCCCAAGGTCCGGCGGCCCCGAGCGGCCGATGGGCGTCCCCGCCCCCTAACCCGCGGAGACCTTATAGACCGAGTACTCGCCGTTGGTGTACACGCGCGTTCCGTTCTGATTCCAGTACGCGCTGTTCGCGTTCCGAGGGGATGCCAGCTCCTGCGGGCCGATGAGCACATAGCCGATCCCGTACTTGTCGACCAGGTCAGGCGTCGCCGGCGCGCCCTGCAAAATCAAGAGCTGGTCGGCGCCCTTATGAACGAAGTCGGCGACCCCGTATGTCCAGAGCCAGCCGGGGTAACCCACCATAACGCGCCGGCCGGAGAGCGTGGCGACTGGATTGTTGTGCTCGTCGGCCACCGCAAACACGGCGTCAGGGCTGGTGTTCTGCCGCACCCAGTCCGCAACCTGCAAACCTTTCGCGTCAACGAACTGATAAGAGCTGACCGTCGGATCTGAGGCTCGCGCGAGGTCGAGCGCGCCGGACAGACACAGAGCCACCAGCAGCACCGACGCGAACAACGCTGCCCCGGGCCCGCGCTTGAACAATCCGGCGAGCAGGCCTCCGACCATGACGCTCCCCATAAGCGCCCAGAAGACGAAGAACTTCGTGTTGTCCCAATCCCATGGCTGCAGCACGATGACGTTCGGCACCAGGAACCACAGCCACATCGGCGCGAACCATTTGCCGAAGCCGGTTGGAAACCAGCGGCGGAGGAATTGGGCTGCGATCAGCAGCGGGACGAACACGGACAGGTTCTTGATCCAGAACCAGGGCCAGAAGTCACCGTCCGCCAGCCATCCCCATTTGATGCAATAGCCGGCGACACTCGGACCTGCCCCGCACAGGCTGTTGTTCGCAGGCGGCAGCAGCCACAGGACCAGAGGCACTCCGATCGCCAGCGCCGGAATGAAGAACGCAAGCCATTCGCGCCGGCGATTGAAAACCGCCCAGAAGATCGATAGGGCGACGACTGTGCCATAGGCGTGGACGTGGAAGGCGGGCATTGTGCCGGCGATCATGCCGGCGAACAGGAACGTGCGCCAGCCCAGGTGCTCACGCACCGCCATCCAAAGCAGCACGAGAACGATCAACGCCAGAGTGAAGCCGAACAGCGTCGAGCGCTGCGGCACGATGTAGGCCAGGACCGGGTTCAGCCACTGGTAATTGAGGTCGCGGTTCAGCGTGTACTCGCGCGGCAGATGCAGGAGCACACCCAGACCGCCGTGCTGAATGTCCGCGACCAGGTAGATGAAACCAAGGCCGCCACCTGACAAGAAGACGAAGACGGCGATTGCGGCGGCTGCGCGGCCGCCCGCAAAGCGCTCGGCGGCGAGGTAGAGCACCGCGGGCAATGCCAGGCCCAGAAGCCCGCTGGTCAAGACAAGCGCCGACGTGAGGTGGCTGCCAAGCGGCACGAGGGTGGCGGCGAGGAAGTCGATCATGAAGGGATAGCCGAGGTGATTGCCGGGGTCGATAGGAAACTGAGGCGGGAAATTGTGCCCGTATGCGAAAGACCCCGCGAATGACAGGTGTGCTGCCCAGTCGCCCCAGAGGTTGACGTACCCGGCCCAGAGCCCATCGGCCCTGTACACGTAGGCCTGGCTGAGAAAGTGCAGCGTCCAGGCGCCGCCAACCAAAACCACCGCCGCCAACGGCCAGGGGTGTCCGGCACTGCGTGGCGACCTCCACCAGCGAGCTGCGGCTTCGGAGATGTCGGAGGCGACGCGATCGCGCGCAGCGACTGTCGCGCCTGCGGCGGCGAGCAGGGCGACGGCCAGGCCGAGCACCACGGTCAGCACCGTCACGTCGCGCGCGATCATCGAGAAGATGAAGGCGACCACCGCCACCGCCATGGCTCCCAGCACCGTGCCAAAGGCAAGCCGCTCCTCGAGAACCAGATCCGCACCGGACAGGTAGGTGATCCCGAAGCCGGCCAGAACGCAGCCGACGAGCACGATCGCTGGGGCGCCGAGCAGCATGAAGACCAGCACGAGCAAGACCACGGCGCCGGCCGCGACCGCCAGCGGGCCCACCGGCCGCTCGGCCGGCAGCGACCTGGGTCGGGAGACCGTTTCGGCGCCCATCACTGCCAGCACCACAATGCAGGGGTCGCCGGCGCAGCGGGGTTGGCCGGGCAGTGCTCGAACCAGATCTTGGGGCCCCAGATCGGCGTGCCCGGTGCGAGATAGAGGGCCGAGTTCGATATCGGCAGCGCGGTCCACACGGGATAGAAGTAGAAGAAGGACGCCACCGCGATGGCGAGGTGCGCAACCACGAGCCTCTTCCCCACTCGCGGCACGCGTTCGGCGATTTGGGCGAGCACGAACGCGAGGGCCAGGATCATGAAGATCAGCCCGCCGAACATGTGGTACATGAAAATCACGCGGCTGATCTGTGACCACGGCAGGTACTGGGTGATGAAGCCCAACAGGATCAATGCCGCCGGAAAGCTCTTGTACCGAATGATGAAATATGGGAGCGAGACGAGGCAAGGCAAGCTCGTCCACCAGATCCAGGGGTTCCCGAGGTCTGCCATCCAGGCGACGAGCGGCTGTCCCGTCCAGTGGTCCGTCCCCAGGCCGGTGTATTCCGCGTAGTAAAGGACGGGGCGCGAAAGAAAGGGCCACGACCACCACGGCGAGCCGTAGGGATGGGTCGCCGTCAAGGCGGCGTGATAGCGAAAGGACTCGAAGTTGTAGTCGCCGATGGCACCGAGTACCTCGTAGGGGTGCTTGAACAGCTGATCCCAGTGCGCGACGAACTGCCCTCGCTCGAAGAACGGGATCCAGCTGGCGACGTAGATGAGGACGGGAATGTCAAGGAAGGCCAGGATGGCGATGGCCAGGTACAAGCGTGAGGGTGCTCCACCGGGAACCACGTGCTCGTCGGGCGTGCGCCGGAAGCCGTGCCAGACGGCGCGGGCGATCAGCAGAAAGATCATCGAGGCCCAAGCGGCCAGCACTATCCATTTGGACGCGATGCCAATGCCCAACACCAGCCCGAGCGCCACCAGCGACAGCAGCGACGACCGTGCCGTGCGACTCTGGATGTGGACGAGGAACAGGAAATAGGCCAGCAGGATGAAGAAGATCGGAAAGATGTCGATCATGCCGATTCGTGACTGCACGAAGAACATCCCGTCAAAGCAGACAAGCGTTGCCGCCGCAATCGCGAATAGCCGGTTCGGCCACAGCCGTCGCGCGAACAGATACATCATCGGCACGCACAGGATTCCGAAGATGCACGCCGCTATGCGCCACCCGAAGGTGTTGAAACCCAGGTCCATGTAGTCGCCCTTTGCAGCCTGTAGGTGCGCCCGGTACCAGCCGTAGCCCCACTCGCCCGCGGCGATGAACATCTTGGCAAGGGGCGGTTCGGGGTCGAAGTAGTTGAAGCTGCAGTCCACGGTTGAGGGCTTGCAGAGCTCGATCCCTTTGATGTCGTTGTAGGCGTCGACCGGGAAGTACACCTCGTCGAACACCTGGCCGTTGCTCGGTGACAGGGCGCCGCTCTGGTCCGGGTAGCCACGATTAAATGGATAGGCGAGGCCACACAGGGTGCCCGGATCGCCCTTGGCGTTGATGGGAGTGTTGTGAACGCAGTTGGTGAAGATGGGTCCCTGGCCCGGGTGCAGGAAAAAGTCGGGCATGATCGGGCTGTAGAAGCGAAGAACGAACGCGACGACTGTGAGCGCCAGCAGCGCGACTGCGTCCCAGCGGTCAAAATGCCGGCGAGCTACCGCGTCGGCCCGCGGCTCGATCACCTCCGCCGTTTGCGACGCCTGCCGCCACCCTGGTTCTGACCCAGGCGATCTGGCAGCCTTGAGCTGATCTCCCACGAAAGCGCATCGGCGTCTTTCAATGGGAGGGCGATCATGTCGTCATACACGACGCGGCCGCCCAGTTTCTTCTTGATGGACG
>DASXNH010000084.1:0-2818 GCA_036495195.1 Candidatus Dormiibacterota bacterium
AACAACGCCGCCGGCGGTGGGCACCCTCCCACGCCGCTCGCCGAGGTTTCGACCGCAGCGTTCGATTCGGGGCTGGCGGTGAGTCTGCGCGGCGTTTTCCTGTGCCTGAAGAACGAGATCCCGGCCATGCTGGCGACGGGCTCGGGCGCGATCGTGAACATCTCCTCGACCGCAGGCCTCGAGGCAGTGGGCGGCTTAGCCGCCTACTCCACCGCGAAACACGGCGTCCAAGGCCTCACCAAGGTGGCGGCGCTCGACTACGCGGCCGAAGGGATCCGGGTCAACGCCATCGCTCCCGGCCCGATCCTCACCGACAATCTGAAGCGCGCGGGTGACCGCGCTCAGCAAGCCGCCGCGGCCGCCATGCCGCTTCGCAGAGTCGGCCAGCCCGAAGAGGTCGCGGCCGCCGTGCTCTGGCTCTGCTCCGAGCAAGCGGCGTTCATCACCGGGACCACGCTCGTCATCGACGGCGGCAAGCTGGCCGGCACCCCACCCTTCCAGGTCCGCCTCGACCCCACGGGCTGAGGTCACTCTCAAGCTAAAGAAAGGAGGCAGGAATGGCGAACCCGACACCAAGCGAGCAACCCGCCAACGCGGGCTCCCGCGACGACCTCCCGGCGGACGCCGAATTGGTGAAGCGCACCTGGGCGCTGCGGGGCAACTGCTTCGGGGCGATCGTCATGCTGCTCGTGCAGTACGGGCTCGGCATGTGGGTCAACCTCTACGGCCACCTGCCCGCCTCCGACCATGGAGCCAACATCGCCACCGGATTCGCCCGGGCCGTGTCGAAAGGACCCGTCGGGCTGTCGATCCACGCCATACTCGGCGTCCTGCTGATTCTGTCGGCCACCGCTGCGCTGGTCAGAGCCGTCCAGCTAGGCCGCGCCGTCTTTATCGGTGCGGCCCTTGTGGGTCTCCTCTCGATTGCCGCCGCGGGCTTCAGCGGCGCGCGCTTCGTCGGAAGCATGAACAACAGCGCATCGATCACGATGGCGATCGGCGCCGGGATCGCCATCGGCGCCTACGCCCTGATTCTCCTCCTGCCACCCCAACAGATCGTTACTCCGCGTCCGTCGCCGCCAGCCAGCGCGCAAACAGAGAGCGGCGGCTTAATCACATCAGAATGACCCTCAGCTCACACGTGGCTCGCGCGAGCACAGAAGCACGTACCACGACAGCCTCAAGCGTCCCCCAATCTCGCCACGCTCGACCTGCGACGGGCTCTCGGTGTAGCGTCCGGAACGACCGCCCTGGTATCCGCGCGAAGGAGGGCGCGAGGCATAGAGGGTCGAAATGTCTGTCGAAACTGCAATGGAGGTCAAGGCTGCGCGATCATCGAGTTCGTGCCCGGCGATGTCTCTGGCTCAGGCGTATGCGCGCTACGCGGTGATCCGGATTGTCAGCGCGGAGCGTCGCCCGAGACCGGCCTGTGACTACAACGTGAAAACGGATTGCGTGCCGGAACGGCTGGGAGCTATGGTGTCGCCGGAGGATCAAGGACTCAGGAGGTGAGCACGACGATGGTCAAGCCCATTCCCGACGAGTACCCGAGGGTCATGCCCTACCTGATTGTTGATGGTGCCGCCGCGGCGATCGAGTTCTACAGGTCGGTCCTCGGCGCCACCGAGCGGATGCGGATGTCCGAGCCGGACGGTCGCGTCGGGCACGCCGAGCTTCAGATCGGGGAGTCGGTGATCATGCTCGCCGACGAGCACCCAGAGATGGACATTCACGGGCCGAAGACGATCGGCGGCAGCCCCGTGACTCTGCACGTCTATGTCGAGGATTCAGATGCCGCGTTTGAGAGGGCTGTCAACGCTGGCGCCAGATCGCTGCGGCCGGTGGAGAACCAGTTCTATGGCGACCGATCGGGCCAATTCGAGGACCCCTTCGGCCACAGGTGGAACGTGGCCACCCACGTCGAAGACGTCCCGCCAGATGAGATGGAAAAGCGTGCCGCGGCCGCGATGGCCGGCCCGTGACGGGGCCCGGATTACCAAGGGACCACCGCCCGGCTAGGCGGTCCCTGGCTCCCGCGCTTAAGAGGTCTTCGCGCGGACCGGCGTGAAGTGCTGCGGGAGAGGCAAAGGAGGTCTCGGCTCGCCGTCTCCTCGACTGCTGGGCACGTACTGCTTCCGCATCGTCGGGAGAGACCAGAAGCCCACCATTGATGCGGCGGCGTCGTCGCAGCTAGCCCGAAGGAGAAGCGAGGCGGTCCACGAAGACCGTGAAGCCGTAGGTTCGGCCGGGTCTAACGACCGCCCTCCACGAGACGCGCGTCGGATGGACCCCATCGAGGAGACGTATTTGGTTTCGCACGCCGAAGCGGCAAAGGTGTTGCGGAAGGGGGTTATTCGCAGGAGCGGATCCAGGAAGTGCTCCACGACCTTTCCGGATCCGATCGACACTGAGCGCTACGGCGACGAAATCGCCAAGCGCGGATTATCAATGTGGCAGCTCATTGATCGGATGGGCGGCAGCCCCTGAGTCGCCTGGAAGCCCGAGCTGAGCAACTTCGCGAGGCCGACCCTCGCTCGGACTTCTACGACATTGGTCCTCCCACCACGACCGGGCACAAGACCAGATGGCACTCGTCGACCAGCCCGCCGATTGCGTGGCCAGCGAGCTCGGCACCCCCGACTGCGATGTCGGCCCCGAGGACTGCTTGATGACGCGCGACGAGTGCGAGCGGGCTCTCCTCTTGCGCTTGGGGGGAGATACCTGACGGGGTGAGCCGATGCAGACTCAGGTGGCCGATGGCGTCTGGGTCGGGCAGAGTGAGTGGGTCTGGACAACTCCATCGTGGTGCGCCGGGAGG
>DASXNH010000085.1:0-10952 GCA_036495195.1 Candidatus Dormiibacterota bacterium
CATCCATCGCCGGATTAAGACCCGTCGCTAGCTGTTCATCTCGACGACGGCCGTGCCCACGGTCGTGCGATTGCCTTCGGGATCCTCACCCCAGATCTCCAGCTCGGCCTGCTGCCCTGTGACGCTGCTCACACGACCGCGGCAGCGGTAGGGCTTGCCGGGCACATCGACTCCTCGGTAGCTGACCTCGAAGCTCTTGAGAATGCCGCGCTCACCCAGCCAGTCGGTGACCAGCTGCCCGAGAAAGGCGGCCTTGAGCAGCCCATGCAAGATGACCCCTGGCAAACCGACACCACGCGCGAAGTCCTGGTCGTAGTGGATCTCGTAGAAGTCGCCTTGCGCGCCGGCGTACTGCACCAGCTGGCGCGTGGTCGGGTGCTTGATCAGCTCGGGAAGCTCCTCGCCTGGCTGCAGGTTCATCGCCTGATCGCCGTCCCGCGCAGCTTCGCTACCAACCGGCCGTGGCCGTTGAAGTACTCGGTCTCGAAGATGATGAACAGCAGGTTGCCACTCGCGCCGGCCTTCTCATACACATCCACCACCTTGCCGATCGCTGTGATCGTGTCGCCGACCTTGACGGGCTCCAGGTATTCGAAGCGGTTGCCTCCGTTGAGCCAGCCCTTTCCGTACTCCTCGGCCTCCGGCAGGTGCGCGCTCACGGGAGCCAGCGCAACCAGGAAGGTCGGCGGGGCTTCCATCAGCCAGCGCGGATAGGAATCGCCGATGGCCTCCGTGAACCGCTTGAGGTGGCCGGCCTCGACCACGGCGCTCGTCGGCGGGCCCGGTACACCGACGTGCGCCTTGAGCCGGTCGATGACGGATGAGGCGGTGCTCATCTACCCCGCGGAAGACCCAGAAGTCGCTCGGCCATGATGTTGGGCTGGATCCCCGACGACCCGGCATAGCTCGTCTCTGCCTGCGACCACATCCAGCCATATTGCCAGCGTCCGTGCTCGATGGCGAATGGCGAATCTGGCGCCAGAGTGCCGCGTGGGCCCCGCACGCCCACAGCGCCAGCGTCCTCGCGATATCCGCCCACGCCACCATTGCGCCACTTGGCCGGCAGGTTCCGATCGAGCCAGATTCGAACCTCGTTCCTGAAGACCTCTTCCTCAGCCGCGAAGCCCTGGTCCATTCGATTCGGAGGCTATCAAAACGGGCATGCTTGTCAGTGATATGGCCTCAGAAGTTCTCTGCGGAAAATGCGGTGCGCTGCTGACGAATCCAAACGCCCCCTGCCCCCGTTGCGGGTCGCCAGCTTCGGGCAGATATCAGGGCCCGGTGGCCCGACCTCGCAGGAGTCCCCTCGTGGCGGCGGCGCTCGCGATCGTCCCCGGTCTTGGGCACTTCTATCTCGGCGAGAACAAGAAAGGCATTGCCTACCTGATCGGGGTGGGCGGCCTCGAGTTCTTCGGCTTCGATCTCGACCTCAGCATCATCGGCGCCCTGATCGGCGTGCCGCTGGAGATCGGGGGCGGCTCGTTGTGGGTGTTCAGCATCGTCGATGCGTACAGGACCGCGCGCCGGCTGGAGGCCGAGGCCGGCTTCAGCCCGACCTAGGGCTTTCGGCGCTTTCTGGTCGCGGCCTTGCCGCGGCCCGTCGTGGCGGCGGCGCGCTTGCGCTGGGGCGGCGTTATCAGCGCTCGCTGCACGCGTCGCTGAATCGTGCGCAGGCTGCGCTCCACCGCGCTGCTCGCCGCGGCCGAGCCCCGCGCTGTGAGCCTGTCCACCTCACGCTTGAGCTTGCGGTTCTCCTTGATCAGCTCCGCGACCAGAGTGTTGAGCTGCGAGATCAGCTCCGTGCCGCCCACACGCTTGGCGGCGCGGCGGCTGGTCGCGGCGCGAGTGACGCGGCGAGCCGGGCGACTCGCGCCTTCATCAGGAGACATCAGGAGAAGCTTATGCCGCGGCGAGAACCGGTTGCCGCGACAGGCTTTTCAAGCCTTCGCGCGCCAGCTCATGGGCCGGGTTTGCTTTCCGGCTGACGTATCTGACCACGCGCCAGCCGCGCCGGCAGCGCTCTCGGACCTCGTGGACGGCAATCCGGAAGCTGTCGCTCGACGGCATCCGGCTGCGAACGACTGGTGCGCAGTCCGTCCTGACGATCACGCGGTGGTAGGGCCACCGCGCCGCCGCCAGGTCAAGCGCCCCTGCGCAGACGTGCGCCTCGAGCTGGGCTGAGCCGCCGGTATGAGAGAAGCCGAACGACTCCGTGTAAACGGCGCGACCCCTAACAAAAACGGCCAGGCCACATCCAGCCCGGCCGTTTCTGTCGAGAGCGGCGTCAACGTAGATCACCAGGCACTCCCGCAAATCGCATTCCTCCCGAAGGGATTCCGCAAGCGAACCGATTTTGGGAAGAGCCTAACAGGATGTTGCGGGGTTGTAAGCGCCTACGCACAAGATGTTGTATCACTCGGCGGGAGGAAGGTCTGCCCCCATGGCGTGGTAGCCGCCGTCGACGTGCACCAGCTCACCGGTGGTCATGCTCAGGTAGTCCGACAGGAGGGCGCAGGCGGCACGGCCGACCGGCGTCCTGTCCTGCAGGTCCCAGCCCATCGGCGCACGCAGAGACCACACCTCTTCGAAGTCCTTGAACCCGGGGATGCCGCTCGCCGCGAGGGTGGCGAGAGGGCCAGCGCAGATGGCATTGGCGCGAATCTTGTAGCGGCCGAGATCGCGCGCCAGGTAGCGGGTGACAGATTCGAGCGCCGCCTTGGAGACGCCCATCCAGTCGTACTTCGGCCAAGCCTGTGTCGAGTTGTCGAAGTCAAGCGTGACGAGCGAACCGCCATGCTCGCGCATCAGCGGCAGGAACCCGGCCGCCAGCTCCTTGAAAGAGAAAGCGCTGACCTGGATCGCAGTGGCGACGCTCTCCCACGGCGTGGTGAGGAACTTGCCGCCGAGTGCGTCGGGCGGAGCGTACGCGACCGAGTGGACCAGGCCGTCGACTCGGTCCCACCGCTTTCCGGTCTCTTCGACCGCGGCTGCGATGTCGGAGGGCTTGCTGACGTCCATCTCGAGGATGTCCGGGACGGGGTTCAGCTTCCGGGCCGTCATCTGGGTGATCGTCATCATCCGGCCGAAGCTGGTCAGGAGAAGCTCGGCGCCCTCCTTCTGCGCCTCGACAGCGATCGCGTAGCCGATGCTGCGGCGGTCGCTCATGCCGGCGATCACGATCTTCTTGCCTTTGAGGATCACGGGCGAAATCGTAAGGGAGAAAGGACGGGGGAGTCAGGTCCACCCCCTGGAACGTCCGCCGGGTGATGCCAGGCATGAAGGGCTTGGATGACGGCGCCTGGTTGGCGGCCGGAGTGAATCCGGCCTGATGCTCCGCTGTTGACGGTTACGGATTGGGGCCGGTGGCTACGGCCGCGTCGCGGGAGGACCAGTCGCTCCACGAGCCGGCATAGAGCCGGCCGTTCTTGATTCCCGCCAGCTCCATCGCGAGAAGATCGTGCGTCGCGTTGACACCCGAGCCGCAGTACGCGACCGCGCCCTTGCCATCGTCGATGCCCAGCTCGGCGAACCGCTTTCGCAGCTCCTCGGGGGACTTGAACCTGCCATTGGGACCTAGGTTCTCCGCCCATGGAGCGCTGAGGGCGCCGGGAATGTGGCCTGCCTTGGGATCGATGGGCTCCTTCTCGCCGCGATAACGCTCGCCCGCTCGAGCGTCAATGAGCGGCACACCGGCAAGCCCTCTGACGTCTTCGAAGTCGACGATGCGTGAGAGATCTGGTTTCCTCGATCGAAAATCGCCGCGGGTGACCTCTGGTTGCCGCGTTTCCAACGGTGCTCCCCAAGCCCCGATGCCTCCGTCGAGCACAGCCTGCGATTCGTGGCCGAAGAAACGCAGAAGAAACCACAGGCGCGAAGCCACCGAGCCGCCCACGTCGTCGTACGCAACAACCTTGGTGGCGTCGCTGACACCGGCGCGCTGCATCTCCTTCTCGAACTGCCTGGCGCTCGGCAGCGGATGCCTGCCTCCTCCCTCCTTCCCAGTCACGTCCTCCAGGTCGACGAAGACCGCGCCCGGAATGTGCCCTCGCTCGTATGCGTCGCGGCCCTTGCCGCCAATCAGGTACCAGCGGAAATCGAGGATGCGCAGATCCGGGTCGTCGATGTGCTCGTGCAACCACTCGGGGCTGACGATTGGGCCGAAGTCGCCCATCAGGGCAGGAAGGGTGACACGGCGAAAAGTCCGAAGAGCAGCGCCACGTAAACCAGCGAGTAGCCGAAGAGGCGCCTGGTCCAGCGCTTGCCTGACAGGTCGAGCACCGTCATGCCGACGAGACCCACGCCCAGCACCACGGCGCCTGCCAGGTAGACATCGCCCGCCGAGCCGGTGAAGAACGGGATGACGCTGACGATGGCGGTGAGGACCGCATAACCAACACTCTGCCGCTTGGCAGCCTGCTCGCCGGAGACGACCGGGAGCATCGGGATGCGTGCGCGGGCGTAGTCGGCCTTGATCACCTGCGCCAGGGCCCAGAAGTGCGGTGGCGTCCAGAAGAAGATGACGGCGAACAACGCGAAGGCCGTCAGGTCCAGCCGGCCGGTGGCCGCGGCCCAACCGACCAGCGGCGGAATCGCTCCGGCCGCGCCGCCGATGACGATGTTCTGCGGAGTCGTTCGCTTGAGCCAGACCGTGTAGACGAAAACGTAGATCACCGTGCCCAGGATCGCGAGGCAGGCGGCCAGCAGGTTGGCTCCCCACCACAGGACCGCAAAGGCCAGCGCGTTGAGCACGATGCCGAGCCCGAGCGCGTGCCACGGAGGGATGCGTCCACCGGGAAGCGGACGCCGGCGCGTGCGGTTCATCTCTGCATCGATATCGCGATCGAACCAGCAATTGATCGCATGGGCGCCGCCGGCTGCGAGCGTGCCGCCGGCGAGCACCGCCAGCACCGGCACCAGGCGCGGATGCCCGTGGGTTGCCGGGATCATGACGCCGACCGCCGTCGCGTCGAGCAGCACGACGATCCGCAGCTTGAGCAGGCTCAGGTAATCGCGCAACACCTCCAGCACGCCGGCATCATGCGCGGTGACCGCGCTCATGCGGATGTCCGGCCGACTTCGAGGCGTGACAGCTCGACACCCCGATCGGCCCGTTGGAGTGTAAGAAGCGTGGTCGCCAGCACGGCCGACCACACGAGTGTGGCGAGAGCCACGTGCAGGCCATCGAAAACAGCGTTGCCGGTGATCGCGGATCCCGCACCGACGCCGACCTGCATGACAAGGGCCACGATCGCCGCGATCGCAGTCGGCCCCATGCCTTGCACGTTCCGCCACCGCAAAAAGGCGCTCGACAAAACATGGAGAAGGAGAAGCCCGACGACCAGCACGGTCCCTCGATGCAGCATGGTGAAGGCGTTGGCGCCCGTGAAATCGAGAGCCAACCCGCCGCCGCACAACGGCCACGAGTTACAGCTCTCGTCAGCGCCGCTCGCGACGACTGTCGACCCGGTGAGCATCATCAGGTAGGTCGCTGCCGTCGCCACGATGGCGAGCCGCCGGAAGTTCGGGTCGGGCACGCCGTTCGACGCCGGCAGCGCCGCGATTGCGGTGGCGACGAGGAACCCGATGATCATCATCGCCAGTCCGAGGTGCACCACGACGAGCCATGGCGAAAGCTCCTTGGCCACGACGATGCCGCCAAGAATCCCCTCGCCCACCACGCCGATCAGCGATGCGCTGGCCAGCCATGCCACCAGGCGGCGACGCCTTCGAAATACGATCCATGCCATCACCACCGTGGCGATGATCAAGACGCCGGTCACGCTGCCGACCGCGCGATGCGAGTACTCGATGATCGAGTGGATGTTCGCCGGCGGGTAGGGACGCCCGTTGCAGAGCGGCCAGTCGGGACATCCGAGCCCGGAGCCGGAGACGCGCACGACACCGCCGAGCGCGATCTGTAGATATGCAAAGAGGGCGGTCACCACCGCGAGCCGGCGAAAAAGGCCCTCCCCAGACACCAACGGGAAGTCTACTGAGTGGTCAAAGTCGAGAGCCACGCGGCCAGGACGCGGTCGTCCAGCTCACCGATCTGCCTTCCCGCGATCGAGCCGTCGGCGCGCACAAAGACGGTGGTTGGAAGAGGCACCACGCCGTACGCTCGACCAACCGCGAGGTTCGAGTCGAGGAGCGAGCGGAGCTGTATTCCGTTTGCGTTCAGGAACGCCAGCGCGCTCTGGGCGCTGTCACCTTCGTTGATCAGCACGAGGCGAACCTTGCTCGAGGCCGCGACGCGCCTTTGAAGCAAAGGCATCTCCGCCTTGCACGGCGGGCAGTAGCTCGCCCAGAAATTGATAACGAGGGGCTCGCCGGCAAGATCGGCGAGGGAGACCTTGATGCCGTCGGTGGTGGTGAGGGTGAAGCCTGGAGCGCGGCCTCCCCCGCCGGGTGCCACCTGCTCGGGTCCCGTGATCGTAAGCAACGACTGCAGCACGCTCGGTGCTCCCCATCCATCGCCATGCGAAGCCAGCTCTCTGAGCCCTTCGGCGCCCAGGGTGCTGACGAGTGGCGCGCCGATGTCGTTGCCGACATCAGGCACGCCGCGATAGACGAGACGTACGTAACCATGCCGGTCGACCAGAGCCAGCGTCGACACGTGGCTGTCGCCGGTTGCGAGCTGAACGTCGAACGGTTTCCAGAAGGCGGCGAGTGCGCCCGCCGAGGCGGTGGCGAATGTCCAGCTGGCGCCAATCGTTCGCCGATACGTGTCGAGGACGGCAGGTGTATCGGTGCCGGGATCCGTGGTCACCTCTGCCAGCACCACGCCCGGCGGCAGCTGCTTCTGCAGTTGGAAGAACAGCGCTGTGTACAGCGGGCAGGTCTGGTGGCACGTCGTGTGAAAAGCAGCGATGACGAGGTCGCTGCCCGCGGTCGTGGTGCTATCGAATGCGCGGCCCTGCTGATCCAGGAGGCTGAAAGAAGGCATCGCGACGAACTTGCCCGACAGCTCACCGAGGCCGAGGTTCACCTGGTCGTTGCCCGCATACGCCGCGCCAGGCAGCAGATGTCCGGCTTCGAAGCCGAGGAGGACCGGCTCGACCTGGCCTTTCGTCACCACCACCGGCACGGAGGTCTGGTCCGGACCGACACGGAGCGCGTCATACGAGCCGATCGCGACCGGCAGCGCCAGCAGCTCGCGCTGATCCGGCGCGGCAGGCACCGCGCCCGATACCTGGCCGAGCGCCGTCCATCCCGCGCTGTTGTGAAGCTCAATCGTCACCGGGGCGATCGAGCCTGCTGTTTTTCCGGATCCGATGACCAGAAGGGTGCCAGTCGTTGGTTGCAAGCGTGGCAATACAAGCAGCACTGCCCCGACAGCAAGTGCGGCGATGAGCGCCCCGCCCCAGAGGAACCGCGACCTGGGGATGCTTAGCTTCCTATCAGCGCGCGGCCACCGTATCGGGCCGCGACGGCGTCGATGTATGCAGCGCAGAGGTTTGCGATTTGCGGGCTCTCGAACTGCACGACGTTCTCCGCGTTCTGCTCGCCGCTGTGCGAGAGGTTGAAGCTGCCGGCGTAGACGAAGTCATCGGCGACCAGGACCTTGGCATGCATGAAGTCGTGCACCGAGCCTTTCGAGTAAGGGATCGAGCGTTTGGAGCCGAAGTGCACAGCCTGCACGATGCTTTGAAATGCCGCTGTCTTCCACGAAGCTGTGGCCTGGGTTGCCCACTGGCGCTGCACCTCATCCATCTGAGTCGCATCGTAGACACCGGAGATATCCGCCTGGCCATGCAGGCAGGCATCGCCCAGGGCGCCAAGGATTGGGCCGGACGTGATGACGGGCGAGCAGATTCTCAGTCTCACCTTCGCGGCAGAAATCGACTTGGCGATCGCGTGCGACAGCTTCAATCCACGGCCGGGGCAGAAGTAGGTGCGCAGCCTCGTCGAGTCGGCGAGTGCCGACCACTGAGTCGTAAATCGACCGGATGTCGCCACCACAGGGTGCTGCCAGAGCTCCTCGAAGTTTCGCGTGTAATCGGCAGCGACAGCCGCCGAAACAATGATGAACGACACGTTCTCCTCACGTGTGAAGGAGTCGTTCGTCCAGTTCATCGAGCCAGTGAGGACGGCCGCCTCCGGCGTGGCGGCATCGCGTACCACGTACTTGTGGTGCATCAGGTCGGGCACGCCCTCCACCGGCTTGGTCGCGATCCCCATCGCCTTCAATTGATCGATGAAGGCCCAATCGACCTGGGCCGGCGGCGGCACGGGAATCGTGTCTGGATGGTCGTGGTTGAACATCAAACGCACTGAAACGCCACGCTTCATCGCCGCGTCAAACGCTGCGAGAACCGTGGCCGCCGGCGCCGCCTCGAGCCTGAGATCGTAGATGGCAATGTCGATAGTTTTCGTGGCGTCATCGAGGAAGCGGGCGACTCGTGCCGCGACAGAGTCTGCGGTCTGGCCCCCGTCGGTGAGAAAGAAGAAGTCGGTCGGGAGTTCCGCGGCTATCGCGACGCCTTGACGTCTGGGTCGCCGGGGTCCTCTCGCGGTTCGTCGACGCCGACCGGAAGCGGGCGAGTGGCCATGGCGGCGGCTTCCTCGGGGTCGTCGGTCAGAGTCATGAGGTCCATGTCCTCAGGCGAGATGGCTCTGCGGCCGAGGACAACCTTGCGCATCCAGTCAAGAAGGCCGCTCCAGTACTCGGTGCCGAAAAGCACGATCGGAAAGTGCTCGATCTTGCCGGTCTGCGCGAGGGTCAGCGATTCGAAGAGCTCATCCAGGGTGCCGAAGCCGCCTGGAAAGATCACGAAGCCGCGCGCGTACTTCACGAACATGTTCTTGCGGACGAAGAAGTATCTGAACTCGACCCCCAGGTCGACATAGGCGTTGAGCTCTTGCTCGCTGGGCAGCTCGATGTTGCATCCGACCGAAAGGCCGCCCCCCTCCTGGCAGCCGCGGTTGACCGCCTCCATGATGCCCGGACCTCCGCCAGTGATCACAGCAAAACCGCGGCGGGCCAGGGCGGCGCCAAGGGCCCGGCCGGCGGCGTAGTAGGGGTCGTCGGTCGTCGCACGGGCGGAGCCGAAGACGGTGACCGCCGGCCCCACATCGTTGAGGGCGTCAAAGCCCTCGACAAACTCGGAGAGGATGCGCAGCACGCGCCATGGGTCCGCATGGTGGGCGAGCTCCTCGATGGTGCTGCGCTCGAGCAGCATCTTGTCCGCGGGCGGACGTTGCGAAGGAACGACAAGGCGACCGGCGCGGCGTCGGTTTGGCACCTGGTCTAGGACTCCCGCTCTACGGGATCTTCCGCTGTCGCGGGCCTGGCGTCATCAGGGGACCCGTCGCTCCCGGTCGTGGTGGGCGCGGGCTCCGCCATCTCATCCGCCATGCGCTTGCGCTGGGCAGATCGAGATTTCCTGCTACTCGGGACGGGCATCGGCTCGATCTCGGCCTCCGAGACCTCGGTGGTTCCGTTGGTCGCGGGTGGCAGGGAAGCGGTTGGGTTGATCCTCTCGGGGAGCTTCGAGGTCGAATGGTCGGGCATCTCCAGCAGCTGGTCGACGTGCGCCCGCAACGATGCGACCTCGGCCTCGAGCTCGTGCACACGGCGGCGGTGGCGCATGTGCTCGGTGAAGTGGTGGAGGCCGTCCATCCAGTGATAAAGAGTGCCGGCGATGAGGAAGAGGGCCAGGGGCACCACCGCAACGGTCCATAGGGGGACGCCGTTGAGATGGAGAACCGACCAGTGGACGTCCACCGTCGCGAGGTTGCTGTAGCCGAACACCGTGGTCGCCACCCCGATGAAGAGGCCGACGATCAGGGAGCTGGCCAGCAGGAAGCGCTGCCACAGATGGTTCAAATCGGCACCGGGCCGAAGGTTAACCGGTTTGCACCGGGTTGCTACCGACTAATTGGAATCTATCCGCTCCAACACCATCACGGGGATGTGGCGCGTCGTCTTTGTCCGGTACTCGTTGAAGGCGGGCATGTGACTGGCGTGGTTCTGGTAGAGGCGCTCGTACTCGTCCCCGCTCGCTTCGCGTGCGCGTGCCTTGAACTTCTCGCCGCCGATCTCGACCGTGACCTCGGGGTGGGCCTTGAGGTTGTGGTACCAGCTCGGGTTGGTCGGGGCGCCTCCCTTGGAGGCGACGATCACGTACTTGTCGCCGTCGCGCGAGTAGACGATCGGGCTCTCATGCACCGCGCCTGACTTGGCCCCTTTGCTGGTGAGGATCACCAGGGTGCGGTCCTTAAAAGGCCCGTCCGGCGCCTTGCCCTGGTGGGCGCGAAGGTGGTCGATCAGGGTGCGATTGAAGTCGTTGTAGGTGCTGCTCATACAGAAGGCATACCCAGGTTGCGGGTCCGTTAATTCCATATAGCTTCCGCGTGGCGCCACCCCACCGGCCCAGCGACGCGGGTTCGATTGGTCGACCGCCTCGATCGCACTGCCGATCCTGGAGCCGTTGATCTCAATTCGGGATGACCCTGAACGCTGCGGACTTGACGCTCGATTGCGGGCTTGCTGATCTCAGCCGCGTCGCGGTAATGCAATTTCCACGGGCGGTCACCGTCAAGAACGTTGAACCATGAGTACCAACGACTCTTCTTTCATGACCGGTTTCTGGATCGGCAACTTAGCCTACCTCGGAGTCCTGGGCCTGGTCTTCTGGTTCGTTGGGCGGTGGGGCTGGTTCGGGATGCTGATCCGAATCGGGTGCGCGGCGCTGTTCATCTGGCGAGTCGTGCAGCTGATCGCGTTCGTGACCCCGGCCTGACGGGGGAGAAATCCAGACTAGCTGGCCGCCTCAGGCAGCGCCTGGAGTTGTCTTGCCGGCTTTACGACAAGATCGCCCGGACGATTCCTGACAGCTGGGCGGGTGTGGTTGCGCTTTTGATGAGCCACGCTCGAATGCCGAGCTCATAAGCCTCTTCCATGCGGGTCGAAGCTGGAGTGTTCGAGAGCACTACGACAGCGAGATCCTTTG
>DASXNH010000086.1:0-6472 GCA_036495195.1 Candidatus Dormiibacterota bacterium
GCGGGTGGCGTCCGCCACATCGCCCGGCTGCTGGACTCCGCCGCCTTCTCGGTTGCGGCGTTCGAGCGCACTGAAGACGGAATCTGCGTCGCCTACGTGAACCACGCAGCGTCGGCGCAGGCCGCCATCGGCGGTCACCACGCGATCGGCCTGCCAGTCTCCGAAGTCTTTCCGCACGTCAGCACATCGATCATCGAGCAGCTGCTGGCCACCCCGGGCGACGAGACCATGCCCATGAATCTCCGGGGCATGCTGCCCGGAGGAGCTGCCTGGAGCATCGACGCGATCCGTCTGGGGCCGGACAGGATCGTCGTGCTCGCCGAGGAGCTGGGCGAGGCCGTCTCGTCCCGTCAGCGTCTGGAAGCGTTGCTCGAGTCCATGAATGCGATCTGGCGGCCAATCGACTTCAGCTCCATGCCCTCGCAGATCGTTGAGCAAGCGGGCAAGCTCCTGACCGATGTGGACGTCGCGCTATGTGTGATGGCCAGCGATGAGCCGGCCATGCTGAAGCTCGCCGCGTCCAACGCCGACCGGTTCCTGCATTCGACCAGCCCTATCGACGAGGACAGCTTGGCGGCTCGAACGGCGAGATCGGGCGAGCCGATCGAGATGACCTTGCCCAGCGACGTGATTGTGCTCACACCGGAGCTTCAGCCAGACGGCATCCACGCTGTTCGCGCTGTGCCCTTCACAGTCCCGGGCCACATCGCGGACGGACGCACGTCGCTTGGGGTTCTGGTGCTCGTGAAACACAGCGCGGCGCCGTTCACCGAGGCTGAGCGGCGCCTCATCGGTGAGTTTGGGAGGCTCGTCGCCCTGGCGATGCACCGCGCTGAGCTCTTGCGGGATGCGCGCGACTCGGCTCGCCGCCTGCAGCTCACACTCGACCTCGCGATGGCATTCGCCAGCTCGCTGTCGGCGCGGGAGGTGGTGCAGCTGCTGCTCAGCAATACCCTGGACGCGGTCGAGGCGGACCGTGCGACGCTCTCGAGCCTCGAGGCCGATGAGCTGGTGATCGAAGCGACGTACGCGCGGTCCGGAGAGTTGAAGTGGGTTGGTCGGCGGTATCCCCTCGACTACCTGGAAAAGCAGCCGCTGGTCAAACGCGCCCTCGAAACACGCCGGCCGGTGGTTGGCGGCCGGCTCGACGTCGACCGTGCTGCGCCGGAGTTCCGCGACGCGCTCAGTATGATGGCGCACACCGCGAACCTCCCGCTCATGGCCAAGGGCCAGCCGGCCGGCCTCCTCGTGGTGTCACGCGAGGGCGACCGACCCTATACCGCCGACGATATCAGCATGATCGAGCTGATGGGCAACGCGGCCATGCTTGCCCTGCGCAACGCGCGACTTTTCGAAGACCTCGAGCTGGCGAGCGCCGCGAAAACCCAGTTTCTCAACATGGCGGCTCACGAGCTTCGCACGCCCGTGACTGTCATCAGCGGCTACACGTCCATCTTGCAGTCGGGAGGCCTCGATGATCGAAAGGACACTGACAGGGCCCTCGCAGTCATCGAGGAGAAGGCCCGCGAGCTGGCAAAACTCGTCGACGCGCTACTCGTGGCCGCGCGCGTGCAGAGTGGTTCGATCGGAGCGGAGCGTGAGGCCTTCGACATCGCGGAAGGCGCGGCGCAGGCGGTGGCGCGCGCCCAACCCTTTGCGCAACTGTCGGGCGGCACCGTGACAGCGGTGCTGCCGGCCGGCGCTGTGCACGCCCTGGGAAATCCGGAGCACGCCAGCCGGATCCTGGACAACCTGATCAACAACGCTATCGCTTACAGTCGCGGGACGCCCCATGTCGAGGTTCGCATCGCGGCCGCTGATGCGTTCGTGTCGGTCGATGTGCATGACGACGGCCGGGGCATTCCGGCATCGCATCACGCCGCCATCTTCGACGAGTTCGTAAGAATCGACGACGGCGAGAATGGATCGGTTCCAGGCGCCGGTCTCGGCCTGTACATAGGGCGGCGGCTGGCCGAGACCATGGGCGGCGAGCTCGGTCTCGTGCGCAGCGAGCCAGGCGAAGGAAGCGTTTTCCGCCTGCGGCTCGAACGTCCTGGTGCCGAAAGCTCCAGCTCATGAGCGCGACTGTCCTGGTCGTCGATGACGATGCGATCGTCGCCGAGATGTATCGACTGGCGCTTGCTCGTGGTGGCTACAACGTCCTCGTCGCGAAGGACGGCCCCACCGGCTTGGAGACTGCCGCGGCCTCAGCGCCCGCGCTGATCTTCCTCGACATCAGGATGCCTCACATGGATGGAATCGAGGTCCTGGAGCGTCTGGTGGCTGACGCGGCGATGCGCCGGATCCCGGTGGTGATGCTTTCGAACTACGACGACAGCGCCTACGTCAAGAGGTGTCTCGGCCTGGGAGCGAAGGAATATGTCGTGAAGGTGAACATTCGACCTGCTGACCTGGCGACCATCGCCGCGCGCTGGATCAACCCAGCCTCGTAGAGCTGCGGCTGGTTCTACTTACCGGCCGTCCGTCCGGCTCCGTAAGCACCTCCCAAGCGGCCGGACGTGCTGGTACGATTCACTTACAAGGAATGAAGTTCGCCTACAGCGAATCCGCCCAAACCGTGCACGCCGCGCTCGGAGCCGTTCTGCGCGGCCGCCGCGAAGCGTTGCGCCGGACCTTGACGGAGATCGCAGCCGAAGCCGGCCTCTCGCCGGCGCACCTGTCCGAGGTCGAACGCGGCCGCAAGGAGGTCTCGACAGATCGTCTTCTGGCGGTGGCCCATGCGCTCGGAATGCGTCCCGCTGACATGTACGCCGAGCTGGCGCGGCTTCTGGGCTCGGACAGCGAGCAGCGGGCCTGGCCCGAGGACCCACCGGTGAAGCTCCGTCTCGCCACCGCCGGCCTGCCGATGGATGCGCTGCGGAGCGTCGCCGACTTCAGCGCATACATGGCGATGGCCAACCCGCCGCCGAGAGCTCGACCGCGAATCGGCTTTGAACCAAGGAGCTAGCCCGATGACCCTGATTCCGACAGTCATCACCAACGATGGAAGAGGCGAGCGAGCCTACGACATCTACTCCCGCCTCCTGAAAGACGGGGTCATCTTCGTTCGAGGTCCCATCGATGACGAACTCGCAAGCACTGTCACCGCGCAGCTTTTGTTCCTCGAGAACGAGGCGCCAGAGCGTGACGTCCAGATTTACATCAACAGTCCCGGTGGCTCACTGACGGCATCGCTGTCGATTTACGACGCCATGCAGTACGTTGCGAACAAGGTGGGGACGTTGTGCACCGGCCTCGCGGCCAGCGGCGCCTCGATCCTGCTTGCCGGCGGCGACCCCGGAATGCGAATGTCATTGCCGCATGCGCAGATCCTCATCCACCAGCCGTTCACGCAGGGCATCCAGGGACAGGCCACCGACATCCAGATTCACGCCCAGGAAATCCTGCGTCAGCGACAGCAGCTGGCCTCTCTCTATGCCAAGCACTGCGGGCGTCCCCTCGAGGACGTCGAACGGAACATGGAACGCGACTTCTTCATGACCCCGGAGCAGGCCAAGGAGTGGGGCCTGATCGATCTGATAGTGGATCGCAGCCCGGTCGCCGTGACCCCGCGGTGAGCGCCGGGACGGAGGTCGGATTCTGCCCACGCTGCCAGGCGACCAGAACCTTGCGGAGCGTTGACACGATGGCCCTCAAGCGCTCGGCGGGCGGCACGCATCTTATGCGGCGTAGGCAGCTCGGCTGCATGAGCTGCAACACATTTCTATCGATGGTCGAGACGGCCATTCACACAGAGGTGGTCGCCGGAAGCGCGTGAGCGGGGAGGGCTAGCCGGCCGGCTCGAACGGTTTCAGCTGCTCCACGTCGTCATCGGTCAGCCCAGCGAACAGTGCGAGGTCGTCGCTCCGCTGCAGAAATCGACGCGGCAGGATGACTTCCTGCTTGAAAACTCCATCGGGCAGGATCACCACTCCGACCAGCTCTGAGTCGTCGAAGAGTACGTCCTTCACGGTGCCGAGCCGTTTGCCGGTGTGGCCCAGCATGACGTTCTCACCGCCCTCGATCTCCAGCTCGTCGGCTCCCTTGTTCGCGACCTGCTCCAGCGAAGACGGTATCGCCGGGGAGGCCGACAACGCGCTGATGGCCTCTTCGGTCAAGCCTTGAGTGGCGGTCTCATCCCCATATCGATAACTGAGATACGCCGGAAGGTTGCGCACGTTGTTCGCCGTTAGCTTCAGAACGACGTGGTCGCGCGATACGGAGCTGACCTCGCCGCGGGGCACGATCGCCTCGTCGGCGAGCAACCATGATCCAGGAGAAAGCAAATGGCCCGAGAATCGCCGGTTCTCTTTCACCACAAAGGCCTTGAGCCTCAGGTCATCCTTGCCGACGATCAGACGAGAGAGCGTGCCGATCTCCCTGCCGTCGCTCGAATGGACGGCGGCGCCCAGGTGAAAATCTTCGTCTACCGAGCCCGGCTGGTCAGCGCTCACACCGTCAAAGGCTACTCATTGCGCAGCCACCAGGACGCGCCCTCTGTTCCGCGACAGCAGTGACACGATGGCGAGTGCAACCACCGCGTAAAGGATCCCACCGACGACGTCGGCGACGTAGTGCTCGCCTAGATACACCACTGTGACCCAAACGACGATCGCCCAGATCGCGAGGATGATCCCTACGATCGTGTTCCTTCTCCATGCCGCCGCCGCGGCCAGCACGGGGAATCCAGCGTGCAGGGAGGGGAAGGCGGCGTAGAGGTTGTAGTCATGGTGTGAATAAAGCCACGTCAAACCCGACGGCAGCCCCGATCGCAGCACTGCGTCCTGCATGAGGTGCTGAACGGATTGCGGCTGGGCCAGCCAGGGCGGCGCCGTCGGCGCCACCACATAGGTCAGAAAAGCAAGGGCGCAAAGCACGACCAGAGACAGGCCGAAGCGGTGAAACTCAACCCGATTCCTGGTCCAGAGCCAGGCGCCGATGACCACGGGCAAAAGGAAGTGTGCCGAGTACACCAGGCTGCCCGCGTCGTCGATGAGGTCGGCATCGCCCAGTTTCGCGATGGCTGCCTGCAGGACGAGAGTTGGCTCGTATCCGCCGAAGAGCGCGCGCTCGACTCCGGCCAGGTTGTGAGGCGGCACGCCTAGCCTCGAAGCGAGATCCCGCATCAGCTCGTATGCCACGAGCACCACTACGAACGGCGCCCAACCAAGTACCAAGTCGACCGCTCGGTTGCCCTCGCCGATGTCGGCGGCACGCGCGTCCATCGTTGACGCGTTTACGAGGGAGGAGCCGGAACAACGATCATCCGCCCACCCTCTGGCGCGACATCGCTCGTGTCGAAGGTGGCCCGACCCAGGGCGACGACCTCGCCCTTTACAGCGTTGAGAAACCCATCAATCGGTTCGAGGAACGAGATCGCCGGCGTTCGGTAGTGCATCGGGACGACCCACGTTGGCTCGAGCAGCTCGACCAGCTCGGCCGCTGCACGGCCGTCGATGGTGGCCAGCCCGCCAACAGGGACGAAGAGCAAATCGACTTTGCCGATCGCCATTCGCTGCTCTGGCCGCAGCTCTGCCTGGCCGAAGTCACCCATATGGCAGACGCGGACGCCGCCCAGCTCGAACACATAGATCACGTTAGCGCCTCTCTTTGTGCCCGCGGAGGAGCGGACCGTCTGCTTGACGCCGGCAACCACCTGGACCGCGTTGTGATCCGCGTGCTCATGAGTGACGAGGAGGAGATCCGCGACGGCTCCCGTGATCGCGGGATAGTTCCAGGTCATGCCTCGGCCTTGCGCCGCCTTCATGTCTCCGAAGGGGTCGATGAATACCGAGTCGCCCACGGCGGCGAGCGAGAACGCCGACTGTCCGTACCACCTCAATCGCACGCCATCACCTCGCCTGTGTCATCGGTTCGCCCACGACGGCAATGTCACCAACCCCAGGTTGCACGGCTGGATGCCGCCCGCGGGCTGAGCCGCGAAGCGCCGACGTCACGCCAGCGATGATGCACATCGCGACGCACGCCAGCAACGCGACGCGGATTCCGGTCACGAACGGCTGGGCCAAAAGCCCCGCAAAGAAGTGGGGATCGCTGACGCGGGCTGCGAGGCCAGGCGGCAGGGCTGCGAGCGCGTTTGCCGGGATGAGATGCGATATCGGGTCGTATCCAAGCATGGCCGCGAAAATCGCGGCGCCCGGTGGTAGAGAGGCGATCCCGTGCGCAAGTGGGGCGGGCAAGCCGGCATGGATGGAACCAGCCTGTAGGGCCGGTCCAAGGTTCTGCGACAGGCTCGCGATGACGATGGTGAAGAAGATGGCAGTGCTGCCGGTCATGCCGGCGTTGAGCACCATCGAGCGCACTCCCGCCGCCGCTCCCCGCTGCTCCGCGGGCACGGAGCTCATGATCTGGGAGGTGTTGGGGGCACTGAAGAAGCCCATTCCCGCACCCATCAACGCGAGGTAGGCGGCGAACCACCAGAGGTTGAAATCCGGAGGGAGGGTCATCAGGA
>DASXNH010000087.1:0-11603 GCA_036495195.1 Candidatus Dormiibacterota bacterium
CCGGAGAGATGGCGCGGCTCACCGGCAAGAGCGTCGAGGCCATCGCCGCGGATCGGGTCGGCACTGCGCGCAAGGCGGCGAAGGAGTGGGGGGCCGTCGTCGTGCTGAAGGGGGCCAGGACGATCGTCGCGCATCCTGACGGCCGCACCAGCGAGGACCCTCATGAGATCCCGGCACTCGCCACCGGCGGCACCGGAGACGTGCTGTCTGGAATCATCGGGGGATTGCTCGCGCAGGGGTCGAGCCCATACGAGGCCGCGGTCACCGGTGTCTACATCCACGCCGCGGCGGGCAGACGGCTGTCGCAGCGACTGGGGGAATCCGGGCTTCTCGCCAGCGACCTGCTGCTCGAGATCCCGGTCGTGATGAACGTGTTGCGGCAGGGCGGGCTCTGACCACCGCCCTCCGTTGGGTCGAGATCGACCTCGACGCGGTCCGCGCCAACACCGCCACGATAATCGCGCACCTGCCCAGGGGCACCAAGCTCTTCGCGGTCGTCAAGGCCAATGGGTACGGGCATGGCGCGCAGCGGGTGGCCCGCGCGGCGTTGAACGGCGGGGCCTGGGGGCTGGCGGTGGCCACCCTGGAGGAAGCCGACGAGCTCACCGGCCTGGTCAAACCAGAGCGTGTTCTGATCATGGGCGGCTTGCCCCCGGGACATGCGGGCGCTGCCGCCGCGAGCGGCTGCAGCATCGGGATCTCGAGCCTCGAGTTCGCGAAGGCCCTGGGCGATCGCAACGAGGTGGTCCCGGTGCATCTGAAGATCGACACCGGAATGGGACGGTTTGGCTGTCGCCCGGACGAGGCGGCTGCGCTGGCAAAGTTCATCGACCAGGCGCCGTCGCTGCGCCTCGCCGGCACGTGGACGCACTTCGCGTCCGCCGACTCGGACGAGGCGATGACCCGCAAGCAGTTCGATCGCTTCACCGCGGCGGTGGGGACATTCGAGGTCGAACCGGGCCTGCGGCATGCATGCAACTCCGCCGGCGCACGCAGGTTTCCGGGGTTTGCGTTGGACGCGGTCCGCACCGGCATCGCTCTCTACGGATGTGAATGGCCAGGCACCAGGCCCGCCCTCAGCCTGCGGTCGGTGGTGACTCACCTCAAGACTGTCGCGCCGGGAGATACAGTCGGTTACGGAGCCACGTGGCGCGCCACCGCCAGGACCCTCGTGGCCACCATCGCGATCGGGTATGCGGATGGCGTCCACCGCGCGCGATCGAATCGCGGCCACGTGCTGATCCGCGGCCATCGCGCACCGGTGATCGGAGTCGCGAGCATGGACGCGATCACCGTCGACGCCTCCAACGTGCCGAGCCTCCAGGTGGGCGACGCCGTCACTCTGATCGGCCACGATGCGGCCGATCACATCACGGCCGAGCAGGTGGCCGAGTGGTCCGAAACGATCTCGTGGGAGGTGCTCACATCGATCGGGCCCCGAGTGGAAAGGCGCTACTCGGAATAAGGAAGCGCCTCCTTGCGATTTCAAATGTCGCAAGGCAGGTGTACGTAAACTGGCACTTCTAATGGCGGAAAGTCCGGCGCGCACTGCGTTTGCGGAAGAGGCATTGACTCATCTGGACGTGCTGTACCGCGGCGCCCTTCGCCTGACCCGTGACCCTGATCAGGCACAGGACCTGGTGCAGGAGGCCTATCTCCGCGCCCTGCGTTACCAGCACAGCTACCAGCCCGGCACGAACATGAAGGCCTGGCTGTTCGCGATCATGCGCAACCTGTTCTGGGACCGCTTCAAGGGATCCCGGAAAGAGGACGTCAGCCTGGACGATGTCGGTGAGTTCGTCCTTTACGACAAGCTGCGCGACGAAGGCGCCAAGCCGGAGGCAGACGTGCTCGACAAGCTCGCCGCTTCCGAGGTCGTCGAAGCGGTCGAGAAGCTCCCGCCACTCCACCGCGAGGTGGTGCTCCTGGTCGACGTCGAAGGCTTTTCGTACAAGGACGCGGCCCAGACCCTGGGCGTGCCTATCGGGACGGTGATGTCGCGCCTGCACCGTGCCCGCCAGCAGCTTCAAAGATCCCTCTATGACTATGCCGTCGAATCCGGTATCGTCCACGGCAACGGCGCCCACCAGGTGCCCCAGCCATGAACTGCAACGACTGTGTGGACAAGCTCGACCGGTACCTCGACCGCGAGCTGAACAACACCGAGGTTTTGGAGCTGAAGCTGCACCTCGAGGGATGTCCTCCGTGCGAGGACCAGTACGAGTTCCAGGCCAGCCTGAAGCGCCTGGTCAAGGTGTGCTGCGACAAGGACACCGCCCCCGCCGCCTTCAGGGAGAAGCTCCGCCAGATCCTCCTCTAAGCCTGCCGGGGGGCGTTCTCCACAGGTTTGTTCCCGAGTTTTCACCAACCGGGGTGCGCTGAAAGCGTTTTGCAAGCGCAGGTCGGCAGCATTTTGAACTCGAATGGCTCAAATCGCCGACGTCAACCGGGAGATCGAGGGCGCCGGCCTGGCGCGCAGCAGCCAGCGCAGCGAGACCGAGCGGCTGACAGCGATCATCCGGGCGATCGACGAACTCATGTTCTCCCTGGAGGAGCTCAACCTGCAAGGGATTGATCGGGTTCCGGCCCGCCTGCGGGAGCGCGCGGGAGCGCTGATCGAGCTGGTCCTGGCCCGGCCCGCGCCGGCCGACGTCCGGACGGACCCGCTCCGCATCCGCTACCGGGTGGTCCCGATGATGGACGTCCTCTTCGAGGTCCAGGACCGAGTCCTACGCCTGAGAAACCCGATCCGGATCAACGACCCGGAAGAAGTCCAAGAGAGCGCGTAGTCCTCCCCGCTAGCCGGGGAGGCGGCCTCCCGTTTTATCCTCCCCGCTAGCCGGGGAGGTGGCGCCGCAGGCGCCGGAGCGGACGTCGTGGTTGGCCCTCCCCGCTCGCCGGGGAGGTGGCGCCGAAGGCGCCGGAGGGGACGTCGCATCACCACCAGCGTGGAGATGGCTGGGTCGGCGATTAGCCCAGCGTTCTCCTCCCCGCTAGCCGGGGAGATGGCGCCGAAGGCGCCGGAGGGGACGGTCCCCCCACCACCAGCGTCTCCTCCCCGCTCGCCTCACCACCGGGCCGCCGACATTTTGTCCTCCCCGCTCGCCGGGGAGGTGGCGCCGAAGGCGCCGGAGGGGACGTCGCCCCGCCACTCACACCCGTTCGGTAGATTTACCGGGCCACGCCAAACCCGTTTCAGGCCCGCCTCCTCGCCGCCCACCTCTACGTCATCACTCCCGACCAGGACCCCGGCCGCGTGGAATTGGTGTCAGCAGCCGCCCTGCGTGGAGGCGCCCAGATCCTCCAGCTCCGCCACAAGGCCCTCGGCCGGCGCGATCTCCTGGCCCTGGCCCGCCGCCTCCGCGCGCTGACCGGCGACGCCGGCGCCCTTTTCGTCGTCAACGACCACGTCGACCTCGCCCTGCTCAGCGACGCCGATGGCGTGCACCTCGGGGCTGACGACCTCAGCGTTGAAACCGCTCGCCAGATCTCCGGCGACCGCCTGCTGATCGGAGCCTCGGCCTCGACCCCCGGCGCCGCCCTGGCCGCCATCCGCTCGGGCGCCGACTACATCGGCTGCGGGCCCGCGTTCCCAACGCCCCTCAAACCGCAGAAGGCAGTCATCGGACCGAGCGGTGTGGCCTCAGTGGCGAGCGCGGTGGGCCCATCAGTCCCCGTCTTCGCGATCGGCGGCATCGATGCCTCGAACATCGCGCAGCTCGCAGCCGCTGGAGTGCGGCGGGCATGTGTCGTCAGGGCGGTGGGAGAAGCGCCCGACCCAGAGGCAGCCGCCCGTGGGCTGCGTGCCATGCTGGAAGCGTGAAGGTCGAAGGGACAGGCGAGCTCGAGCTCCTCAAACGGATCATGCCTTTCCTCGCGACGCAAGGATTCGAGATCACCGCGGGCGAGGACGACACGGCGGTGTGGAGCGACCACGGCTCATTCACTGTCGCCAGCTGCGATATGGCGGTGGAGGGGGTCCACTTCGAACTCGGCTGGATGACCGCCGAGGACGCCGGCTGGCGCGCCCTGGCGTTGGCGCTGGGCGACCTCGCCGCCAAAGGCGCGACGCCTGCGTGGGCCCTGACCTCGGTCGCTGTGCCGAAGTCGTGGGAGGTCGAGAACTTCGTCGGCCTGTACAGGGGCATGAGCGCTCTCGCTCTCGAGACGGGGCTGCTGATAGTCGGCGGCGACATGAGCTCGGTCGACGGCCCCGCGGTGCTTTCGATCACAGTCGTCGGGCGCACGGTATCGAGGCCGCTGGCGCGCTCCCAGGCCAAACCCGGCTGGGCGGTCGCGGTGACAGGCCCGCTCGGCGCGGCGGCGCTGGCCCTCAAAGCGCGAAAGCCCCTGCGCCTGGTGCCGCGCCTCGACGAGGGTCGCCGGCTCAACCAGGCCGGGTTGTGTTGTGGCGACATCTCGGATGGGCTGCTCAGAGAGATGGAGAAGTTTGCCGCTGCATCGCATGCCGGCTGCATCGTCAATGCCGCTGACATCCCCCTGGTCGGCGGCGCCGCTTGGGAGGAAGCGCTCACGAGTGGGGAGGAGGCAGAGCTGGTGTGTGTTGGACCTGTGGACGTGGTCCGGCGCGCGGGCCTGGTCCCCTTCGGTGTGCTGACGGATGACCCGGCCGTCAAAGTGGTGGGCGGCGACGGAATGCCACTGCAGCTGCGCGTGAGCGGCTTCGATCACTTTGCTTGACGTAGTCACCACCTCTCCCGCGGAGACCGAGGCGGCCGGCGAGGAATTTGGACAGAGGCTGGCGCAGGGCGATCTGGTGCTTCTCAAGGGCGATCTCGGCGCGGGCAAGACGACATTCGTCCGCGGACTCACGCGTGGTGTGGGCTCGCCCGCTCACGTCGCCAGCCCCACCTTTCAGCTGGTGCGTGTCTACCCGGGGCCTGTGCAGGTTGCCCACGTCGATCTTTACCGCCTCGAGGACGGCGCCGACCTGTCCGACCTCGGCCTCGAGGAGCTTCTCGACCAGGGGGCTGTGGTGGTGGAATGGGGTGATCGCCTGGAGGCACCTGGGGCTGCCTTGCTTTCGATCGAGCATCTCGGCGGCGATCGCCGCCGTTTGCGGCTGACGAGAGAGCTCTCGCGGTGATCATCGTCATCGACACCTCGTCGGCGCGGTCCGCGCTGGCCCTCATCCACCCGGACGGCGCGGTCGTCGCCGAAGAGATTGACGAATCCGGACCCACCTTCGACCTGCCTGCCCGGTTTCGCGCGATGACGGCGGACCGCACGCTGACCAAGATCGCCGTGGCGACCGGGCCGGGCTCCTTCACCGGCCTGCGGGTCGGTGTCTCCTTCGGCCTCGGCGTGGCCATCGGATTGGTGATCCCGATCGTCCCGCTTAGAACGCTGGACCTCCAGGCAGCGCGGAGCGACAGTCCAGTCGTGGCAGTCGCAGAGGCCGGCCGAGGGCGCGTGTACAGCCTGGTGCCAGGGTCCGAGCCACAGCTCACCGGCCCGGAGGACCTTCCAGCGAATCTTCAGGCGGTGGGTTGGCTGCGGCCGGCAACCGAATCATTGCTTCGGGCGGCGGGCATGACCGTGGCGCCGGATGCCGAGCTGCGGTCGTTCGGCGCGGCCGCCTCGCGCCTGCTCGAGTCAGCTTCGGAAGTGGCCTATGGTAGTCTCAGGCTCGAGTACATGCAGGCCTTGGGGAGCGCATTTTCGCGCAACCGTTGGACGCGGACGTGATGGTTCAGATAAGACAACAGCTGGCTCTCGAGCTCATGCGAGAGGCCGACATCGCCACGGTGCAGGAGATCGAGCGCGAGATCTTCTCCACCCCGTGGCCGCGCAACGCCTACTACCGCGAGCTGGCGTCGCGCTCGAGCGCTCACTACATGGTCCTTCGCCAGGAGGGTCCCGTCGAAAAGCCGCAGGGCACTCAAAGCCCGGACTTCGATCCGAGCATCGCCGGCTACGGCGGGATGTGGCGCATGTACGACGAAGCGCATGTGACCACGATCGGCGTCCGCCACGATCTTCAACATCGCGGTTTCGGCCGCGTGCTGTTTGCGGGCCTGGTCCAGGCGGCCTACGACATGGGCGCGAAATGGGTGACGCTCGAAGTGCGAACGTCCAACGAAAACGCCATGAAGATGTACGAAGCATTCGGCTTCAAGGTCATCGGACGCCGGAAGGGCTACTACACGGACAACGCCGAGGATGCGATCGTGATGTGGTCGGACTCGATCCATTCGCCGCGTTTCCGCCGCGCGTACGAAACCAACCTTGAGCGTATTGATTCCGACGTACGCGGCCTACGCCGCGACCTGATCACCAAAGAAGGGAATTAATCAAGGCGCCTTCCCCGCTTGCCGGGGAAGTACCCGTGCGCAGCACGGGGGATGGGGAGGCCCAGGTTTGGAACTAACTCTTGCGATCGAAACCAGCTGCGACGAAACCTCCGTCGCGGTGGTGGCTGATGGCCGCAGGGTCCTCGCCAACGTCATTCACTCGCAGGTTGACCTGCACGCGGAGTTCGGCGGCGTGGTGCCCGAGCTCGCCGCCCGAGACCACCTCGAGCGCCTGCCGCATCTCCTCGAGATGACCCTTCGACGGGCTGCTGTCAGCAGCGAGGATCTCGATCTCGTGGCCGTCACCCGCGGCCCGGGCCTGGCAGGCTGCCTGCTGGTGGGGGTCGGCGTCGCCGAAGGCCTGTCGGCCGCATGGTCACGCCCGCTCACCGGCGTCAATCACCTCTGGGGACACATCTATGCGGCGATGCTGGCCCGCCCCGACCTCGAACCGCCCTTGCTGGGGCTGGTCGTGAGTGGCGCCCACTCCGACCTCGTGCTGATGCCGGAGCATGGCCGTTTCGAGGTCATCGGCCGCACCCGAGACGACGCCGCCGGCGAGGCCTTTGACAAGGCGGCCCGGATGCTTGGCCTGGGGTACCCTGGCGGCCCGGCCCTCGACCGGCTGGCCAGGACCGGACGCCCCCAGCGGCAGCCTTTGCCCCGCCCGTCGCTGCCTGGGCTCGAGTACAGCTTCAGCGGCCTCAAGACCGCACTGCTGTATCGCCTGCGCGACCTGGGCGATGGCGCGGGTCCCGAGGAGCGAGCCGATCTGGCCGCCTCGTTCGAGCAATCGGTCGTGGAGTCACTCCTTGAGAAGCTCGACAGGGCCCTTGCGAGAACCTCGTTCAAGGAGGTCGTCGTTTGCGGTGGGGTGGCCGCGAACACCCTGTTGCGCAGGCGGGCGGTCGAGGTGGTGGGGGACAGGGCGCGCCTGACGATGCCGCCCCTGGATCTGTGCACGGACAATGCCGCGATGATCGCGGCGGCAGCTCACTTCGCGGTGGCAGCGGACGGCACCCAGGCGACCACGGTGGAGCCATCCCTGGGCTGGTAGCTCCGCGTAGGCTTGGCGTCGCCATGGGTGTGAAGGGCTGGGAGGTCGTTTTCCGCGGCGACCGCATGCAGGCCGATCTCCTGGCCGCCGTCCTGGAGGCCAACGGCCTCCGGGCCGAGGTCTTTGGCGACACCGCCTACTCCTACGCCATCAACTTCACGGACGCCCGGGTCCTGGTCCCCGAGGACCAGCTCCCCGCGGCGGCAGCCGTGATCCGCGAGGCCCAGGCCGAGCTCTCGGGCTCTCCGGAGGTTTAGTCCTCACCTCCTCACGGTAGTACTATTAGCAGTCGAACCCCCCGAGTGCTAAGCGCTCGTGCATGGGGAGTGCTAACACCAACCAATCACCTGAGGAGGCGCGTACATGAATCTAAAACCGCTGGGCGATCGTGTAGTCATCAAGCCGTCCGACAAAGAGGAGAAGACCAAGAGCGGGATCTTGCTTCCGGACACCGCCAAGGAGAAGCCCCAGGAGGGCACCGTTCAGGCCGTGGGCACCGGAAGGATCCTGGACAACGGCACCAAGGTGCCGATGGAGCTCAAGGTCGGCGACAAGATCCTTTACGCGAAGTACGCGGGCAACGAATTCAAGATCGATGACATCGAGTATCTGATCGTCTCCGAGAAAGACGTGCTCGCGGTTGTCGGCGCAAACGGCAAGAAATAAAGGTAAGAGGGAGAACAAAATATGGCGAAGTCAGTCACATTTGACGTAGAGGCGCGACAGGCCCTGAAGAAGGGCATCGATATCGTTGCCTCGTCAGTACGCATCACGCTCGGCCCCAAGGGCCGCAACGTTGTCCTTGAAAAGAAGTTCGGCGCCCCGACCGTCACCAACGACGGCGTGACGATCGTGCGTGAGATCGAGCTCAAGGACCCCATGGAGAACACCGGCGCGCAGCTGCTGCGTGAGGTGGCCACCAAGACCAACGACGTGGCCGGCGACGGCACCACCACCGCCACTCTGCTGGCGCAGACGATGATCAACGAAGGCTTCCGCAACGTCACCGCGGGCGCCAACCCGATGCAGCTGAAGGTCGGAATCGAGAAGGCCGTCGAGGCCGTCGTCGAAGAGATCAAGCGGCTTTCGGTGCCCGTCAAAGGCCACGAGGATGTCGCTCACGTAGCGGCGATTTCGAGCCAGAGCGAGCAGATTGGCAACCTCATCGCCGACGCGATGGACAAGGTTGGCAAGGACGGCGTCATCACCGTCGAAGACAACCAGACGATGACCACCGAGCTCGAAGTGGTCGAAGGCATGCAGTTCGACCGCGGCTACAGCTCGGCTTACATGGTCACCAACCCGGACCGCATGGAGGCTGTGCTCGAGGAGCCGTTCGTCCTGATCACCGACCGCAAGATCTCGGCCATCCAGGACCTGCTCCCCGTTTTGGAGCGCGTGGTCCAGCAGGGTAAGCCCCTGCTGATCGTCGCCGAGGACGTCGAGGGCGAGGCGCTCGCCACCCTGGTCGTCAACAAGCTGCGCGGCACTTTCACCGCCGTCGCCGTCAAGGCGCCGGGCTTCGGTGACCGCCGCAAGGCGATGCTCGAAGACATGGCAATCCTCACCGGTGGCCAGGTCATCAGCGAGGATCTCGGCCTCAAGCTGGACCAGACCAAGGTCGAGCAGCTGGGCAAGGCTCGTCGCGTGACCGTCACCAAGGACGACACCACGATCGTGGAAGGCGCGGGCAAGCCCGAGGCCATCCAGGCTCGGATCAAGTCGATCAAGTCCCAGGTCGAGGAAACCACCAGCGACTTCGACAAGGAGAAGCTGCAGGAGCGGCTCGCGAAGCTTGCCGGCGGCGTCGCCGTGATCAAGGTCGGAGCTGCGACCGAGGTGGAGCAGAAGGAGAAGAAGCACCGCATCGAGGACGCGCTGAGCGCGACCAAGGCCGCGGTGGAAGAGGGAATCGTCGCGGGCGGCGGCACGGTGCTGCTGAACGCGCAGAAGAAGCTCGACGGCGGACTCGGACTCAAGGACGACCAGCTGACCGGTGTCAACATCGTTCGCAAGTCGCTCGAGGAGCCGGTCCGGCAGATTGGCATCAACTCCGGCAAGGAGGGTTCCGTGATCGTCGAGGAGGTCCGCAAGGGCAAGCCAGGCCACGGTTACGACGCCCTCAACGACAAGTACGTCGACATGTTCGCAGCCGGAATCGTCGACCCGGCGAAGGTGACCCGCTCGGCCCTTCAGAACGCGGCGTCGATCGCGGCGATGGTGCTCACCACCGAGGCGATGGTGACCGAGATCCCCGAGGACAAGCGGGGCGGCGGCGGCGGCGGTGGCATGGGCGGCATGTCCCCGGACATGATGTAATCCGGACAACCTAAGAAACGACTTACAAGAGCCCCCCGCAAAGTGCAGGGGGCTCTTCCTTCCCCGCTCGCCGGGGAAGGTGGCGCGGAGCGCCGGATGGGGAGCCCGCCCAAGGTAGCGCGGGAGCGTCGGATGAGGCTGGCCTACTTGGCTTCCCCGCTGGCCGGGGAAGGTGGCGCGCAGCGCCGGATGGGGAGCCCGCCTAAGGTGGCGCGGAGCGCCGGATGAGGCTGGCCTACTTGGCTTCCCCGCTTGCCGGGGAAGGTGGCGCGAAGCGCCGGATGGGGGGCCCAAGCTCGAGGATCCCCTAATGCGGCGGCGCCTCAACCGGTCGAGCCGGGCGTCGTCGCTTTTCTCGCCCGGACGGCTCGTCGACGGGGATGATCCCGCCCAGGCCTGCCATCCGCCGGCCCGCAATGGTTACCGCAAGCGGCAGCAGCAGCATGATCGTCGCCACCACCATTGACAGCATGTCCGGCAGCCGGCGCGGGTCGCGCATGCCGAGGTAGGTGAGGTAGCCGCCCCCGGCCGCCGTCAAGGCAACGATGAGCACCGCCACACCGATTGCCCACCTCCGGTATTCGGCGAACAGCGGTCCGGCGCTGCGGCTGGCGAGACGCAGGAGCCACCACGCGGTTAGGCCGTTCAGCACCACGCCGCTGAGCAGGGCGAGGGCCGCGATGCCGATCCGGAACTGGGCGAGGTGAGCCATCACGAAGGCGGAGATGTTGACCGCCAGGATTCCCAGCGGGGTGATCACCCCAAGGGCGAGGAGGACGGACTCACGCAAACGCCTCGAATGGAGCATCTCTGGAAAAAGATAAGGGCGCCGCCTCTCGGCCGGCGCCCTCTTGTTAGAGACCTAGTGGATCAGTGGCCGCAGCCGCAAGCCTTGGCCTCGCCAGAGTCCTCGCCGGTGTCGAACGATGTCCCGCACGAGCAGGAGTGCACCGCGTTCGGGTTGTGGACCGTGAAGCCCGCACCCATGAGGCTGTCGACGTAGTCGATCTCTGAGCCCCGAATGTAAGGGGCGCTGAAATCGTCCACGATGATCTGCACGCCGTCCTGCTCGACCACCAGGTCGTCAGCGCGGCGGGTGTCGTCGAACGCCATGCCGTACTGCATCCCGGAGCAGCCGCCGCCGCTCACGAAAATACGCAGGGCGAGCTGCGGGTTGCCTTCCTTGACGAGAAGCTCCTTGAGGCGAGACTGAGCGTCGGAGGTTAGTGAGACTACAGCTTGTTCGATCACGTTCCGATATTACCACGGGGATCCAGCCGCTCCCGGCTTCCGTGGGAAGGCGTTCACAAGATCAAAAGCCCTCACAATTTTGACCGCGAGGGGTCCCGTTACCGTCCCCGCCCGTCGAACCTAACCCGGGGGCCCCACCTGCTGCCCCCTCAGGCGAGACCTACTAGCCCTTTCCGAGCTTGAACCCCCGCTTGGTCGTGCCCTTGGCTTCTGCGGCCGTCTGGCCTGAGATCAGCAGGGCCAGCTGCTCCGCACCCCTTGACATCGCGCTCTTGGGATCGGTCAGCACGAGAATCTCGCCCTTGACCGCCGCCTCGTCCGGCTTCGTCCCGTCGAACTCAATCTCCACCGCGAGCTCCTGCTTGAGGGTCCGGACGACGTCCTCCTTGCTCACCACCGACTTCGGCACCTTGTTGTTGAGGGCGAGGATGACGCGGCCGGGCACGATGTTCAACACGTTGGTGAAGATGTTCAGAAGCTCGCCGACGTCCTTGAGGGACGACAGCTCGGGAGTGACAAGGACCAGGACCCGCTGCGAGTGGTCGAGGACGCTGATGACGATATCGGTGAACGCAACACCGAGGTCGAACACGATGTAGCGGAAGGCGTTGACCAGGATGCCCATGGCGCGGTTGACAAGGTCGACCGTGATGAGGTCCGCC
>DASXNH010000088.1:0-34105 GCA_036495195.1 Candidatus Dormiibacterota bacterium
GCAATCACATTCTGGGAATCCAGGATCGGGACGCCCGTCACCAGGCTGCCCGCGGCCTTGACGTCGGTCACATAGACGATGCCCGCGTCAGCCTCACCCAGCTCGATCTTGCTGACCACCGACCTCACATCGGGCTCCAGGCTTTTCGGAGTCACCTTCACTGCCGCCGAAGCCAGGATCTGCAGTGCGTACTTGCCGGCCGGAACCGTCGGCCCTGTCGTGATGTAGATGACGCCTGGTTTCGCAAGATCGGCCAGGCCTGTGATGTGCTTGGGATTGCCGGCCGCGACGACGATCTCGAGCTTGTTATGCGCAAAGACCTGCGGGGTTCCCACGGTGAAGCCGTCCGCCTTGAGCTTGTCCATGTTGGTCGTATCGGCGGACGCGAAGACGTCAGCTGCCGCACCCTGCTCGATCTGCGTGACCAGCGTCGGCGTGCCGGCAAAGTTGAGCTGCACAGTCGTTTCGGGATGAGCGGTTTGAAACGCGGTGGCAAGTGCCGTGAACGAGGCGGTCAACGAGGCTGCGGCAAACACCGAGGCGGTCCTCAGAGGTCCACTCGGGGTCCCGCTGCTCCCACAAGCGGCGAGAAGCGCCGCCGACAGCACCCAGGAGAAGGCACGAAGACGCATTCGATCCCCTCCCTAGCTACGCGGTAGCTCGATGACGACATTGGTCGCCTTTACCGAAGCGACTGCCACCACCCCAGGCTTCAATCCGAGCTCGTCCACGGATTCGCGTGTGATGAGAGAAACGATCCGATACGGTCCCGCCTGGATCTCAACCTGGGCAGCCACCGCGTCCTTGATCACCCGCGTGACGATGCCCGAGAACTTGTTCCGTGCGGACTCGGTGACGACTGACGGCATCTCGGGGCGCGGTTGGGCCGCCATGTAGGCCGCCAGCGCGGCGCCGTCGATCTGGCGCTGGCCGCCGGCCGAACGGACCGTCTTGATCTGGCCCCCATCGACCAGCCTCCTCACCGTATCGGGGCTGACGCGCAGCAGCTCTGCCGCTTGCCCGACTCGAATCCCAGTTGACACACCGAGAAGATAGCAAATGCACGGTTTCAAGCCACGAGGCTGGCACAGGCAGGATATTTGGCGACTTTCCCTTGCAGCTCGATCCGCCTAACGCTACTTCCTGTCGGCTGACGACCTCAACCCTTGGGGCACACGAGGATTCTTGGGCAAGCCGTGGCCGGCGGCGATCAGGGCGCGAGAGAGTCGAGGTTCTCGACTATCGCCTCTTGCGAGGAGCGGGCGATGATGACCACCGCCTCTTCCGCACTGTGCTCGTTCGACTCGATGTGCGGGACGAACGGCGGCACGTAAACGTAGTCGCCCGGTTTGGTCTCCAGGCGTTCCTCAACGCCATCCGCCATGAAGATGAACACCGGGTGGCCCGAAAGCACGTAGATGCTCGTCTCGTTGTCGCCATGGTGATGAGCGCCCGATACCACCCCGGGGGCCATGTGCGTCTCCCCCATCCAGATCTTGCTGGCACCCACCGTGGACTCGCAGACCCCGGCGCGACGAACCATGCCGTGGGTCTGCTCCGTGTTCGCGGTGGCGTCCTCAGGGGAAACTTTTCGCAGCTCGCTCATTCGCCTAATTCTCGGCGTTGCCGGCTATGCCGTGCGCACCCTCGACGCGCCGGCTCGGGCCGCGGCGACGTTCGACCTGACGCCGGGAATCACCTTTTCCGCAAAGACGCGGAGCTGCTCGACCGTCGCGTCACGATCGCCGTACAGGATGGTGTCGAAGCCGAACTCCAGCACGACCCTGGTCAGCTCCTCCACCCATTGCTCAGGCGGACCGATCAGGAACCCATCTGACGCCGGCTGCACCTTCCTGCCGATGGCATTGAACACCCGGCGGACATCTGTCAGCCGCCGTCCGGCCGCCAGGATCTCCTCGTCAAGGTGCTGCACCGCCGGTCTGAGGTCCTCGGGGGCGAACAGGTTGAAGCCCGGAAACCAGCCGTCCGCCGACTGCGCGATCAGCTTTCGCATCGATGGCCGGTTGGCGCCGACCCAGATGTCGATCTTTCGATGATGCGGAGGCGGGGGCGTCGCCTCATCGAGCGTGTAGTAGGTCCCCTTGTAGCTCACCTTGGGCTCGCCGGCCCAGAGCAGCCGGATGACCTCCATGCCCTCGCGCAGGCGGTCGACAGCTTCGCGACCGGTCCACGGGCGCTCGCCGATGCTTCGAATTGAGGGCAGGGCGCCAGTGCCGATGCCCAGAATGAGGCGGCCAGGCGCGATCAGCTCGAGAGACCAGGCGGCCTTCGCGAGCACAGCGGGGGGCCTGACGATGAGCGCTGATACGGCCGGCAGCAGCTGGATGCGACGCGTGCGCGCCGCGACGGCGGCGAGAATCGTCCATTGCTCGACGCGATGCGGCCAGTCGATGTGGTCGGGTACGGCGACGATGTCAAAACCCAGCTCTTCGGCCAGCTCGCCCTGGCGCACCAGGCCCGGGCCTGCCGCAGGCTCGGGAAACAAGAACGACGCGAAGCTCAGCTCTCGACCAAGATCACTCACGAGATGTGTTCTCCCTTACTTCCAGAAGTGTCAGCAGCTTGGCGCGGGCCCGCTCGAAGCCGGGGTCGGAGCGGTCCGTGTAGAGCCCCCGGGTCACGAGCTCCTCGTCGACCCTTCCATCGCGCAGGACCAGGACCCGATCGGCGAGCACGAGCGCCTCGTCGACGTCGTGCGTGACGAGCAGCACGGCAGGGCGATGACGTCGATGGAGCTCGCGCACCAGCTCGTGCATCTGGATTCGAGTGATGGCGTCGAGAGCGCCGAAGGGTTCGTCCAAAAGCAACAGCTCAGGCTCCCTGATCAGGGCGCGCGCGAGGGCCACCCGCTGCGCCTCTCCGCCCGAAAGAGTCAGAGGCCAGGCGTCCGCGTGGCTCGATAATCCGACCTCCGCGAGAACCTGCAGAGCCCGGGCCCGGCCATCGTGAGGCAGGCCGATGACGACATTTCGCCACACTCGCTGCCATGGCAGCAGCCTCGGCTCCTGAAACACAAGTGAGCTGGCTTTCGGCACATCGACCGAGCCTCCCTCGACCGAGTCCAGGCCGGCCAGAGTTCGCAAGAGCGTCGTCTTGCCGCCGCCGCTCTTGCCGACGAGTGCGACGAACTCGGAGGCACCAATCGTGAGGTCAAGCCCGTCGAGCACGACCCGCTGGCCGAACGCCCGGCGTAGAGCACGTACCTCAACCGCGTGGTCCGAACGAACCGACACCTCCGCGATCACCATCGCTGAGACGACCCTCGCCAGCTCAGCAGCCGGCGTTCGAGCAGCCTCGCTGTCACATCCGACAGCAGGCCCAGCGCTGCATAAGTGACCACGCATACCAGCAGCACGTCGGTGAGGAACAGCGACTGCGCGTCGCTGATCAAAAAGCCCAACCCGGCCCGCGCGTTGATCTGCTCCGCCACCACCAGCGCCAGCCAACCGACTCCCAAAGAGTAGCGAAGGCCGGTGAGGATGCTGGGCATGGCGCCCGGGATGATGACAGTGAGAATCAAGCGCACCCGGTTGAGGCCAAAGCTCTGCGCCATCTCGACCAGCCGCCGGTCGACATTGCGGACTCCCGAGAAGGTATTCAGATACATCGGCATCGAGGTGCCGATGGCGATGATCAGGATCTTGGGAAATTCGTCGATACCAAACCAGATCACGAACAGCGGAAGCATCACCAGGTAAGGGAGGGTTCGCATCATCTGGAGGATCGCGTCGAATGACTCCTCCCCGATGCGCCACAGCCCGGAAACGATGCCGAGGGTGATGCCGGTGGTGATGCCGATGCCGGCTCCGATGACCACGCGCTGCAGCGACACCGCCAGGTTCTGGGGAAGCGTCCCATCCCTGACCAGCGCCACGAACGTGCTGCCGATGGCAAGGGGCGATGGCAGGATCAGACTCGACCACCAGCCTGATGAGCTGCCGATCTCCCAGACCGCGATGAGCGCCAGCGGGACCAGTGTCCGCCGAAGGCCGCCCAGGAACCGAACGTCGTGCCGCCTGGCGGCGGTCTTGCCCACCGTCAGGTGCACGCGCCGGCTGCGGCCGTCGAGCCGCTGCTCAGCTGCCGCATCGGTCGGCGGCGGACCGGCCGGCCGTTCGCGGACTACCGCTTCAATCGCCATCGATGATCAGCTCGCCCACGCCGGAGCGACGAACCATGAGGGGTATTTCGACTGCCAGGTTGCCTCGGCTGCGGTCAGAGCAGCGTCGAGCTGCGTGGAGTAGGTCGCATGAGCGTCGACCTGCTTCGCGATCACACCGGAACGAAAGAAGACGTCCGCGATGTCTTGCTGATTGGCAATCGCCTCGGGAAGCACCGGGCCAACCCACGAAGGCACCTGCTTCTCGCCCCGCTTGTAGGTCGAGAGCACGACGTCGTACGGCTGCTTGGTCGCGTTCGACTGGATGGTCGCCCACTGCTCGGCGTGCGAGCGGCTCCATGCCAGCGCGGTCTGGACGCGTGCGATGAAGTCGACCATTGCGGCCGCCTTGGCCGGATCTTTCAGCGACGGGCCATAAGCGTTGTACGAGCCCACCAGGGCGCCCACCTTTCCCACCAGGTAAGGGCCGCCGTCCGCGAGCACAACCGCACCGTGCGCGAGAGCCGCGTCGATGGTGGTGCCAAATCCGGCATAAGCGTCCACGCTGCGGCTGAGCAGGGCCGCCAGGGCCGTGGCGGGATCGAGCTGAACAAGGGTCACGTCCTTGGCGGACAGTCCGGCATCCGCCAGCTGGCGAAGTAGAAAGTACTGGGCGGTCGTGTTGGCCGGAAAGGCCACCTTGCGACCCTTCAGGTCCGCGACCGCTTTGACCTTGGAGTCCTTGAGCACGACCGTCGATTGGGTGTTGGTGTTGATCTTCAAGGTGGCGACAGAGGCGAATTTGACGACGGAGCCGGCGCCGAAAAGGACGTTCGCGACGACGCTGCCCCGCCCGATGTCGATGGTCCCCTGATTCGCGGCCTGGGTCTGCAAACCGCCGCTGGCGAGGGTCACGTATGTGACGTGGTAGGGGGTGTTGTCGAGGCCCGCCGCCTTCAGCAGGACGTCGTCCCCCACGGCCGGGTAGACGCCGACTTTCAGGGTCACACCGGACGAGCCGTTGGAGTTTGGCGCACTACCACAGGCGGCAAGCAACAAGGCGACAAGGAGGCCGAGCAGCAAGCCGACGCTAGGTTTTCGAAGAGTTGATTTCATTCCTAATCCCATGTGCAAGTAGATGGAAGGCAACTTGAGTGGTTGCGGCTGCCGAGCCGATCCCCCAACGTGAAAGACGTTCGGGGAGCTGAGGCAGCGGGGGACCGGCGGTACGCCGGTCAGCTAGGGATTAGCTACAGGAGCAGGTGGTGCGGCGCGAATGGTCGAGATAAAGCCTTCTCGACAGACGTTCAGCGCTGATCGGCGCCACTGATCTCACAGTCGGGCAATTATGCGGGCCCGGATGGATCCATCGCTTGTGGCTGCGGGACAAAGGCGAGCCGTGCGCCTTGTGTCCTCTTCCATCACCGCGACCCCGCCGATCGCAAGGCACGAGCGGCGGGGGTCGGTGGATCGGCAGGCTAGTGGCGGTGTGCTTCGACCTTCGTCTCGTGATGAACGACCTCTCCGTCGTGCCACTCAGGGTCGGCGGCGAGAAGCTCCCTCATCTGTCGGAAGCGCTTGTCCTGGTCAGGCGAGTCGGCGAACTTCTTGTAGGCGGCCTTGCTCTCGAAGATCGTGGCGACGAAATGCACATTCGGGTCGGCATCCGACTTGAAGACGTACGTCGCGACGTGGCCCTCGCGCGCGTTTGCGGCGCCCTCCATCGAATGCATCATCTTGTCCTCGGCGCCGGGCTTCAGCTTCATCCTGGCTACGGTTCCATACACGGCAACTCTCCTCGCCCATGGCTATCCCTTGCGGGGCTAAACGTCCTGCGGAACATACTGGCGGCGGCGGGGATCCCCAATTCGGACTCTACGCCTGCACGGGGGCCTGTGCCGATCTTGACGGCTACCAGGCATAGCCTGGAGGTGGGCCGAATTGCGTACGCGGGCCGCCTCGCGTCTACTTAATGAAGATGGATGCAACGACCCGTCCGGTAGCCCTCTTCGCGGCGCTCGACGAGGAGGCGCGGTCTGTGGCCGGGCACCTGGAGACGGTGTCGATCTCGCCCCCGCATCTCTCTCTGTGGGTGGGGACGATTGAAGCCACACCGGTGGTCCTGGCCGTCACCGGGGTGGGCAAGGTGGCAGCGGCGCTATCGACCCAGTTCGTGTGCGATGCCTACCATCCTCGGTGCGCCATCGCATTCGGGCTCGCTGGAGCGACCGACGGCGACACCCGAGCCGGGCAACTGATCGTTGCAACCGGCGCTCTGCAGCACGACATGGACGCGCGGCCGTTGACCAAGGCCAGGGGCGTGATTCCGTCGCTTGGGAAGGCCGTGTTCGCGGCGGACCAAGCGCTGTCGGCGAGCCTGCGCCGCGCTGCAGAGCAGGTCGTTCGGGATCCGCGGACGGTCAGCTCCGGCCTGGTCCTGACCGGGGACCAGATCGTCTCGTCGCGAGAGTTCAGAGATGGCCGATGGCGAGAGTTTCCGGAGGGATTGTGCTTCGACATGGAGACCGCCGCCATCGCGCAGGTGGCGCATCAGAACGACCTTCCGTGGGCTGCATTGCGGATGACCTCGGATGCGGCCGACGAAACTTTCGACCTCGACCAGGTCATCAGCTTTGGCACCAACACGGCAGCCGACCTGTTCGGCCAGATCGTCCAGGCGTTCCTACGGGCTGTCGAACATGCCTAGGTAAGTCATGCCGTCGCGCGCGAGGCCGACGGCAACCTGGTTGTCAGCAGCGCCGCCACCAGCGAGATCGCCGCACCGGTGAACAGCACGGTGTTGAGCCCTTCGCGGACAAGAATCGCTCCAACGATGGCACCGGCCACCGACGAAAAGTAGATTGGGAGCAGGACCAGGTTGAGCGTGGTGGCGCGACGCTCCTCGGGTACAGCGGTAGCGAGAAGGGCGAACACCATGGAGATGGCCGTCGCGGTTGCGGCTCCCAAGGCGACGGCGCCGACCGTCAGCCACAAAAGGTTGGGTGCCAGCGCAAGGCCGGCCAGGCTGGCCGCGGCCAGCACGCAGGCTCCGGCCAGCAACGGGCGGAAGCCGTAGCGGTCGCCGGCGGCGCCGGCGAGCGGAGAGAGAAGGGCTCCCAGGAGAGCCGAAGCCCCAAAAACGATGCCGATCTGGCCCGCGGCGCCGGCGGTGCCCCCGATGAGCCGGATCACGAGTAGCGGAAGGAACGGGTTGGCGATCTGCTGCGCGAAATATGCCAGGCCGAAAACGCCGAAGACGATCAGTGTGGTGCGCCCCGTCAGGGCCATCCGCAGAGCCGCAAGGGCGAGGCTCATCGCGGAGCCTGCCGGCGCCGGCCGCCTCGACCCTTCCCGGGCGAGTGCGAGGAGGATCACGCCGGCGGTCAGCGACAACGCCGCGTCGAGCGCGAACAAGCTGTGCAGGTCCAGGACGCGGTGGTCGACGAGCCAGCCCCCCACCGTTGGGCCCAACGCAAAGCCCAAGGATGGGCTGACGCCAAACAACGAGATCGCGAGCCCAACCCGACCAGGAGGAGTGACCGTTCGAAGGGCTGTGAGCATCACGCCTGTGTTGCCAAGCTGGAAACCGACCAGGAGCAAGCCGAATGCCGCCTCCCATCGGTTCTGGGCAAACCAGAGGACGAGGAAGACGACCATCTCGACGAATGCACTCCGCGCGATGATCGGGATGCGCCCGTAGCGCTCCGCCCACACCCCCCAGAACGGAACCAGCGGCAGGCCAAACAGAAAGAACGCCGCGTTCAGGTAACCGGTCCAGGCCGGCACCTCCGCGGGGGGAACCTGCACCGTCGCGAGGTACAGAGGCATGAACCGGAAGACGTGCGACACAGTGAAGGCCTCGATCGTCGAAGCGATCCCGAAGAGGACCAGCAGGGTGATCCACCCTGATGCCCTTCGAGACGACGTTGCCACGGCTTGATCCGCCGACATGTCAGCGGACTATAGGGCCAGTCGCTCGCTGAAGAAAAATCGCCTCTCTCTCGATTTCGCGAAACGGCTGGGCAGCATGTCGACGACGCACGTCGCGAATCGCGCATCATCATCGTCTTGAAGTCAGTGAAGCTTGGCAGCCTCGACGTCACCCGAATCGGCCTGGGAACCAACCGGCTGTCGAAGACGCGGGACCACGTGGCGATGGTCAGAGCGGCGGTCGCCGCCGGCGTGCAGATGGTTGACACCGCCTATTCGTACCAAGGCGGACACAGTGAGGAGGCGATCGGGGAGGCCCTGTCGCCTTACCCAGAAGGGTGCGTCGTCGCAACCAAGGGCGGGGGCAGTGGTAGCGGTCGTCCAGAGGTGCTGCGCGACGAGCTCGACACAAGCCTTCATCGCTTGAGGACGGACAGCATCTCCCTCTATTACCTGCACCGTGTGGACCCGAAGGTTCCGATCGAGGAGAGCCTCGGCGTGATCAAGAAGTACCAGGACCAGGGCATCGTTCACCACGTCGGCATCTCACAGGTCGACATCGGCCAGATTGAGCGCGCCCGCAAAGTGGTCCCGATCGCGGCCGTGCAGAACCACTACAACCTTTCAGAGCGCAAGTACGAAGCAGTCGTCGACTACTGCGAAGCGGAGGGCATTGCCTTCGTACCATTCTTTCCGCTGCGCGGAGACGGTGGCCCTGCGATCGCCGAGATTGCCCGGCGGCACGGGGCGACAACGCGACAGATCATGCTTGCGTGGCTGCTCAAGCGATCGCCGGCCATGCTGCCGATTCCCGGCACATTGTCGCTCGATCACGTGAAGGAAAACCTGGCAGCAGCGAAGATCAAGCTGACCGACGCTGAGTTCAAAGCCCTCCGCTAGCTCCGGATCGTCGCTATCGGTTTGGGCACCACAACTTGTGTTGGTTTCGCTGCCCACACGACCAGCAAACTTCGTGATCGGCGGAGCCGCCCAAGCGCCCACGATCCAGGACGAAAAGGACCGACAGGACCACAGCTGCGCCAATTACCGCTTCAATCATGCCTACACATCAAACGGTAATTGGCTGCGTAATGTTCCGTTCCGGTGCCCTGCCGCACCTGGCTTGAACTCAAAAATCGACGTTTGGCGAGCTGCCGATGGCGGCCGCGGGCCGCTACTGCCGTCAGTTCATCGCGCCTTGCGGAGAGCTCGGTGATTTGGGGCGCGACGTAATGATTCCCAACCCAGACCAGCCGCAGCCGGCGCACGCCGTGCCGGGATGCGACTGACCTCAGGTAAGTCGGCGAGATCGAATCGGGTGGCGGGCAGATCAGATAGGAAGACTGAGACCAGCTCTCGATCCCACTGGTGACCCGCACCTCGCTGCAACGTCTCGATGACTTCCGTTTGATCACGCCGAGCCCGGTAGGGCCGGTCACTCGACAGCGCGTCATGAGCGTCGCTGATCGAAACGATCCTCGCGAGCAGCGGAATCCTGTGTCCGCTCAGCCCGTCGGGATAACCGCCGCCATCGAAGCGCTCATGGTGATGACGAATGATTGGCAAAATATCCGAGGTCGATTGGAGGTACTTGAGGATGCGCTCTCCGATTCCCGCGTGCGCACGCATCTGCTTTTCTTCATCTGCGTTGAGTGGTCCCGGTTTACGGAGGACTGACTCCGAAACAAATATCTTGCCTATGTCGTGGGTCAGACCCCCGCGATACAGCGCAACCAGGTCCGAATCGCAAAGGCGTAGGCGCCTGCCGATGTGAACGGCGGTATTCGCCACCCGTCTTGGATGAGTTGTGGAGTATGCGTCTCGCACCTCAGCTTTTGCCGCCAAGGCGAAGAGGACGCGCTCGGACGCATTGTGGGCAGGCAGCCTCATTCAACTGCATTGTTTCCTATGACTTCCGAAAAGTCGCCATCGGTGGGCATTGCGCCGGGCCCTGACTTCACAGGAATTCAGGACCCCTGGGTTCGGAGGGCTGGGTTTTACCGGCTGCCGCTGACCTATAGAACCCGAGCACGAGGAACGCGCGCAAACTTGGACTGTCTTTCTCTCTGGGCGGCGAACTCTTGCTCCGGTTACCCTGACGTAATCCGGAGCAAGAAAGACATTTCATGCGGGCTGGAGAAGCCGTGAGGAAAATGGCGGTCCGTCGGTGTGGATTGATGGCGGCGGCCCTGGTGGTGGCGTCGCTCGCCGCCCCACTGCCGGTCGATGCCGGAGCCCGGAGCAGCGCGCAAACGCCGGCGGCACCAATCGTGGCGAACGGCTCCTGGACCACCTACCACCATGACAACGCTCACTCGGGCCACGACTCGTCGGCTCCAACCGCGGCGAGCGTGAGCCCGACGCCGGGATGGACGCAGCCCGTGCTGGATGGCGAGGTGTACGCGGAACCATTGATCTACAACGGTCTCGTCTATGTAGCGACCCTCAGCAACACGGTTTACGCGCTCAATCAGACAGATGGCTCCGTGGTGTGGAGCCACAACTTCGGCACTCCTCAGGCGAGTGGTTGGCTATGTGGCAACGTCGCACCGATGGGAATCCTGGGCACCCCGGTGATCGACACAACCGCGAATCGGATTTATGCGGCAGCAGAGATCGCGGACCCCACCCCAGCGAATCCACCCACGTATCGGCTGTTCGGCCTCGATCTGACCACTGGATCCCAGGTGCTCAGCACCCTGATTGCGCCGACCGGATTTGACTGGAAGATCCAGCAGGAGAGAGGTGCGCTGGCAATCGCAAACGGCTACGTATACGTTCCATTCGGCGGCCGCCTCGGTGATTGCTTCGACGGAAGCACCCCCTATTACGGCTGGGTGGTGGGAGTGCCCACCGATGGCGTCAGCGCATCTAATGTTTTCCAGACACCGTCTGGCGCCGAAAGCGTTTGGGCGGCGGGCGGAGTGGTGGTTGACGACACATCCCACAACGTCTTCTTCGCCACCGGTAACGCGATCCCCTGCAGCGGGGCGTCCATGAGCGACTCCATCGTCAGGGTCACCCCGACCCTCACGACGCCAACATTTTTCCAGCCAAACGACTGGCAAACGAACTGGTGCGGCCCAGACTCGGATCTGGGTTCGGCCAGCCCCCTTCTGATCAGCCCATCGCTGATGTTCACGGCCGGCAAGCATGGAGGAGGCTTCCTGCTTGACCCCACCAATTTGGGCGGCACCGACGGCCAGCGCTTCCCCACCCCCAAGCCCGCCGCGTACGCGCAGGCTGATGTGTGCTTCGGCAACACCTCGGACGCCACCTTCGGCTCCTTCGCGTACGCGGCCCCCTTCGTCTACGTGGAGTGCGAAGGCCAGGGCCTGGTCGCGCTCAACGTCAACACGTCAACGCCCTCGTTCACACCGTGCGATGCGCTCTGTCCGGCTCCGAACTGGAACGCTGGAGGCACCACCACCTACGGGCCCCCAATCGTGGCGGGGGGCGCGGTATGGGTGGCAAGCGACGGCGGCGGCCTGTCTGCCTTCGACGCCACCTCTGGTACGCCGATCTACCAGAGCGCCGGCTTTGGCATCAACCGTTTCTCGACCCCCGCCGAGGCCGGCAGCCAGGTGTTCGTGGCGTCGCACACCGTGATCAAGTCGTTCACATTCGTGCCCGCGGTGCCGGCGGCTTATTACGCACTGCCGGCGGCCCGGCTGATGGATACGAGAAGCTCAGGCGGGCCGGTGGGAGCCGGCGGATCGCGGAACCTGACGGTCACCGGTATCGCGCCGCGGGCTCCTGCCGGCGCGACGGCAGTGATCATGAACGTCACCGTCACAGGCACGACCGCCGCCAGCTTCCTCACCGTCTACCCCAGCGGCCTGGCGCGGCCGCTGTCATCCAACCTGAACTGGACAGCCGGCAGGACGGTGGCCAATTTAGTCGAGGTGCCGGTGGGCAACGGCGGAGCTGTGACCTTTTACAACCGAGCGGGCTCGACTCATGTGGTCGTGGACCTGGAGGGCTACTTTGCGGCGCCCAGCGGCACCGCGGGCGAGGAGGTCGGCCTGGTCCCGGCGCGCATCACCGACACGCGCGCTGGAAGCGGGCTGCCGAACGCGGGCGCGACGCTCGCCGGCGGCACCTCGCTCGACGTCCAGGTCACGGGTGCGGGCAACGTGCCTGCCACCGGCGTCTCGGCCGTGATTCTCAACGTCACCGCCACCCACACGACCGCCGCAGGCTTCTTCACCGTGTGGCCCACGGGATTGGCGCGTCCCACCGCCTCCAGCCTGAACTGGGTCGCCGGCCAGACCGTGCCCAACCGCGTCATCGTTCCGATCGGGTCAGGCAAGGTCAGCGTGTACAACGGGAGCTCGGGGACCGCTGATCTCATCATCGACGTGTCGGGCTATTTCACTGACAGCTCGGCCACGGGAACGCTCTTCATCCCGCAAGTCCCGCACCGGATCGCCGACACGCGCGGCAACGCGACTCTCGGCCCCGGCGGCACGTTCACCCTCGCAGTCAGAGGCCAATTCGGAGTCCCCAGCGCGGCGGCCGCTGTCATCTTGAACGTGACGGCAACCGGCACGACGAGATCCGGCTTCCTCACCGTGTACCCGTCCACATCGCTTCGGCCGACGGCCTCCGATCTCAACTGGACGGCCGGCTTGACGGTGCCCAATCTGGTTGTCGCCACGCTCGGCACCACGGGATCGATCACGTTCTACAACGCGTCGGGAAACACTGACGTCGTGGTGGACCTGGTCGGTTACTTCAGCTAGGCCGCACTAGTCGCCGACCACTTCTGGCTGCTCCACCGCCGCCGCCGCGCGCGCTGGCGATTTGGGCTCTTCGCTGCGCCGGTAAGCAATCAGCACCACGACAGCACTGGCAGCGCACAGGCCACCCGCGAGCGCGAATGGCAAGGGGAAGCCGGCGGCATCCGCCAGCCACGCCGCCAGGACGGGGCCGATCGCGCCACCGGCGGCCCAGGCCGCATTCATCGTCGCGACTCCGACCGCCTGTCCGGAGGCGGTGCCCTCAGCGCCGTCGGTGACCATCGCAGCGGTTGGCGTCCAGAGCGCCGAGACGGTTGACTGGGCGGTCACGCTGACGATGAAAAGCGCAGACAGCGGGCCGAGGAAGGGAATCACTGGAAGCAGGGCGGCAGAGATCGCGAGGCCGACCAACGCCGGCAGGAGGCGGCCGAACCGATCCGAGATGCGGCCGAGGAAGACATTCATCAGTGCGGCGAGCACGTAGCTCACCGCGAGGATCGCGGCGATCAGCCCGGCGCCTCCACGGCGGTGTATGACCAGTAGCGGCACAAGGCTCCAAAGCGTGCCGCCGACGACGCCGATCACCAACAGCAAACCATTGCCGATGGACGCGCGCCGGCTCCGTAGAAGCTCGAAGAGTGCCTGCAGCGAGCCGCGCTGAGGCGTAGCCGCCGGCGCCGAAGGTGGCGCGGCCAGCAGCAGCAGCACGAGCACGATCGCCATGGCGCTGAACACCGGGCCGCGGCCGATCTGGCTGGCAAGCGCTCCGATCGGGGCCCCGATCACGGTACCGACGAGCGCGGCGCCCACTGCCCCGCCGATCACCGACCCTCTGCGCGCGCTGGCGGTCGTGCTGGTCAACCATGCGAGGGCCCCTGCCCACGCAACCGCGCCGCCAACGCCCTGCACGAACCTGGCGGCGTCCAGCAAAAGAGGGCTGGTTCCCCAGGCGAATCCAAGCGTGGATGCGATCAGGACGCCGATGCCCACCACGGTCGCCATCCTCACGCCGCGCCGGTCGACCAGGGCCATGGACGGGATGGCTGCGAGTAGAAGGCCTGCCGGGTAGGCCGCCACCAGGATGCCTACGTCCGTGGTGGTCAGGTGAATATTGCGCACCAGCTGAGGCACCAGCGGAGGAACCACCGCAAAGAACGCCGATTCCACGGCAAAGACAGAGCCCACGAAGACGCTCAGCCGGCGAGATGTCGTGGGCACGCTGTGGACTCAGTTTGAACGCCTGGTCACTTGGACACCAAGACCTGAGTTGCACCGAGCCCATGCCACCTCGTGCCGCCCCAGCCAAATTTCGCGAGCGTCAGCCGAACGGTGCTCGGCGGAATTGCCCGCCAGTTCGTAAGGTTCGGTCCTGTAGTGAGTGGTCTCGAACTCGGCCTGGACACCTTTGGCGATGTGACCGTCGGAGACGATGGAACCCTGGTGCCTCAGCCCCAGGTCATACGGAATATCGTCGAGGAGGCGGTCTTGGCAGACCAGCTCGGCGTCGACTTCATCGGCGTCGGCGAGCATCACCGCCCCGACCTCGCCGTCTCAGCGCCGGAGGTCGTGCTGGCTGCAATCGCAGCGCGCACGAAGCACATCCGGCTCGGCTCGGCGGTGACGGTTCTCAGCACCGACGACCCGGTTCGGGTGTACGAGCGTTTCGCCACCCTGGACGCTCTGTCCAATGGACGCGCCGAGATCATCCTCGGCCGGGGGTCGTTCACGGAGTCGTTTCCGCTGTTCGGATACAGGCTCGACGATTACGAGGTGTTGTTCGAAGAGAAGCTTCGGCTCTTCGCCGACCTGCTCAAAGAGGGCCCAGTGACATGGTCGGGAACGACTCGACCACCGCTCACAGGCCAGCGCGCCTATCCGACGACCGAGTCGGGAGCGATGCGCGCCTGGGTCGGGGTCGGTGGCAGCCCAGAGTCGGTCGTACGCGCGGCTCGCTACGGGTTTCCGCTGGTGCTTGCGATCATCGGCGGCGCGCCTCGACGTTTCGCACCATATGTCGAGCTCTACCATCGCGCGCTCGCCGAGTTCGGGCTTTCCGATCTCCCGGTCGCCGTCCACTCACCGGGGTACATCGCGGACTCGGATGAGCAGGCGCGCGACGAGCTGTGGCCACACTACTCGGCCATGCACACGCGCATCGGCGGGGAACGCGGGTGGCCGCCAATGACACGCGAGCAGTTCGATGCGTCCACAGGCCCGGAAGGTGCCTTGCTCGTCGGAGCACCCGAGACCGTTGCCACCAAGATCGTCGACGTCGTGACGACTCTGGGGCTCGCGCGACTCGACATGAAATACAGCAACGGCACGCTGCCCCACTCGAAGATGATGCGCAGCATCGAGCTCTACGGCACGAAGGTGATGCCGCTGGTCCGGAAGTCGCTGGCGACGACCGCCGCTTACATCACGCCCGAATAGGAAGGGAGGATTCGCTCTCCTGACGTGCCACCGCGCCGCGGGCCAGTAGGAACTGGCCGAGGAATCCAACGATCAGGGCCGCGAGAACTCCCAGGTTGGCGTACGACCACGGACCGTTGAGTCGGGGCCCAAGCCCAAGCGGCTCCAGCAGATAACCCTGCCACGAAAGAGCACCGGCGAAGGTGTTGGTCACCAGGCCCCAGCCAAGGAAGGTCGCCACGACCGTCGTCCCGACCGCGACCCAGTTGAACGCTCCATAGCGCCCTGTCGGTTTGTAGAGGTCAGGGTCCGAGTAGTCCCGCTTGCGTAGGGCGAGGTCGGCCAGGAAGACGCCACACCAGGCCGCGATCGGTACGCCGACGGTGATGAGGAACCCTTCGAAAGGCCCGATGAAGTTGCTGGCGAACCAAACGATGTAGATGGTGCCCACGATCATGATCACGCCGTCGATCCCTGCCGCAACCCAGCGTGGCACACGCAGGCCGAGCGTCAGCAAGGCGAGGCCGGAGGAGTAGATATCGAGCACGGCGCCGCCAATGAGACCGCCGATGGCGACGATCGCGAAGAGCACCAGGTACCAGGTGGGCAGCAGGGTGGTGAGAGCGCCGATCGGGTCGGAGGCGATGGCAGTGTTCAATGCCGGATCTGAGCCCGCGAGCAGGATGCCGAAAACCACCAGGATCACCGGGGCCACGCTCGCGCCGAAGGTCGTCCAGGCGACCACCGCCTTGTTGGAGGCCGAGCGCGGCAGATATCGCGAGTAATCCGCGCCACTGTTGACCCAGCCGAGCCCGAAGCCGGTCGCCGCGAAGATGAGAGCGCCGATCACCGCCTGCACGGGTCCCGCCGGCAGCGAGCTGACCGTCGCAAAGTTGATGTGGTTGAAGGTCAGCAACATGTAGCCGATCGTGAGAATCGTCAACAGCACGGTGAGCCCTGTCTGCAGACGCATGATCAAGTTGAATCCAAAGATGCCCGAGAACACGACGATGCCGGCGACGACGAGGAAGGCAACGATCTTGGTCGTGTTGTCGTCGCCAAAGCCGAGGCGTCCAAAAACGGTTGCCGTAGCCAACGTTGCAAGCGATACCAGGACGGTTTCCCAGCCGACCAGCAGGATGTACGAAAGAGCCGCCGGGAGCCTCCCGCCGTGCACCCCGTAGGCAGCCCGGCTCAGGACCATCGTCGGCGCCGATCCGCGCTTGCCGGCGAGGGAGACAAATCCGACCAGGAGAAAGGAGAGAACGGTGCCGACAACGCCGGCGATGGTCGCTTGCCAGAAGGAGACCCCGAAGCCGAGCAGGAACGATCCGTAGCTGATGCCGAGGACCGCGATGTTTGCCGCGCACCAGGGCCAGAACAGATCGCGCGGCTTGCCCTTGCGCTCCGACTCGGTGATGACGTTGATGCCGTTCTGCTCGATCGAGAGCGCCGCACCCGGACGGACTACCACTTCAGTCGCCATGCCCTTCCTCCCGAATCAACGCGCGTTCTTGAATCGCCAGTGGCGCGAATGGTACTACCATCGCCCTCTGCCAAAGTCCTTGAGCTGCTCCTGGGTCGGCCCCGCCGCGGGGCCTCGTTGCCCGACCGAGTAGGCGGCGGCCCGGTTGGCCAGCAGGGTGGCCTCGGGCAGGTCCAGACCGACGGCAAGCCCTGCTAACAGCGCCCCCACATGCACGTCGCCCGCGCCCGTGCTGTCAACCACAGGCACGCCCACACCCGGAACCGGCACTGAAGCCACGCCGGCGCGCATGATCGAGGCTCCGTCCTCCGCCGCCCGCAGAACAATCGCGGCCCCGGGATGCAGGCGCGCGAGCAGCGTTTCGGCACCACCGAGCATGCCTGCTTCCCGTGTGCTGAGGCTGACCACGTCGGCGCGCTCGAGCACCGATGCCAGCAGCTTGGCCGGGATCTCAGCCACCAGCGGTCCGGGGTCGAAAACGAGCAGATGTCCGGCCTGCAGGCCGGCGACATGCTCGGCGACGGCGATGCCCGCGCCGGGGTAGGCGAGGTCGTACCCCGAGACGTAGACGGCGTCTCCCTCGCGATAGGCGATCGCCCGCAACACACTGCTGTCGACGACCGCGTCCGCTCCCGCGACGGTCACGAAAGTCCGCTCGCCGTCCGCGCCGCCCTCAACCAGCACGACGCAGAAACCGGTATCCAGCGCCGGAGTCTGACGCTGCAAGCAGGCGATGCCTTCCGCGGCGAGCGCTGCCCGGACGATGTCTCCGAACGGACCGGTGCCATGAGGGCCGGCGTATATCGCCGGCAGGCCCAGGCGCACAGCCGCCGAAAGAACGTTGAATCCGCCCCCGGCATTTTTGGCACTCCACGTCGCCAACACGTCTCCCCCTCGCTCCGGCAGCCGGGGCAAACCGATGGCGAGGTCGACCGGAATGCTGCCGTGCGACACCAGGCGCCGGATAGGCAGGGGGCCTTTCATGTCAGGCGCCGCCGCAAGGCCAGCAGCTGTTCGGCGAGCGGCTGGAGGTCGAGGCCGTTGACGCTGCGGATCGTCACGACCGCTGCGGCTGGAAGCGTGGCCAGGCCGTTGCAGGCCCCGACCATGGCCCCGGCGATGGCGGCGATCGTATCCGTGTCGCCACCCAGGCCGGCGGCCATCACGCAGGCCCTCCACGAGTCCCCCGGGGCAAGCGCGGCAACGCCGAAGGCGGCCGGGACCGATTGCTCGATCGCCACTCCGGTTCCGATCTCACCGACGAGCGAATCGAGGGCGCGAGCCGGATCATCACGCTGTGCGACAGCGATCTCGAAAGCGCGAAGAATCTGCGTCGCGACGTGGTCCTCGTTGAAGTCCTGTCCGAAGGTGGCGGCGAGGGACGCAGCCTCAACAGCGGGGCTGAGCGCCGCGTCGAAGGTGAGGCCCGCGACCCCACATGAGATGACCATGGCCACGGCAGCAGCGCCGGCGTTCGCAATCCCGGTTTCGTGGGTCACCTTTCCCGCTCCAGTGACCGCCGCCACCAGCCGATCGAGAGGTGTCGGTGGCGTCGCGATGCCCACCGGGGTGATCCGCATCGCCGCCCCGTTGGTGACGCCGCGACCGCCGGTCGTCCCTGGGTCGGCGCCGGCAGCGACGGCCTGGAGGGCGCGCCTGGTCGAGGGCCCGAGCAGCTCTGCCCTGCCCAGTGCCGCCATCTCGCGCTCCCACTCGAGCAGCTCGCGGGCGAGCCGCAGAGGATCGATCCTGCCCCCTCCGTCCACCAGGAGGCGGCCGATAAGCAACGCCTGCAGGGTGTCATCGGTTACCGACCCGGCCGGCAGCCCGTGGGAGATCGGGTTCTCCGGCGGTCCGGGTCGGAAATCGGCGACGGGGCCCAGGATGCGCTGCGCGTGGGCTTGACTGAGCTCCTGCGTCGGCATGCCAAGCGCGTCGCCCATGGCAAGGCCGTAGAGAGCTCCAAGGGCGCGGTCGAGCTCTGCCGCGAGCGGCTTGGGTGCGCCCGCGATGGGAGTCATGCGGTCAGCGAGCGCTGTCGGTCGTCAGCTGACAGCCGGCTGCCTTCATCTCCTGCAACGCGCGCCGCCCCGATTCTTCGTTGACCGCGGCGCAGAGGTCGGTCAGGACCCTGACCTCGAACCCGTTTTTCCGGGCATCGAGGACGGTCGCGCGCACACAGTAGTCGGTCGCCAGGCCGCATACGTCCACTGATTCGATGCGGGCGTCTCGAAGGACGTCCAGCAGCGGACAGCCCTCCGGATCGAGGGCTTCGAAACCGGAATAGGCGGCCGTGCTGCGCCCCTTGTCGACCACCGACTGGATCAGGTCCTCGTCGACGAGGTTGGAGATCGGCGTGCAGAGGGCGGCGCCGGGCGTTCCGACAACACAATGCCGCGGCCAGGATTCAACGAAGTCGGGCTGAGGGGCGAAATGGTCGCCGGGGTTTTCGTGATAGTCGCGGGTCGCGACCACGAGGTCGTACTCGCTTCGAGACTGGCGGACATGCCGCGCCACCTGGGCGGCGACTGCGAGGCCCCCGGTTACTGGAAGGTTGCCTCCTTCGCAGAAGTCGTTTTGAACGTCCACAATCACCAACGCGTTCCTCATGCCCGGCACGTCCTGTTTCTAGCTAGGTTGGTGGCGTCATTTGTGATCGTAACCGGGCAGGAGACGAGACACCAGGTTGATCAATCACGGGGGTGATTTCGCGGGCATCATCGCCGCCCTGTTCTTGCGGCTTGACACTGGCAGCGACCCAGCGCCAAACGACGTTGCGTCTACGAGTTCGGCACGAACACCATCCCCGTGGCTTTTAGAAAACCAATGGCGATCGGGGTCTCGAAACCCGTCGCAGGCGCGATCGTCGCCACGAAGTTGTCAACGCCAGAATCATTGGGCGACTGCGTGTAGATGTCGCCCTTGGCGAATGATGCCTTTATCCAGTAAGTGACGCCTGAGCCCCCGTCGACGACGAGCAGCCTGCCGGGGCCAGTCGGCCAGACTGTGTCCTCCAGCTGCGTCCCGACCGCCATCTTTGACACCTTCTGCTGCGGCATACCCGGGGAATTCACGAAGACCAGCTCGCTGTCACCCTGGCTGACCAGCACCAATTGGCCGCTGCTGTCAACACCCAACGAATCCGGATCAGTCAGCGTCAAGGGGCCCGTCGAATTGTGGTTGAGGAGGTCCGCGGCGGTGGCATTGCCCTTCAACACAGGCGTCAGGGTCAGCGTGTCGTTGGTGCCCAGCGCAATCTTGTCGATGGCGGGATTGGGGTTGGAGCCATTTCTGTCGAGGCTTGGATTCGATGCTGCCACGAACGCCGACCCTTTGAGAAAGAACAGGTCGTCATAGCCGCCGCCGTGCGGTGCCGGTGGAAACGTGTAGGGCGTGACCGTCCCAGAGGTCGGATCAATCGTCGCGAATTTCGCGCTCCCGTCTTCGCATGACGTCGTCCACACGAGGTGAGTCGATGGATCGATCCGCATCCCGTCGCTGTGGCCCGCCACACTCCAGTGATTCAGGATCTTTCCAGTCATGTCGTACTCGACGACAGTGCTGGATGGCGGTGCGCTCCCAGTTTGGTCTGAGCAGTCTTTGGCGGTTACGTTCTGGTAATCGATGAACACGTTCTGACCATCCACCGCAATCGAGTCAGGCGCGGACACGATCAGCCTCGAATCGGATTGCGTGAATACCGAAATCTGGTAACCGGGGAGGGCAGCGACGGGCAGCAAGCCCTGAGGTTGGGTGGCTGCTGTTGGGCTCGTCGTAGCGCCGACCGAATCGCATGCCGTGATGAGAGCCAGGCACGTGATGAGGAGGCGGGCAGCTTTCATAGGACAGTCCCCCGGACCTAAAGTGACGGACGCGTTACGGGCAAGCTAGTGCACGGCGTTTAAGTGCGAGAGGCGTGGGGATTAAGGCTTGGCGACCGACCGACCCTTTGCCGCTTGTTTCGACCCCCGTTCCTACGCTCGAAGGCGATGTACTGTCAACTCGTATTCGGAGGTGCTGGCGAACGGGTCCTGATCCCAGGTCGACCACCGTTCGACCGACTCCAGGCCCGCGCCCTCCGCCCAGCTCGCATACATCGCGGGCGGACAACCGTCCGGTCTGATCGAGTGTCCACTGATGAGCAGACCGGCGGGCCGCACATGCCGGACGAGGTTCTCGACGGCCTGCTGCCGGCGCTCGGGAATCACGAAGTTGATCACGTTGCCGGCCAGCAGGACGACATCGAACGTGCGGCCAAGATCGATGGCGCTGATGTCGCCTTCGATCCAAACCGCTGAAGGGCACCGAGCCCGAGCCGTGCCCAGCATCTCGGCGTCGAGATCGACGCCGATCACATCGACGCCCCGCCGGTGGAGCTCTCTGCCTACGCGACCGGTGCCGCAACCTGCGTCGAAGACGCTGCCCGGCGAAAAGCGGCTGACGAAGTTGGCCTCCCCATGGACGTCCTCACCCGCAGCTGCTCGCAGCTCGTAGGTGCGCTCGTACCTCTCCCCCCTATTCATGGTCGGCCTGGTGGGCTCATTGATCGGTCTTTTGGTGCTCCACCTCGATGGATACGTTTGGTTTGACGCCGGCGAGCGCGGGCAAGACGTGGTTCAGCACTTGCTCGGCAGTCGCTCGAAACGTTCGCCCGCGTGCCGACACCTTTACCCAGCCGGCCTGATCGCGGTAATACCGTTCAGTTGAGGCCCTGGTGCTGATCGAGATGACGTAACTCTGGTTGGTGAGGTCCATCAACTCCAGTATGTAACCTCACGTCGCTTTGCTTGGTAGGTCGTGCCCCAGGCCGAACCTGTCCATGGGCCTCCATCACCTGCCCTCCCCGCCGCGATGGAGACGAAAGCGCACGAAGTGGTCGTTGACGTGGATCAGGCTGAAAGCGAGCACACGATCGGATTCCGAGAAATGAAATTCCTTGAGGAGCAGGTACGCCTCAGACCTCTTGAGGCCAAGTTGCTTGGCCACCTCCTTGGTCGCTCTGCGCGGCACCAGCTCGACCAGGGCGTCATCCACGGGCCCGCCGATGAGCAGCTCACCCATGTCGAACGGGGACTGCGCCAGGTCGCTGTCGGTGGGGGTGTCCGTGAAGATTTCGGCCTGGAAGTAGTTGATTGCCCAGATCGCCGCCTTGCCGCTGGCCACGAAGAGGCGAGAGATCTCGTAGATCGGAGTGTGCTTTGTCACGCCGAGCGCCTCCACCACGTCATCCGGTGCGGCGGTCGTGATCTTTGCGTTGGTCACCGTCTCCACCGTGTAGCCCTGCTCCTCGAGCAGCCGCTTGAAGCCGATGAGGCGCTGAAGGGCAACCATGGAAGGACTCATCCGGCCATGCACCTGGGTCCCGCGTCGCGGGCTGCGGGTGAGCACGCCGTGCTGCTCGAGAGACTGCAGCGCCGACCGAACCGTGGTACGGCTGACGCCAAGCATGTCGGCGAGCTCGTTTTCGGGCGGCAGCCGGCTGTCCTCGAACCGCCGCTCGAGAATCGAGTGCAGGATCGATTCACGCGCTCTGTGCGCGAGGGACGTGCCCCCCACCGCATCCACCACCTTGTCGCGCCGAGTCACCCGCTTGCTGATGTCGGTGATTTGTATTACTAATTGATCAGACTGTCAAGGCTTGCCGCGTTCGGCCGGCGGCGGATGGACACTGGCAAGCCTGGGACGATCGTCATCCGCGGCGTCCAGCCGGCCGCCGCCGTTGCGGCTGCGCGGCCAGGTGTGGTCGCCCGCTAGGGATGCCGAGCCCCCATGATCGAACCGGGCACCGCGCGCGGGTCGCGACCGCGCCACTCCCCACTGTTCACAGCTACCAGGAAGTCACCCACCACATCGTTGAAGGCGTCGGGCTCCTCGAGGTTGAGGGTGTGGCCGGTACGAGGGAGGACGACAAGCCCAGACGTAGGGATCGTCCGTTTGAGCATCAGTGATGGTTCCAGGCTTCCATCGTCCTCGTCCCCCGCAATGATCAGGACGGGTCTGCGCACCGCGCGCAGCTCGTCCTGAAGGTCATAAAGAGAAGGACGGCCGGCCTGAACGCCGCGCATCGTGAGCGCCGCGCCGGTGGGGTCGTGCTGCGCGAGCGCGTTCGCGAACACCCGCCACGCCTCGGGGTTCTTGTTTTGAAACTGGACGCGCGCAGGCCCGACCGCGTACGTCTCCGCGACCCTGGCCGAGCCCTGCGACTCGAAGGCGGCAGCGAGGGCCTGGCTTTCCTTGCGAAATTGCTCTCTCTTCTCGGGCTCCGATCCATAGCCGACGCCGGCCACCACGGCTGATCGAACGCGGTCCGGATGACGGAGAACCAGGTGGAGAGTGGCGAAGCCACCCATCGACAGGCCAACCACGTGGGCCGTGTCGGCGCCGGCGGCGTCGAGCACAGCGATTGCGTCGGCGACGGCGTGCGCCTGCGAATAGGCATCAAGCCTGGTCGGAACCCCGGATGGCGGATAGCCACGCGCCGCGTATGTGAGACATCGGTACTCGCTCGCAAAGCGCTTTACCTGAGGCGCCCAGCTGCGGTGGTCCCCGGCGAACTCATGGACGAAGAGCAGGGGCAAGCCCTGGCCCTGCTCTTCGTAGTAGAGCGAGACGCCGTCGGCGCCAGTTGCCTTCAAGCCCGGCCCTCGGAACCGGCTAGCTGATGATCCGAGCCACGATCGGGCTCGGATGGAATCCGTTGCAGGGATTCAGATCCTGAGGACAAGCTGAGATGGCCGCCACAATGCCATCGATAAGTGCTTGCAACACGATCTTGTCCCCGGGCTTGCTGGTTGGAATTTCGTTTCCGAAAGTGCGGTCGGGGCGTATCGGCGCGTTCTGGAAGATGTTGATCACATCAGGGATCTGCCATTCCTCGTAGTGCCACGGGCCCAACGCTTCAAGGAAGTTGGTGCGGCAGCTGCGATGGTTCTCGACGCCATAGTCAAGCTTGTACCGGCGGCTGTCGCACATGGAGGTGATCAGGTCATGCATGCCGACGTCATCGCTCACGACCCGGTAGATGTCACGCCGCCAGTTTGTCTGGAGGCGGTCGCCAGGACTCAGGTTGAGACGAAGCGTTGTCGATCGCGTGTGGGTGGCGGACAGCCACTCCGTGCGGTCGGTCTCGATGATCGAGATGAAGTCCGCGACCTGCTGGCCTTCGACATCGACGATCTCGAGCATGGCTCCCTTCGGTACCTGGAACGCTCGACCTTCACCGGCGGGAATGAGGACCTCGGTCGTGGTTCCCACTCAGACGTCCATCAGCGCTTTGCGCTGTGCGCCGTCGATGGGGATGTGCGCGCCGTTGATGAAAAAAGCCTTTGGTGACACCAGGAACGTGACCAGCGATGCGACCTCCTGCGGTTCGCATATGCGGCCCAAAGGTATCGACGAGACCGCGAGCTCGTGCGCCCGGTCCTGGTTCACCTTCTTGTCGCGGGCGAAAGCCTTTTCCAGCCCGTCCCAGCGTCCCGTGTTGACCGGTCCTGGATTCACGGTATTGATTCGGACCCCGTATCGGCCGTATTGCTCGGCCACCGATGAGGCGAAGTTGATGTCGGCCGCATTAGCCACGCCGGCCGTCATCTCCCAGTAGCTCGGCTTCAGGCCGTCGTTGCCGACCACCAGTACGATCGCGCCTTCACCCCTCTCGCGCATGTGCGGAATTACCGCTCGCACGGAGCGCACATAGCCCATGAACTTCAGGTTGAGGCTCGAAAGCCAGTGCTCCTCGGTGAGCTCCTCGAGCAAGCCGCCCGGAGAGCTGCCGGCGCACGTCACCAGGATGTCGATATGGCCGAATCTGGCCAGGGTCTCGGCCACGCATCGGTCCACGTCCTCGGGTTTGCTCATGTCGCCCGCGAGCGCAACGATCGTCCTGCCTGTCCGCGCGGCGATCTCGCCGGCGGCCCGGTCGAGGGGGCCCGCGGTCCGTGCCGTCATGACGACGTCAGCGCCCTCCATGGCGAGCTGCTCCGCGACCGCTCGCCCGATGCCCTTGCTGGCCCCGGTCACAAACGCCACCTTGTCAGTCAGTTGAAGATCCATCTGCCCTAGGCCTCAAACACCTGCACGCGAAGGGGCGTGCAGTTGAAGGCGTTGCATGGAACCATCACGTCCAGTGGGCAGTTCGACAGCCCGACAAGGACGTCCATCTCAGCGCGCATCTCGACATAGTCTCCAGGCTCGTTCACGGGTTCCTTGATCCACCATCGGTGGTTGGAGCAGTCGTGTACGAAGTTCATGTTGAGGTCGAACGTATCGGGCAGATCCTCGGATGCGATTCCATACGGCGCCACTGCGGCGGCAATTTGCTCCTGGCACCCGTCACGCGGCCCGAACCCGTTCGACTCATACAGGTAGCGGTTGCACATGCGGTGATGCGTGTCATGGACGCCCTTGATCTTCGCCGTCTCGTTGACGATCGTCATCATCGGGCGGCACAGCGTCGACATCAGCGTGTCTCCCTCGGTCAGGTGGTCGCGCGGAATGTAGTCGCCCTCCACCTTCATCGGGTAGCGCGTCCGCGAGAAGGAGGTGGAGAGCTTTTCGCGAAGGTTCTCCATGTTGAACAAGGCGACATCGCACACCTGCTTGCCCTCGATATCGGTGATGCGGATGCGCTGCCCCCTCTTGAGCTCGACCGCCTTCCCACTCTTGGGCGGCATGACGAAGTCGAGAACGGTTGCACTGTTGACGGTTTCCATTCTTTGTTCTCCCTAGCCTTTTTCAGCTGATTCCGACGGTGCCTGCCCTGAAGTCCGACCGAGGAATACCTCGCCGAGGTCCTCGCGTGCCAGCAGCTCGGCCGCGCCAGACGAAACTTTGACCACTCCTCCCGCCATGACATAGCCCCAGTCGGAGACCGTGAGAGCGGCCAGCGCCTTCTGCTCCACGATCAGGACCGCCGTGCCTCCCTTCCCCAGCCGCTGAACGTGCTCCTCAAGCAGCATCCTCGACAGCTCAGCGCTGAGGTTCGAGGTGGGTTCGTCGAGCACCAGCATCTTGGGCTCGAGCATCAACACCCTCGCCATCGCCAGCATCTTTCGCTCTCCGCCGCTGAGCTTGCTGGCAGTTCGCTTGAGCATCGACTTCAAGGCGGGGAATATGTCGAGCACTCTCTCAATGTGCGCCGTGACATCGGCCCTGCTCAGCAGGTAGCCGCCCATCGCAAGGTTGTCGACGACCGAGAGCGTCTCGAAGACATCGTTTACCTGGGGCACGTAACCAAGACCCCGCTTGGCGAGATTGTTCGCAGCCATGTTGGTGACGTCCTCATCGCCCAGGTGCACGCTGCCGCCCATCGCCGGGATCATGCCCACGACGGCCTTGAGAAAAGTGCTCTTCCCCGCTCCGTTGGGTCCGACGATGGTCACGATCTCGCCAAGCCCTACGCCTGCGGAGGCGCCGTTGACGATTGGTGCCCCGCCGTAGCCGGCGGTCAGGTCATCGACACGAAGGTGCGCCTTTGGCCGGCCACTTTCGCTAACCGACGAGATAGGCATCCAGCACCTCACGCCGCGTGGTGACGTCGCTCATCGAACCCTCCGCGATGACCTTGCCGTGCGCCATGACGACCACCGGATCGCACAGCCGCTCGACGACCGACAGCTCGTGCTCGACCATGATCATCGACAAGCCGTCATTGCGCAGGCCGACGAGATGGGTCTCGATCTCTTGGGCGAGCGTCGGGTTCACACCGGCGAACGGCTCGTCCAGGAGCAGCATCTTTGGCCTGGCCATAAGCCCACGCATGATCTCCAGAAGGCGTTTCTGACCGCCGCTGAGGTTGCCGCCCAGTTCGTTTTCCTTCGGCGCCATGCCGAACCGGTCCAGCACGCTGCGGGCTTGGTCGACGAGCACAGCCTCGTTCCGCCCCCAGTACATGCGGCCAAGCTCGGCGCCGAAGAGCGATTCGCCCTTCTGAGCAGGTGCCGCCACCAGCAGGTTCTCCAGCACAGTGAGCCTCGCGAATTCGGCCGACATCTGGAAGGTGCGGATGATGCCTCGCCTGGCGATCTTGTACGGCGGCAGCCCAATAACCTCCTGTCCTTCGAAGGTGATGCTCCCGCCGCTGGGCTTGATCTGCCCGCCGATGATGCCGATCAGCGTCGACTTGCCTGCGCCGTTGGGGCCGATGAGGCCGGTGATGCGGCCGCGCCGCGCATCGAACGAAGCGCCATCCACTGCTCGCAGGCCGCCGAAATCGCGCTGCACATCGCGAACCGTAAGGATTGGCTGCGTCTCTTCGGCCATCTAGTCCGGGGGCCTTGAAGGCGCCACGGCCCTGGGCTTGAAGCGTCCGGGCCGCTCAGGAAACAGACCACTCGGCCTGAACCAAAGGAACAGAAGGATGAGGAGCCCTACGCAGATCCACTGCATGGCTTCGATGAAGCCCTGGTAGAACATCTGAGGCAGATAGCGAGTCGCCTCGAGGAAGCCGACCGGAACGAGCAGTGCTCCGACCATCGCTCCCCAGTTGTTGGCAGTGCCGCCAACCAGGATCGCGGCGAAAAAGACGAAGGTTTCGGCATAGAGCCACGAATTGGGCGACCACGCCTGGATGAACTCGACGAACAATGCGCCGCTGATGCCGGCGATGACGCCGCCCACTACGAAGATCATCAAGCGAAGCGCTGTGATGTTCTTTCCCAGCGCGGCCCCGGCGCGATCGTTGTCGCGCATCGCGCGCAGCGTTCGTCCGAGCGGCGAGTTCGTAATGCGCTGGACGAAGAGGAAGGTCAGGAGGGCGAGTAACCCTGCCCAACCGGCGTAGACCCACTCGTAGTCCAGCGGGGACAGGCCAAGCTGGTCGTACAAAGGCCAGGCTATGGCCGCAAGGCCGGCCGGACCGTTGACCAGCCAGGTGGCGTTGGAGGCGACCAGCGTGGCGATTAGCGAAAGGACGAGCATGACCATCGCCTGATAGTCGCTCCGTAGACGTCTGAGACTGATGACTCCGACCACCAGCGAGAAGAGCCCGGACACAGCTCCGGCCGCAAGTATCGGCAATGGAAACGGCAAATTGGCCCCGAACACATAGTGCTGGAAGTTGTCGGGGCGATCCGGTCCGAGCGAGAGGACGGCGGCCGTGTACGCTCCGACGGCGACGAAGGCGATGTATGCGAAGTTGATGATGCCCGCGACCCCAAACTGGAGGTTGAGCCCGAGCACTCCCATGATGTCGATGAAGAGATAGATGAGGAGCGTCTGGATGTAGAACTGCATCGCATTGCTCATGCGGCCACTTCTTTGGCCGCAGCCACCTCGGAGAGTATTCCCTGGGGTCTGACGAGCAAGACGAGGATGAGGATCCCGAAGGCGACAACGTCCTTGTACGAGGGGTTGATAACCGATGCGGCAATCTCGCTAGCCAGGCCGATGGTGATGGCACCGAGCATCGCGCCGTAAGGCTGGCCGATGCCGCCGAGCACGGCCGCGGCGATGATCGGCACCAGGAAGGTCGCGCCAGTCCCCTCGCTGAAGGTCGCTGTGTTCAGCACCACTGCCACGCCCGCGATGCCGCATAACGCTCCCGACACCAGCCAGGCGGCGTCGATCACGCGGTCGGTGGCGACTCCACAGCTTCGCGCGAGCCCAGGGTTGGTGGCGGTCGCCCGCATCGCCTTGCCAAGCTTGGTCCGCGTGGACAGCAGGTGCACACCGAGCATCGCGAGCGCCGCGATGCCGATGATCGCCAGCTGGCTTGCTGTGAACACCATCGAGCCGAAGTTGTACGAAGGGCCCTGGGAGGCGTGATAGCTGAAAAATGTCGGGCGGAAGATGGCAAGCAGCACGTTCTGGATGATCAAGCTCATCGCGATCGTGACGATGATCATCCCGAAGAGCTTGGTGCCCCTACGCACGAACTGGAAGTAGACGAGACGGTTCAGAAGCAGAGAGAAGACCGCGCCGAACAGCGAGGCGATCACCAGGCAGATCCAGATGTTCACGCCTGCCTGATTGGCGATATATGCGGCAAACGCACACGCCGTCATGATGTCGCCGTACGCCAGGTTAAGAATGTTGGTGACGCTGAACTGCAGAGTAAAGCCGACTGCCGCGATCGCGAGAATCGATGCGGTGATGATCCCAAAGCCGATGGCCGGGATGAGCTGGCTCACCGCCGGTCCCGACGAGAGTTATCGGCCGGTGCGAGGAGCGCCAGGCTAGGTCTTGTACTTGGCGATGTCAGCGGCACTTACCACGTCGAGCTGGGGCAAGTTGCCATTGGTCGCATAGCCGACCAACTCGAACGCGCCAGACGAGTTGTGATACGCGTCCATGCTGATCGGGCCGCCGGCGCCCACGTAATGGATCGTCTTGCCGGCCGCCAGCGCGTCCTTGCCCTCTTGATACGAATGCACTTCGACCGCGCCTGGCGTATCGGCAACGACCTTAGCGATGAACTTGTTGTAGAAAGCCGGGTCAGGCGTGTTCGCCATGAGCATCGCGAGGGCCATCATCACGATGGCGTCGTAGTCAGTCTCCGTGTACGGATCCTGGCTCCACTGATCCGGTTGCGGAACCTCTGTGCCCGACGCGAGCAAGGCTTTGTTGTAGACGTCCCACGAAGGCCCCTGCGAGGGCGCGAACGGTTGCGCGGCGGCATAGTTCGCGGCCAGAGTGGCCTTGCCGATCGCCCCACCGACCGCCTTGATCCAGGGCGGCTGCACCGTCGGCTGTGTCCCGATCACCGGAATCATGCCGTGCAGCTGCTGGAGCTGGCTGAGGTACGCCGCGTTGGTCTGCGGGCTGGCCTCCGTGAAGATGACGTCGGGGTTCGCGGCGATCAGCGTCTGAACCTCGCTCCGGTACGAGCCCTTGTCGAGGGCGATCGACTGGTTGAGGACGATCTGGCCACCCAGCTTGCTGAAGGCCGCCAGAAGGTTGGGAACGTTGCCCTGCGAGCTCAGGTCGTTGCCGAAAACGGCCGCGCCCCTGCGGTAGCCCTTGCGGTAGGCGTAAATCGCCATGGCAATGCCGGCGGCGTCGTCTGGCGGTGTCAATCGCCAGAAGTAGTCATATTTGCTTTTGTCGAATGCGGCTTGGCCCGTGTCGCCGAACATTGGTATCTGCGCGCGGTTGATGATGGGAACCGTCGCCAGCGCCTCGTCGGAGCTCGGCCCGTTCAAGCCGACCAGGTTTTCCGTGGTCGCGATCATCTTTTGAGCGGCGGGCACCGCGTCCGCCGGGTCGCCTCGCGTGTCGACGGTGGTGCACTGCACCTGGTGGCCGAGCACCCCGCCCGCCTGGTTGATGAGATGGGCGGCGGGAATGCAGCCGGCGGCCATCTCAGTACCAAACGAGGCGTCAGGGCCCGTGAATGGGTTGAAGCTCACAAACGTCAGCGTGCCCGTGTAGGTTCTCGGCGTCGCGCTCTGGTTGCCTGACCCGCACGCAGTCAGTGCCACCAGCGCTGCGACGGCTAGTGAGATCCGTGCGCCAGGCATCGCCGGTCGATCATGCATCTACATTCCCTCGCCGAGTACTCGGTAATTTGTCCGACAATTACTCGGTTGGGACTATATAGTCGCTCGGAAGGCGTGTCAAGCAAGGTTTGTCCGACGTCAATAGAGGAGTGCCAGTAGGATGCCCGCATTGCAGCGCCTCAGGCTTTCGGATGAGCTGCCTGAGCCAATCAGTCACTACGCCGATGCCGTTGTGGCGGGCGGCTGGATCTGGATTTCGGGCACCTTGCCACTGGACGCGTCGGGCGCGATCGTCGGAGGCAGCGATGTCGTCGCGCAGGCGCAGCGTGTGCACGAGATCATCAAAGCCTTGCTCGAGAAGGCCGGGGCCGGGTTCGAGGACGTGGTCAAGGTCACGGTCTACCTGCTGCGGATCGAGGACCGAGCCGCAGTCAACACCGTTCGCCGCCGATTCTTTGGCGAGAGCAGGCCGGCAAGCACGCTGGTTGAAGTTTCGGCGTTTGTCGCCCCCGGGGCCCTTCTGGAGATTGACGCGGTCGCCAGGCAACCGCAGCGCTAGGCAATGGTCGAAAGGACGCAGTGCCGCCAAGAAATCGAGAGCGTTACGGACTGGCTCTCCGCTCGATGTGCGCGCATCTCGTGCCTCGAGGTTCGATTATTTTCACTGTTGGGTCGCTGAGACAGCCGCGCCGGCCCTCATTTCGGCTGCTCCTCGAGGAAGGCAAGGATGGCCGCGGCGAGCAGCGGCGAGCTGGCGATGTTGTAGTGGGTCAAGCCCGGAAGGATCGCGAGCGCGTGACCGCCCTTCGGCCGCCCCTCCCCCATCCACCCGCCATCGCGGAGGCCGCCACCGAGCAGCTTGAACACCTCGACGTAATGGCTTGGTGGGGCCATGTCGGAGTCGGCGGCAACCACGAGCGTCGGCATCTGGAGGCCCCGGACATCTTCGCTAAGGTCGAAATCCACAGCCATCGCCTGTCCGATCTTGGTCAGCAGCCGGGGAAAGTCCTCGGGTCGTGGTGCGACCCGCTGGTAAAGGTGATACATCGGCGTCTCTTTCATGAACTCGGCTGCTTCCGCGCTGACCTGACCTTGCTGCAACCTCATCTCGGGATAGATCGCGTCCGACCGTACGTTCGCTGAGACCATGACCAGGCGCCGGACCTTGGCTGGGTATTTCGCCGCAGTTTGCAGCGCCACCCCACCGCCCAGCGAGTAGCCCACCACGTCAGCTGCGGTCAGCTTGAGATGATCGATGAGCGCCGCGACGTCTCCGGCCATCAGCCCGACGTCGAGCGGTCGATCGATGTCAGCGGTGCGGCCGTGGCCCTGGAGGTCCACGGCGATGACCTGATGTCGCTCGGCCAGCATGGGAAGGAAAGGCCCGAACATCTCGCCCGACCCGAGCCCGCCATGCAGCAGGATGAGCGGCCGTCGGTTGCCATGGACCTCGTAGTAGAGGTTGATGCCGTTGACATCTGCGTAGTGGCCGCTGCCCTTGGTTTGTGCCGTCCAGTCGATGGTCATGGCCATGCTCCTTGCGGTGAACGAGAAGTCGGTTTGGGAGATGCTGCGACGTCTGGCGAGACAGCTGCCAGGAAGGACTTATGACAGCGGTGCGGTCAAGTTATGTAAACACGACGCACTCAGGTAAGCACTTGCGGCTGGACGTTACTTGGTTAGTGGCTGCACAGCAGACACAACTCGGCGCGTGCACCCAACTTACCACGGGACTGACCGCGATTCAATCGCCGGCGACACCGTAAGTCGAAAGGGACTAACCCCTGTTGCGCGCGCACCAAGGCCCAGCGAAACCGGAACCGTATTACCAGGAGGACATGTATGGAAAGAATGACCATCGTTGGCGTATTTACCGACCGAGGTTCAGCGGAAAGAGCTGTTCTGGCCCTCGAGCGCGCGGGCTTCACCAATGAGCACATTGGATTTGCCGGTCACGGCGACCCGGTCACCAAAGAAGGGGCTGACCACGCTGCCGGCGCCATCAAGGGCGCGGCCAGCGGCTCACTCACCGGCGGCGTGGCCGGCGGCCTGCTGGGCGCCCTGGCGGCCGCGCTCATACCCGGCATCGGGCCGGTTATCGCAGGTGGCCTGCTGGCGGGCGTCGTCGCAGGAGCCGTGGCGGGCGGCGCGATCGGAGGCATCGGAGGTGCCCTGACGGGCATGGGGGTGTCTAAGGAAGACGCTGAGTACTACGAAGGGGAGTTCCGTGGCGGCCGTACGCTCGTAACCGTTGACGCGGGCAATCGCCGCGCCGAGGCCGAGCAGATCCTGCGCGAACATGGCGCATACGACGCAGCCAGCCGGAGGGTCGCCAGCGAAAGGACTCGCGCGTAGCCAAGACGCAGCCGCGAGTTTCGTGAAGTTCGAAGGAGAGGGTCGGAGGCTTGGGCCTCCGGCCCTCCTGTGACTTCACGGACGAAGAACTTTTGTCGGTCGTTCCTCGCGGTAGGCGATCGCGAGCTTGTTCGCGATCTCAAAGTTCTCGCAGAACTTGGCATTGCCGGTCGCCTTACGGACCTTCGCTATTCGTGCGCTGAGTGCATGCCAATAGATGTCGATTGCAAATGCGTCGAAAAGCAGGTCCCCCGGCAGCAAGCCGTGAAGTGCGAGAGTGGAAATCTCCTCGAAGACATGCGCGAGGGGGATCTCGTCTTCCGGCGTCTGCTGTGCGCTAAGGAGGCGCGCGAATGCGCTCGAGGTTGGCTCCTGGTGGAGTATCTGCATGATGCCGATGAAGCCCGGAAGATCTTCACGGCGCGCCGTCCCAAATCGCGGGCGTAACTGTCCGCTCGGGCTGTGAATTACTGGACCTGCCATCTCTTCCTCCGTGGAATTTCGTTGCTTTTCTGATCATAAGCCCTGGTTGGGGCTCGTCTGGACCGAGAGGCCAATCACCCCTTTTATCGAAAAGCCACCGGTTTGTCAGCCAACCCCCGTCATGCAAAGTGACGGCCCATGCAAGCACGACATTCGCACGCCCCCGCTCCAACCAGGCAAGACGCCCTGTTGTGGGCGGCCGCTCTGGTGCTGTTCGTCGCCGTAGCCTTCGGCACCCAATCGGTGCTGCGCGGTGACATGAAGCCGAGCGCGCCGGACGCCGCCTCCCCAAGCTCGGTTTCCACCGGTCCCGCTCCCGCGGGCCTGACTCCGCCAATCTGGGTGGCTACGCCCGCATTTGCAACCAAAATCGCCATTGTCACCACGCAGCAGTTGCTCATCAACCGGGACCGCGCTCGTTACGCGCGCCGGCAGCTGAGCTGGAGCTCATGCCTCGCGACCATCGCCCACAGCAACGCTGTGAGGATGGCGAAACAGGGATACATCTCCCACACAAACGGGGCGACTCGCGACCTCGGCTGCCACCTTGGTTACCACACGGGCGAAAATGTCGGCTGGTATTCGCCCGTCCCAAGCGACTCCGCAACCAACGCCGCGTTCATGGCGAGTGCCGTCCACCGGGCCAACATCCTCGGCTTGAACTACCGCTATGTGGGAACGTCGTGGGTCAAGGGCGCGAATGGGCATTGGTACATAGCGGTGGAATTCGGCTAGGTCCGCCGCGGGCCATCCAGTCGCGATCAGATCACAGCAGAGCGAGCTCGGTCTCGGCGTCGAAGAAATGCAGGGTGCGAGTATCGAGTCCGAGCTTGACGGTGTCGCCCGGATCGACCTTCATGCGGGGATCGACCCTGGCGGTGACCGCGTCGCCGCCCACCTTGCCATAGAGGAACTGGTCGGAGCCCAGGCGCTCGACCACGTCGACCTTCATCTGCATCGAGTTCGCCTCGTCGCTGACGCGGTCGGTCAGGGCCTCGGGCCTGAAGCCCAGAGTTCCCCGGGTCGCCGAAACCGCCTTGGGGAGGCTCACCTTGAAGCCCGAGGCCTGCGCCGTGCCGTTCTGCGTCGTCGCCGGGACGAAGTTCATGGTCGGGCTGCCGATGAAGCCGGCGACGAACAG
>DASXNH010000089.1:0-5848 GCA_036495195.1 Candidatus Dormiibacterota bacterium
CCTTGGGAAGCATGTTCATCGTGCCGCCCGGCAGCGGGATGAGTAGGGGTCCCGAGCCACCGCACCGGCCGGCCGCGGCGGATATCGTCCCGTCGCCGCCCAGCACCACCAGGACGTCGGTGTTCGCCACGGCGTCATCGAGCGCCTTGTCGAGGTCACCGGGTTCGACCCCGACAACCTTGACGTGGGACAGCCCGGCCTGGTCGAACACCGCCTTGGCCTGGGCCTCCGAGTTGGCGTCGCAGCTTCCGCTGCCGATGTTCAGCACCGCGACGATGCGCTTTTGCAGGGCGTTCTTGGCGTCGCTCATCTGGCAAGCACCTTCCGAAACGAAAGCAGTTCCCGCCGCCGTTTATCGCTGGTTTCCGGATAGCTCATCTTCAGCCGCTCGAGGGCCCGGACGACGATCTGCGCGACGATCAGCCGGGCGTTTTCCTTGTCGTCGGCGGGGACGACGTACCAGGGCGAGTCCCGGGTGCTGGTGTGCTCCATGCACTGCTCGTACGCCGTCATGTAGCGCTTCCAGTATTTGCGCTCCTCGATGTCCGCCTGGCTGAACTTCCAGTTCTTGTCGCCCACGTCGATGCGGGCGAGGAAGCGCTTGCGCTGCTCTTCCTTCGACAGATGAAGGTAGATCTTGACGATGCGTGTGCCATTGGCGTGCAGGTGGCTTTCCAGGTCGAGGATCGACCGGTATCGCCGGCGCCAGACCGCCTTGTCGTCGTGCGGCGCGTCGGGGACCGCTTCGCTGGCGAGCAGCTCGGGGTGCACGCGAACCACCAGCACCTCTTCATAGTAAGACCGGTTGAAGATGCCAATGCGTCCGCGCTCGGGAAGGTCGCGCGTCGTGCGCCACAGGAAATCGTGCTGCAGCTCGATCGGACTGGGGTGCTTGTAGCTGAACACCTGGCAGCCCTGGGGATTGACCCCCGACATGACGTGCCGGATGGCGCCGTCTTTTCCCGCACCGTCCATCGCCTGGAAGATGATCAGCAGCGCATAGCAGTCGGACGCGTAGAGCAGCTCCTGCTGTTCGACGAGTCTGGCGATCTGTTTGTCCAAGATCGACTGGTAGTCCTCCTTCGAAGGGTAGAAGGGATCGATGGCGGTCGGCAGGCTATTCAGGTCGACCGCCGCGCCCCGCCGAACGCGAAAGTCCTTGGGCTTGATTCTCTTGGTCATCGCGATGGTAGCGTTCGCCGCACAGCTTCTGTTCCACCGCCGGCAGGGCCGCCCTCGCCGCGCTTGGAGCTCCGACGCGTCTTCCGCCGACTTACGCGCACCAACCTCGAATGGGCGATACAGAGCCTAGGTCTGCCATCGCGCGACAACTCAGACGGAGAAGGCGGGTTTCCACCCCTGAACCGACATCCCGTTGGTCGGCTCCCCAGCCGCGACGCCAATGTCGGCTTTCGGGAGCCGTCGTGGCGGCAGCACGCGACCGAGGCCGTGTGAGAACACGCTTTCGGCGCGGGCTCCAGGCGCGGCGGCGTGGGCCATCGGATCGTTGGTTTCATCGGCATGACGGATTGAAGACGAGGCGCGACTGGGCCTCAGGCCCGCATCGCCTGCATGAGGGGGTGGGGTCCCAGTATGGCGATGACTCTCTTCAGATTATAGGCGAGAACGTGGAGGCTCATCTCCGTTCTGACCTTTTCGAGGGTCTTCATCTTGAAGTGGGTGGCGCCCATCCAGGCCTTGAGGGTGCCGAAGGGATGCTCGGCGGTGGCGCGCCGGATGCGCATTGCATCGGGTTTGCGATCGAGCCGTTCCTGCATGGCTTCGATCACGGCTTCATGCTCCCAGCGCTTGATCCGGCGCTCCTTGCCGCTCGTGCAGCGAGATCTCAATGGGCAGTCGAGACATTTCGTCGTCCAGTAGGAGCGCATCATCTTGCCGGCCTCATCGGAGGTGTAGCGATAGGTGAGCGCCTCCCCAGCCGGGCAACGATAGATGTCGTCCTCGACGACGTAGATGAAGTCCGGCTTACCGAACCGGCCCTTGGCCTTGGCCGGTGAGGTCATCGGCTTGGGGACATAGGGGGTGACGCCGATGGCTTCGCAGGCTCGCACCTCATCGCCCTCGAAGTAGCCGCGGTCTGCAAGGACTTCGAGCGCCTCGACGCCCATGGCCACCCTGGCTTGGCCGGCCATGTTGGCGAGCTGCGCGCAGTCGTTGCGGACGTTGGTCACTTCATGGGCCACGATCAGGTGATGCTTCGTATCGACAGCGGCCTGGACGTTGTAGCCGACGACCCCGCTGCGGCGACCGCTGGTGGCCATCGACCGCGCGTCTGGGTCCGTCAGCGACAACTGGTGGTCCGCCGCCGCCTCCACGACCGGCTCAAGCGCTTCGAACGTCCTCATCTGTTCGCGAAGCGCTGCGATCTTATCCTTCAGGCGGACGCTCCTGGCCTGGGCCAGTTCGCTTTCCTGACGGTCGGCCGTCTCCAGCGCGGAAATGTAGCGCTCGATGCTCGCCTCGACCTGCTCCATCCGCTTCTTGAGCTTGGCCCGGGTGAAGTTCTTGTCGCGCGTGTTCACCGCTTTGAACTTGCTGCCGTCGATGGCGGCCACGGCGTGGGTGAACAGGTCCAGCCGTCGGCACAGGGCGATGAACTGCCGGCAGGCGGCCCGGATCGCCGGGCCATTGTCCTTCCTGAAGTCGGCGATGGTCTTGAAGTCCGGCGCCAGGCGCTGCACCAGCCACATCATCTCAACGTTGCGCTGTGCTTCCCGCTCCAGCCGGCGGCTCGAGGCGATCTGATTGATGTAGCCGTAGACGTAGATCTTCAGCATCACCGCGGGATGGTAGGCCGGCCTGCCCGTCGCCTCGGGCACAACGCCGGCGAACCCAAGGGCCGCCAGGTCCAGCTCGTCGACGAACACGTCGATCACCCGGACAGGGTTCTCCTCCGACACATAGTCATCCAGGTATTCAGGAAGCAGAACACCCTGCCGGCGGTCTTCACCCTCGACGAAGCGACCCATCGTAAACCCCGAAGCAGCTGATCCAGGATTCTAACCCCGTCGGATCACTCGGGGAATCAGGCAGTCGTTGGTCCCGACGTTTTCACACAGGCTCGACCCCTAGCCGACACCCTTTGCGCAGAGAGCAGGATTAGAACCGCCAAATCATCGGTGTCTGATGCCCATGTAGTCGCGAAGGTCTACTCCAGTCGTCGCTAGGATCCATAGAAAAAGTAGCAACAAACCAAACCCAACACAAATTGAAATCCGAAAAACGAAGTCACGCCTCTCCGTCGCAAATCGACCCCTCACCTCCAAATATATCGTCAGAACAAGAGCGAGTTCTAGCGCCGTCAAGCCAATTAACGTTGCCCAAAATCTAGCGTCGAGCACGCGAGTTTCCCCTCGATTGTCAGGGGTGCTTTCACCACGGCTGATCCGAGGGGGCCGGGGTATCTCAAGTAGCTTAGTTATTTCAGATAGTTAAGGTGGCGCCGGCTGCAGGGCTCGAACCCGCGACCTTCGCTTTACAAAAGCGCTGCTCTACCAACTGAGCTAAGCCGGCCCGGCGGCGAGCGTTATGCCGCACCGGCGGGGCGAGTGGCAACGAGTCTTGGGAAAACAGGCGCGGCTGCCCTATATGCGCCGCCCATGTCCCGCATCCTGATCACCTCCGCCCTGCCATACATCAACGGCGTCAAGCACCTGGGCAACCTGGCAGGATCGATGCTGCCGGCCGATGTCTACGCGCGGTTCCAGCGGGCGCGGGGCCATGAGGTGCTGTACATCTGCGCCACCGATGAGCACGGCACGCCCGCCGAGCTCGCGGCGGCGGCCGCCGGCCGGGATGTCTTCACCTATTGCCAGGAGCAGCACCAGATCCAGCACGACGTTGGACGGGCGTTCGGCCTGTCGTGGGACTGGTTCGGCCGATCCTCCTCGCCGCAGAACGCCCGTCTGACCCAACATTTCGCCGACGTGCTCGAGGACAGGGGCCTTATCGAGGAGCGGACCGATCGCCTGGTCTATTCCCTGGAGGACAAGCGCTTCCTGCCGGACCGCTACATCGAGGGGATCTGCCCGGTGTGCGGCTACGGCAAAGCCCGAGGCGACCAGTGCGACAACTGCAATTCCCTGCTCGATCCCATCGACCTGATCGAACCCTATTCGGTGATCTCGGGCTCACGGAATCTCGAGGTGCGGGAGACCCGCCACCTCTACCTCCTGCAGTCGAAGCTCCAGGGGTCGATCCGCGAGTGGCTCGACTCCAGAGCTGCCTTCCCAGGCTTGGCGCGATCGATCGCCCTCAAGCACCTCGACGAGGGCCTGATCGACCGCGGCATCACCCGCGACCTCGCGTGGGGGGTGCCTGTGACGCGCGGCGGCCAGCCGCGCACCGGCTTCGAGGCCAAGGTGTTCTATGTCTGGTTCGACGCCCCGATCGAATACATCGCCGCGACCGAGGAGTGGGCCGACGACACCGGCGGGAACTGGCGCTCGTGGTGGCGCACGGACGCGGGCGCGGCCGACGTCCGCTACGTGGAGTTCATGGGTAAGGACAACGTCGCCTTCCATACGGTGAGCTTCCCCGCCACCATTCTCGGCTCCGGCGAGCCTTGGAAGACAGTGGACCTGCTGAAAGCCTTCAACTGGCTCAACTGGTATGGCGGCAAGTTCTCCACCTCGGAGGGCAGGGGGGTGTTCATGGACGACGCCCTTGAGATCCTGCCGCCCGACTGCTGGCGCTGGTACCTCACCGCCAACAGCCCGGAGCACTCCGACAGCGCCTTCACCTGGGACCAGTTGGTCTCGGCGGTGAACCGCGACCTCGCCGACGTGCTCGGCAACTTCGTCAACCGCATCCTGAAGTTCTGCGAGGCGCGGTTCGGCGGCGTGATCCCCGCTGGCGGCGAGCCGGGTCCACTGGAGGAGTCACTGTTCGCGGAGGTCTCGGCGCGCATCGCGGACATCACCGAGCAGTTTGAGGCCATCGAGGTGCGCAAGTCCGCCCAGGCCCTGCGGGCGCTGTGGGTGCTGGGCAACGAGTACCTCCAGGAGGCGGCGCCCTGGACCGCGATCAGGACCGAGCCGGACCGGGCGGCGGTGATCGTCCGCACGGCGATCAACCTCGTGGCGCTCTACGCCCGGGTCAGCGCTCCGGTGATCCCGTTCACGGCCGAGGCGATGGCCCTGGCGGTGGGCGAGGACTATCCCCCCTCCTGGCCCTCCGCCGACGGGGGCGCCGAGCTCACGCGCCTCCCCGCCGGCCGCGCCGTCACGGTCCCGGCGGTGCTGTTCCGCAAGATCGAAGAGGCAGACGTGGCGGCCTGGTCGACGCGATTCGGCGGCGAGTGAACCGCGATCAGCGCCGGCGACCGGCCTCGTAGAGGGCCACGGCCGCTGCGGCGCTGACGTTGAGGCTTTCGAAGCCTCCGGGCATCGGGATGTTGGCGACGGCGTCGCAATGCTCGCGCACGAGCCGGCGCACGCCTTCGCCCTCCGCGCCCAGCACCAGCACGGTCGGCGATCCGTCGAGCACCTCGGCGAGGGCGTCGGTCGCCTCGCCGTCCAGCGCCACGGCGCGCCAGCCGAGCCCCTCGAGGCGTTCAAGGGCGCGCGAGAGGTTGACCTCGCGGGCGTGGCGGATCTTGTCGATGGCCCCGGCCGCGGCCTTGGCGAGGGCCCCGGTCAGGAGCGGGGCGTGGCGCTCCTGCAGAATCACGCCGCGTGCGCCAAAGGCGGCGGCGCTGCGGAAAATGGCGCCGATGTTCTGCGGGTCGGTGACCTGGTCGAGCATCACCAGGACCCCGCGCGCATCCCCGCCCAGATCATCGAGGTCGATGGGGGACAGGGGAGGCGTGCGCAGGCCGACGCCCTGG
>DASXNH010000090.1:0-3575 GCA_036495195.1 Candidatus Dormiibacterota bacterium
GCCTCCTCGTTCTCTGCACCTGTAAGGCGGCAGTCGTGTGACGCCGTTAATGAGCTGACCTGGGTTATCGGGCTTGTGTCGGGCTGTGGGCCGGACACAAGCTTCCGGAGGAGCCGGCTACGGGGGCTCAGTCGTTCGGGAGGCTGAGCTGGGTTTCGATCGCCGACGCCGGCACTGTTGTGGGCGATGCGGGCGGTATCTGCAGGGTGGTCGATTCGCCGAGAAGCAGGTTGCGCGCCTTGATGCGGAATTCTGGGTCGAGGTCGCAGGCGGAGACAAGGAATCCGCAGACATCGGCGGCCAGCTTGGCGGAGATCGGATCGGCGTCGCCATCTGTGCTTAGTGCTGTGGTGGTCGGCACTGCCGTCTTGGTGAAAGCGAATGTGGTTGCGGCTTCGCAGTGTCTCAGTGCGGGTTGCATCTGCCCGGCCACCCGCCGGACCGATGACGGCACTTGTGAGGGCGCGACCGCACCCCAGGTGCGCGCAAGGTCGGCGAGCATCAGCCGCCACCCAGTATCAGATCGGCTGCCTTCTCGCCGATCATGATGCACGGGGCGTTGGTGTTGCCGGAGGTCACGCGGGGCATTACCGAACCGTCTGCAACGCGCAGGCCCGCGACACCGCGGACACGGAGTTGCGGGTCGACAACGGAGGCTTCGTCCCCACCCATCCGGCAGGTGCTCACCGGGTGGTACACCGTCGAGACACCATTCCGCAGGTAGTCCTCCAAGGCCTCATCGGTCGTGATAGCGGGGCCGGGTTCCAGCTCCTCCACGACCCGTTCGGCTATGGCCGGCTGGACCATGATCTCTCGCAGCCGTCGGATGCCGGCCCGGAGCACGTCGATGTCGCGGGTGTCCTCGAGGTAGTTGACGTGGATCTCGGGCCGCACGGCGACGTCGGGCGAGGTGATCGCGACGTATCCCCGGCTAGTCGGCTGCGCGTTGATGGCCGAGACCATCATCCCCGGAAACGGGTCCATGACGGCCTCGCCGCTGGCGCCGAGGGTGAAGGACAACGGGCGCATCGCCAGTTGAACGTCGACCTCGTTGGAGGTTGGGTCGGACGAGAAGAAACCGAGGACCTGCGAGCTCCCGCTGACCAAGAGGTTCGGTTCGCCCTTGCTCCATTTCGCCAGATTGGCGAGGATCCGCTGCTCGTCGCGTAGCACTTCATTGAGGCTTTGCGACTCCTCGACCAAGCGGTACTTGATGTGCCCAAAGAGGTGGTCGTTCAGGTTGCGGCCCACCTCGGGGATGTCGGCGACGACATCGATGTCCAAACCGCGCAACAGATCAACGGCCCCGATGCCTGAGCGCTGGAGGATGCTCGGTGAGCCGATCGCGCCAGCAGACAACACGACCTCACGGGTGCAGCCGATCTCGCGAGACTCACCATCGTGTCGGACGACCACACCCACGGCGCGGCCATCGATTACCACGACTCGCTCGACCACCCCCCCGGTCATGATCGTCAAGTTCTCGCGGTCGGCTATTGGATCCAGGAACGCCACCCCGGTCGACTGACGCTTGCCCTCGTAGATGGTCGCGATGACGTGAGCGACACCAGTCTGATCGCCGTCGTTCATGTCATCGTTGTGCTTGAGCCCGGCCTGGACAGCGGCCTCGAGGAAGCGCTGCGACGTCTCGTGATTGGTGGCCGACATGTCCGTGAGCCGCAGCTCGCCGTCTCGGCCGTGGAATTCGGGGTTGCCGGGAGGGTAGGCCTCGCTCCGCTTGAACAAGGGCAGCACGTCTTGCCAGGCCCAGCCGTCGCACCCGTCCTCGCTGGCCCAACGGTCGAAATCACCGCGTTGGCCGCGCACGTACATCATCCCGTTGGTGGAACTCGAGCCGCCGATGACCTTGCCCTGCACGAGCATGATCGAACGGCCCATGATCCGTGCGTCTGGCAACGTCATGTCCTGCCATACCAGCTGCGAATCGGCTATCACGCGGGCGAGGCCCAGTGGGACGGCGATCAACGGGTCAGTGGCCGGCCCGCCGGCTTCGATCAGCAGCACTGAGTGCTCGCCGCTGGCGGTCAGCCGATTGGCCAGGACGGCGCCAGCGGAGCCGGCACCCACAACCACGTAGTCGTAGGGCTTCACTGTGTTGGACTCCTTCACGGGCTGACCGACCAGCTCGGCGAGGTTGGGGCGATACCCGGTGGCACAAATCACGGTATCGGCGGGGATACGCGAACCGTCGGACAACACAACGTGGTCGTGGTCGAACGCAGTTACGGCACTGACGATCTCGACAGCTTTGTCGCGCACCGCGTCTATGACCTCGGCATCCAAAATTGAAGGCGCAACATATAATCGGTGGGCCCGGGCGAATGGGCCTTCGGCGGGCTGTGGCAGACCGAATGCGCTGAGATCGCCGAACGCCTGTCGGCGCGCTGATGCGGCGACCCGGTCGGCGATGCGCGCCGGGAGGTGATAGAGCGGAATGGACATCACATCGTTGGGAAGGCCAGCAGGTCCCGTGCGCGGCAATAGATTTGGCGGTGTGCGCACCGACAGCCATACCATCGCGCGAGACAGCACCAGCACAGAGCTGCGTGGCCGGTGATTCACCACAAGGCGCTCGGCCTTCCCGGCGGCATTGAAGACGACCAGCACGACGACGTAGAGGGGCACGCCACGGACCGATGAGGTGTAGTTCTCGAGGAAACTGTTTTCCCCGCAGGGGCCCGCGTAGTGGAACTCTTGAAACTCGTAGATCTCTTTTGCGGCGACCACGACTTCATGGACGTCCGCGGCGCCCTGGATGGCGCCGTCCCACGCTGGACCCTCCCCGGTGACGTCGTCGGCAAGGTTGTCCAGCCACGCCGGATAGTAGGGCTTTCCCAGATATGTCGATGCCACGTTGCTCCTCCGTTGCCCCCTTACGGGGTAGCCGCGTATTGTTTGGACTCATGAGTCCATATACTGCGCCTTTAGAAATGGACCTGCAAGTCCAGAAATTGACGGCGAAGGGCCGGGCAACCCGTCAGCGGATCATCGAGGGTGCGGCCGCCGAGATCCGCGCCCGCGGTGTCGCGCTGACCACCCTCGAGGACATCATGGCCCGCACACAGACGTCAAAAAGCCAGCTGTTCCACTACTTTCCCGATGGCAAGGACCAGTTGCTGCTGGCGGTCGCAGCATTCGAGTCACAGACGGTGCTCGACGACCAGCAACCGCACCTCGGAGCGTTGACCTCGTGGGCGGCCTGGCAACGCTGGCGTGACGCGGTGGTCGACCGCTATCGGCGCCAGGGGCAAAACTGCCCGATCGCGGTGCTGATGTCGGAGATCGGGCGCACCACCCCCGGCGCCCAAGCCGTCACGGCCGAATTGATGGCCAAATGGCACAGCGCAATCGCCACTGGTATTCGCTCACTGCAAGAGCAAGGCAAGATCAGTACTGCAGACGACGCTGACCGTGCCGCCGCGGCGCTGCTGGCCGGCATCCAGGGCGGCGTCGGCATCATGCTGGCCACCGGCGACCTGTCCTACCTGGAGGCCGCCCTCGACGAGGGCATCGCCGCGCTGCGCAGCAGCTGACCGCCCGGTGCTGCCGCGGCG
>DASXNH010000091.1:0-2821 GCA_036495195.1 Candidatus Dormiibacterota bacterium
CGCCATGTGCAGCATGAATGGCCGCCGCAGGTTGGCTACTTCACGGATGTTGTGCTCGATGTAGGTACCGTAGTAAGCGACCGCGCAGTCGATATCGGTCCGGCAGCACATCAGGTAGCAGAGCTTGCCCCCGAGGCAGTAGCCGGCCGCTCCGGCTTTTCCGTTGGATTCCGGGAGCGTCGCAAGATACGAGCGCGCGTCCTCGAGATCCTGCACCCCGAGGTCATAGTCGAACTCGTAATAAAGATCGAACGCTCGCTTCACGTCCTCCGGGTCGCGGTCGGAAAGCTCGACCCCTGCCTCCAGCCGCCAGAACACGTCTGGTACGAGGCACACATAGCCCGCATTGGCGAATTCACGGGCGTGCTCGCGCATCGTGTCGTTGATTCCCCAGATCTCCATGATGGCGATCACCGAGCCGGCAGGCACGCTGCTCGGATACGCGACATAGGCGCCCATTTCGCCGCCGTTGCGCATCGGTACCTTGACGTATTCGGCTCTCAATCCATGCCTCCGGTCCGTGTTTTGGTCAGGGTGAGCACGGCTGCTTCAATGCGCTCCTTGTGGTCGCGAGTCGAGTGGGCCAGGGCCTGGAACGACGCAGAAAGCTCCAGCACCGTCTCGAGCGGCGCGCGCTGAGCTTCTCGAAGGAGGCGCTTGGCCATCCTCAGCGCGTGCGGCGGATTCCGGGCGATGCGCCGCGCCAGCTCCACGGCGCTCGGCACCAGTTCGTCGTCGGGGACGACGCGCGACACAAGGCCGCACGCCAAGGCCGCTTCCGCGTCGATAACATCAGCCGTGAAGGTGAGCTCGGCCGCCCTCGCAGCGCCCACCACCCGCTGCAGCAGGAAGGCTCCGCCGTCACCGGGTATGAGCCCCAGGCTGACGAAGCTTTCCGCAAAGCGCGCTGACTCCGATGCAATGCGTATATCGCACATGCAGGCAACGTCCAGGCCGGCTCCGATTGCGGGACCATTGACCGCGGCAATCGTCGGCACCTCCAGGTAGTAGAGGGCCGAGGGGATCCTGTGGATGCCTTCCTTGTAGTGGTATCGGTCCTGCACCGGCTCGAGCTCAGGGTCGGACACGCGATCCCGCATGAGCTTGATGTCGCCGCCGGCGCAGAACGCGCGCCCTGCCCCTGTCCACACGACGCAGCGGACCGAACGGTCCTCCGAGATGCGCCGGCATTCCGAGTCAATCGCGTCGTACTGCTCCTTCGTGCCCAGCGCGTTTCGTGCCTCCGGAGCCCTCATGGTCACGAGGGCGACGTGCTCCGCGGGGGTATCGACGCTGATGAAGCTCACGCCTCCTGCTCTTCGGTCCAGCGCCACATGTCGAGATTGACGTTCTTCCGGTAATCGGGCTGCATGTCAGGCGTCAGCACTTCCACGTGGACCCGGTTCTCGACCCAGAACTCGATGACGTCGAAGAAGTCGCCCCGCGAGAATCGCCCTGCCCGCCAGCCCTCGCGCCGGGCAATCGAAAGGATCTCCTCCTCGGACCTGTCGGTCGCCAGCGCGACGTGGAAGGCCACGAACTGCGAGGGCGACTCATCTGGCCGGGGCTCGACCGGCCCATCACCTTCGCCTGGGGCCATGGTCTGCGCACGCGGGTACACCTCCAAGGTCGTGCCTCGGTCGTCACCTGCGATGGCCACGTAGGCACCCGGCCACGGCGGGAAGCGGAAGGCCTCTCCACCCCAGATTTCCGCGAACACCCCTGCGACTCGCTTAGGGTCGTCCGCCGGAATGGAAACGTGAAAGATCATGACTGGACCTTCAGTCTGCGATGCCGCTGTGTTGATCTCGATACAGGACGGAGTGTCCTGTCACCGACACTATTGGTTGAGCCGACTGACGTCAAGATCGGCTAAACGCCCCGGCGCTGACGAGCGAAGATCATCGAAGGGCTGGCGAAGGGCGAGCTACGCTGCTGCCGTGAGACCCGACGAAGGCCGTCAACCTGGCCCAACCCCGCCCCGGCGCCGTGCGCCGGTCGGCAATCGAGCCGCCCGAGACCTCAGCGACAATGTCACCAGCGCGTGGCAGGAGGTGCTGCCCGAGCTGGACCGGGCTGCTCTGGAACTCGTCACCCGGACCGTCCGCCTCGAGTCCATGCTCGAGGACACCCTCAACGCGTGCCTGCGACCGTGGAAACTGACACGAGCGGACTTCAGCGTTCTCACCACCCTTCGAGCCGCCGGCCCCCCATACGAACTTCAGCCCGGCGATCTCACGGCCAGGAACCTTCTCACCTCGGGCGGGGTCAGCAACATCCTGACTCGACTGAAGTCGAGAGGCTTCATCGAGCGGGAGCGCGATCCGCTTGACGGCCGAAGCGCGTGGGTCCGGCTCACCCCGTCCGGTACCGAGACCGCCGAGTCGATCATGCGTGCCTGGGACGACGCCCAGGCGGACTTTTTCCGGGCGGTTCCCCCCGACGTCACGCGCACGGCGGCTGACGCGCTCCGCGCGACACTGCTGGCGATGGGGGACTACGAACCGGCCCCCGCTCACGTGCGAGAGCGGCGTGCCACGCCTCGCCTGAAGCCGCCCGGCTTCTAAGCCAGGCGGGCGTACCCGACGCCGAAGTCGTACCTTGACGAAGCGGAAGCTTCGGCCTATCGTCCTCTGTGTAATACATCACATCCACCAGAGCAGACATGTATCGGTAGTAAAAGCTTTTAGAAAAGCTATTGATACAACTATTGTGCATGGGGCGGCGCTCGCAGGCCTCCCAGACCATCAGGACTCCAGAAGACCGCTCCGCGCCAGCCGGCGACCGCACGCAACCCCGCACATTCGTTCCAGAGGAGAAG
>DASXNH010000092.1:0-7870 GCA_036495195.1 Candidatus Dormiibacterota bacterium
TTTGGTGGGCGGCGAGGGTTTCGAACCCCCGACCTCCAGCATGTCAAGCTGGCGCTCTTCCAACTGAGCTAGCCGCCCATGGCGGGAATGGGCACCGAGTGGACGCTTATTCTAGTTCCGATGCCGCCGCACATCGGTCAGCCCATGCGCCGCATCGAAGACGAGCGGCTCATCACGGGTCGGGGCCGATACGCAGGGGACATCAAGCTCGACAGACTTCTCCACATCGCATTCGTGCGATCGCCCATGCCTCACGCGCGCATCGAAGCGATCGACACGGTGACCGCCCAGAACATGCCAGGCGTGGTCGCGGTGTGGACAGCGTCAGACCTGCCGGAGGTGACTCCCGGCCTGAGCGATTTCGGACCCACTGGAATCGTTCAGCGTGGACGGCCGATCCTCACGACGGACGAGGTCAACTATGTGGGCGAGGCCTACGCCATCGTCGTCGCGGAGACCGAGTACCAGGCGCGCGACGCAGCCGAGGCGATCGCCGGCGAGCTCGACCCGCTGCCCGGAGTCGGCGACGTGATGACCGCCGCGGCGCAGGGTGCGCCAAGGGTCCACGCCGACATGGAGAGCAACGTCGCGCAGTCCAGCTCGACGACATTCGGCGACATCAAGGCGGCCTTCGCCGATGACTCGATCGTGGCGCAGATCACCCTGACGACATCGCGCGTGCTGGGCATCGCGATGGAACCGCGCACCACTACCGCGCGCTATGAGGACGGCGGGCTCGAGGTCTGGACGTCGACGCAAAACATCTTCGGCGTCAGGAGCACCATCGCTTCGATCCTCGGCCTGCCCGAAGAGAAGGTAAGAGTCCTCGCGGAGGATGTCGGCGGTGGCTTCGGCGCCAAGGGGAGCGTCTTTCCCGAAGAGGTGCTGACGGCGCTGGCAGCGCACCGCCTCAAGCGCCCTGTGCGCTGGGTCGCGACGCGCAGCGAGGACGGCGCCACCACCGCCCAGGGCCACGGCTCTGTCATCGAGCTCGAGCTGGCCGCGTCGCCCGATGGCAAGCTTCGAGGACTGCGCGGGCGCGTCATCCACGACATCGGCGCGTACTCGGCCTCGGGCGCCGGGCAGCCAGGAATCATCATCCCGCACATGGTCTCCGCCTACGTGCTGCCGGCCATGGACATCGAAGCCGAGCTGGTCTATACGAACACGGTCCCCACCGGCTTCATCCGCGGTGGCGGGCGGCCTCTGGGCAATTACGGAATGGAGCGCGTCATGGACCGGCTTGCGCGCAAGCTGGGCATCGATCCGGCAACCATCCGCAAACGCAACCTGATCAGGCCGGATCAGATCCCGCACACGACCGGCATTCCGGCCGGCCGGAGCGGGTATGTGTACGACAGCGGCAACTATCCGCGACTGCTCGAGCTCGCGCTCGACAAGCTCGCCTACGACGAGGCGCGAGACCGCGGCCGTGACGGCAAGCTGGTTGGATACGGGATCGCCTGCTGCGTCGAATCGACATCGTTCGGACGCGGCGAGCCGGCAAAGCTCCGCATCGATAAAGATGGCACTGCAAGGTTGTTCGTTGGCTCGACGCCGCAAGGTCAAGGCCACCAGACCATCGCGGCGCAGGTCGTGGCCGACAGGCTTGGATGGCCACTCGACAGAATCAGGGTGACCGCGGGCGATACGCGACACGTTCCATTCGCGCTGCTCACAGCCGGCAGCCGGAGCGCGGTGATGATCGGCAACGCGACCTCTCGAGCGGCGAAGGCGATGCGCAAGAAGTTGCTCGAGCGCGCAAGCGAGGTCCTGGAGGCAGACGTGCATGACCTGGTGCTGACGGATGGGTTCATCGAAGTGCGCGGCGCGCCGGCCAAACGGGTGCCGGCCACGGACATGGTTCCCGAGGGAGGCCTCGAGGTGCTCGAGAGCTTCGACCCCGGCCGGCCGCTCACTTTTTCCAGCGGCTGCCACGCGGCGGTAGTCTCGGTCGATCCCGAGACCGGCCACGTCGACGTCATCCGATACGTGATCGTCCACGACACCGGCAAGGCGATCAACACCCGGCTCGTCGAGGGCCAGCTGCACGGCGGCTACGCGCATGGGCTTGGGTACGCGCTTTATGAGACGGCTCTCTACGAGCCTGACGGAAATTTCCGCAGCGCCAGCCTTCTTGATTACACGATTGTCAGCACTGGCGAGGTAACCGTGATCCCCGACCTCATCCACGTCGATACGCCTACCGACACCAATGCCGAGGGGTTTAAGGGCGCCGGCGAGAGCGGAACGATTCCGGTCCCCGGGGCCATCGCCAGCGCCGTCGAAGACGCACTGCGCAAGCGCAACCCCGATGTGGTGGTCGATCGCCTCCCGATCACGCCCGATCGGATCGTCGAGATGCTCAACCCTGGGAACTGAGCCGCCACTGGGGACCCCATCCTCCCGACCGGACCTTCCCGCCCGGGGGGGAGGGACCTCGACGGTCGACTGGAGGCGCAATCTCGCAGCGCTCTGGTTCGCCGAGTTCACGGCCATCTTCGGATTCAGCTTCGCCTTTCCCTTCCTTTCGATCTTCATATCGCAGGACCTTGGAGTGCACGCCGGCCACGACCTCGACCTGTGGACCGCGGCCGCCGGCAGCGTGGCCGGCCTGTCGATGGCGATCGCCAGCCCGGTCTGGGGCATCCTCGGTGATCGCTTCGGGCGCAGGCCGATGCTCCTGCGCTCGATGGTCGGGGGCGCCCTCACCGTCGGGATGATCTACTTCGTCCAGACCCCGGAGCAGCTCGTGATCCTTCGCTTCTTGCAGGGGGCGACCAGCGGGACCGTTGCCGCCGCGACCGCGCTGGTCGCAGTCGAGACCCCACGCAACCGTGTGGGCTGGGCGCTGGGCGTCGTCACCTCGGCGGTGGCGTTGGGCAGCGCGATCGGGCCTGTCGTCGGCGGCCTGGCCGCCTCGATCCTGGGTCTGCGGCTCGTATTCCTAGGGAGCGGCGTTCTCCTGTTGATCTCGACCATTCCCGTCTTCCTGATCGTGCGCGAGAGCCCGCTGCGCAGGCGCGATGCTGCCCGCGCCAGCACCCTTGCTCTTGTCGATCAGCGTCCGGGTGCGAGGCGAGCGCTTGCGGGATTGATCGCTGCCCAGGGGCTGACCAGCGTCGCCAACAGTGCGACCCAGATCCTCGTCGTGCTCAGGCTTCTCGAGATGGTCGGCCACGCTGTGGCGGCGGTCACCGGAATCGCGTTCGGGTTGGCCGGGGTCGCGACCAGCGGAGCGGCAATTTTCTATACGGTTGTCACACGGCGCATCGGTTATGTGCGCACGACGGTCATCGCCGCTGTGCTGATGTCGGTCGCGATCGCACTCATCGCGGTGGCGCCGTGGGTTGCGGTCGTGGTCGGCGCAGTGGCATTGAACGGTCTTCTGAGCGGCGTGATCGTCCCGGCCACCGCGAGCATGATCGGCCTGGAGACCCCAGCCGAGGCGCAGAGCACCATCTTCGGAATCAATGCCAGCTCGGTCGCCTTTGGATTCTTTTTGGGACCGCTCATCGCGGGCGGGGTCGCCGCCACCGAGGGCGTGCCCGTCGCGATTGGCGTCGTCGCGGTCATCGCGCTAGGCTTGGCCGTACTTCTGGCCACCGCCACCCGCGAGCCTGCACGCTAGACCCGGTCCTCTCTATCTTGGGATGGATGAGGCGAGTTGCTGTGGCGCTGGCGGTGATCGCTCTGTGCGCTTGCGGATCGGCTGACGCCGGCATCCCCCTGATCTCGCCGCCCCCAGGCTGCGATACTGAGATTCGAACCTGTATGGAACAGAGAACCACTCCGCCACCAACCGTGATCGATCTCGCTAAGAAGTACACGGCAACCGTGCATACCAACCGGGGCGACTTCGTGATTGCGCTCGTGGATCCGAAGGTCGCGCCGCAGACGGTCAACAACTTCGTCTACCTGTCCCAGAACCACTACTACGACGGCTTGACCTTCCATCGGGTGGTGCCAGGTTTCGTCGTCCAGGGCGGCGACCCGCTTGGCAACGGAACCGGTGGGCCTGCCTACAAGCTGCCGGACGAGACGAATGCATCGAAATGGCCGCGCGGCACGGCCGGCATGGCCTCCAGCTCGGCCGGCGTCAGTGGATCCCAGTTCTTTATCACCATCGGCGACGCGCCCTTTCTCGCCACTGGCGGCGTCTACAACCACTTCGGTCAGATCACCTCCGGGATGGAAGTCCTCGACAAGATCCAGCAGGGCGACAAGATGACCTCCATCGACATCACGGCCTCGTGAGGGGGGCGCTTCTAGCAGTCCTCACGTTGACCGCGCTGGCGGCAGCGTCGTGCGGCTACCCCGACCCTTACGTGAGCAGCGGACCCGTCGCGAACGAGAGCCCGGCGCCGCCCCCGACCCCGAGCCCGTCTCCAGGCGTCGACGACTTCAACGCGGGCGCCGGCCTCACCCCCGTGACGTACCCCGATGGGCTCAAGTTCATCGACCTCAAGGTGGGCACCGGCGCGGTGGCCGTGAGCGGCCAGCAAGTCACCATGCAGTACACGGGCTGGCTCAGCACCGGTCCCCCTCCCTTTGACACCAGCCGGCAGGCGGGCCGCTCTGCTTTCGCCTTCACGCTCGGCGCGACTCCTGAGCAGGTCATCCCTGGCTTCGACGAGGGGATCCCGGGTATGAAGGTGGGAGGCAAACGCAAGTTGATAATTCCGCCGGAGCTCGCGTACGGGGCCAACGGCTCAAACGATCCGAACACGGGCGCTGTTGTGATCCCACCGAACTCCACTCTCGTGTTCGAGGTTGAGCTCCTCAAGGTCGGCCCGGCACCAAAGCCGTCGCCGTCACCGAAGCCATCCCCAACTCCGAGCCCGAGCGCGACCCCCAGCAAGACCCCGTAAGGCGGGCGCTCAGCTGACCGTCAGCGTTCCCTTCATGCCGGATGCTTCGTGGCCCGGCTGATCGCAGAAGATCGTGTAGCTGCCCGCTGCGATGTTGTCGACCGTGAAGACGATGCTGTCCCCAGCCGACAGTAGCTCACTTTTGGCGACCGTCTTGCCGCTGCTGTCGCGGATGACCATGTCGTGGGACGTTCCGCTGCCATCGTTGACCAGGAAGAACACGACCTTGCCGGCAGAGACATGAATGTCACCCGGAGTGAACTTGTACTCCGTCAGTGACACCTTGGTCGAGCCGGCGGGTTGAGCGGTCGTGCTGCCGCCACCGCATCCAGCCAGAAGAGCCAGCGTCGCCAGGGCCACAACCGCGGCTTTCACACCCTTCCTGGCACAGCCTCAGGTCGTTGACGCGGGAAAGGAGGCGTACGCCACCCCCACATAAAGGATGAGGAACAAGAAGAACCAGACGACGTCGACGAAGTGCCAGTAAAGGGTGACCGCCGCCACGCCTACGTGATGCTGGGAGTTGAACTGACCCTTGGCGGCTCGATAAAGGATGAGCACGAGCAAGATCAGACCGCCCAGCACGTGGGCTCCGTGGAAGCCGGTCATTATGAAAAAGGCGCTGGCGAATTGATTGACCTGGAGGTTCAGGCCGCGCGAGAACGCTGAGATGAACTCGTACAGCTGGCCGAACTCGAAGGCCAGGCCCAGAATGATCGTCGCCGTCCAGAGGATGAAGAATCGCCGCCTGTTGTCATGCCCGATGGCGTCTGCCGCGAAGTGGCATGTGAAAGCGCTCGAGAACAGGACAACTGTGTTGATGATGGGGATCGGCGCCACGGCGACGTAGAACTCTTTGGCGCCCGCGGGGGGCGTCGGCGGCCAGGTGGGGTGCGATCCGAACAGGTAGAAGTACATCGCGAACAGGCTCCCGAAGAACATCACCTCGGAGGCCAGGAAGATGTACATGCCCATCATGCCGGGCTTGATGGCCGGGTATTCAGGGGCGGGTTCGTGCGCCGACGGATGTTGCATCGTCGCCACAGCCATCAGTGATGCACCTCCCCACCCGGCTCAACGCTGTCGCCGGGGTACATCTTCACGTCCTCGATCAGCACCCATCCGCCAACTCCCCACAGGAAGATGACGCCGCCGATCACCGCGAGCGTGATGCGCGTCTCGGAGGAAAACGGAATGGCCGCGAGTCCCAGGAAGAAGATGCCCAGGCAGATGATGAATGGCCAGCTGCTGTTTGGAAACAGGTGGATCCCAAGCTCGCGAGCGCGAGCTGCGAAGTCGACGGTGTTATCGATGTGCTGGGGAATCTCGAGGTCGAACCTCGAGGCGGACGCTCGTGCAGGATCGGCTGCGCGCCAGGCCTGAAAGGCGGCCGAGGCGACGCGGCTGGAAGGCCAGAGCGCATAGCCGCAGTTGCGGCAGTATTCGACGAAGCGCGCCGTTCTCAGCCCGCAGCGCGGGCAGTCGACGGCAAGGCTTGGGTTGGCCACGTCGACATATCGAGGCTTTTTTGCTGCCGTCACAGTCGATTTTGGATTCTATAGGTTTTCGACCTCCCTTCCTTCCATCGGGCCCGGAGGGCCGCCACCCTCCGCCGGCGACCTCGCGTCGGAGCGGGCAGTCGGCGCTCCTTCTTCCTCGGATAGACTTTGGGCCGTGAAACGACGCGGCCGACTGCCGCTCACAATCCTCGGCCTGATCGTGGGCGCCTTCCTTCTCAGCTCGTGCGAAGGGTTGGGCGGCATCTCCCCTATCTTCCCGACACCCGTTTCGCCCAACGGGCAAGACATCTACAACACCTACATCGGCATCTCGATCCCCGCGATCATCATCTTCATCGGTGTCGAGGCTGCCCTGTTGTGGGTGGTGCTTCGCTACCGACGCTCGAAACAACCGGTGGGTTACGTGCCGCCCCAGATCCATGGCCACAACGGCCTCGAGATCACCTGGACGGTCATCCCCTTGATCGTGGTTCTGGTTATCGCCGGCTACAGCTTTATGACCCTGCAAAAGAACTTTCAGCCGATCAACAACGCTGACATGAACATCAGCGTCACCGGCCACCAGTTCGGTTGGACCTACGAGTATCCCGAGGGCTTCACAGTCCACCAGGAGGGCACGCTTGCCGGCGACGTCACTCCGCTTGTCGTGCCCGCCCACAAGCTGGTGCGGCTCCAGTTCGACAGCACCGACGTCATCCACTCATGGTGGGTGCCGGCCATCTCGGGCAAGACAGATGCGGTCCCCGGGTACAGCAACTACTCCTGGCTGAAGATCGACCAGACCGGCACCTGGCGCGGGGAATGCGCCGAGCTTTGCGGTGCCGGCCACAGCACGATGCAGATCATCGTGCAGGCGATGGATCAACCCCAGTACGACCAGTGGGTGGCGCAGCAGCTGGCCGCGGCCCACGCGACTCCATCCCCAAGCGCGTGAGTAACTCGGCGGTAGGATAAGGGTTAGATGGCGGCCACTCAAGCACTGCCTCGTCCGAAGCAGTACGACGACACCTTCTTCAAGCCGATCACCCTCTGGCTGACGACGACCGATCACAAGTTGATCGGGATCATGTACATGGTCACCGGCATTTTCAGCTTCGTCCTCGCAGGCATCTTCGCGCTGGTCATCCGGCTGCAGCTATCCCAACCCAACCTATCGGTGGTCGACGCGGAGACCTACAACCAGCTGATCTCCGCGCACGGCGTGACGATGATCTTCTTCTTCGTCACGATCTTCCTGACAGGCATCGCCAACTACATGGTGCCAATCATGATCGGCGCCCGCGACATGGCCTTCCCACGAGTCAACCTTCTCGGTTTCTGGTTGGTTCCCGTCTCGATCCTGCTCTACTACGCCGGCTTTCTCTTTGGCAAAGGTGCGCTCGACGCAGGCTGGACCGGCTATGCGCCCCTGACCGAGAAGGCTTACCAGAACGGCAGCCTCGGGGTCGACTTCTGGGCTCTGAGCCTGATCGTCTGGGC
>DASXNH010000093.1:0-6302 GCA_036495195.1 Candidatus Dormiibacterota bacterium
CACTCGCCGCGGCCATGATCCTCGTCGAGTTCGATCGGCAGCTCGGGACGAATTTCTTCACCACCCAGGGCCGCCCGGTGCTCTACCAGCACCTGTTCTGGTTCTTCGGGCACCCCGAGGTCTACATCATGATTCTGCCCGGCTTCGGAATGATCTCGGAGATCATCCCCGTCTTTGCGCGCAAGGTGATCTTCGGCTACATGACGATGGTCGGCGCCCTTTTCGGCATCGTGTTCCTGTCGATGACCGTGTGGGCCCACCACATGTTCACCGTCGGCATGAACACATACGTCGAAGGTTTCTTCATGTTCATGACGATGCTCATCGCGGTGCCGACGGGGATCAAGTTCTTCAACTGGATCGCGACCACCTGGTGGGGTTCGGTCGAGTTCACTGTGCCCATGAAGTTCGCGTGGGGATTCCTCGCGACCTTCTTGATCGGGGGCATCACAGGTGTCTACCTTGCGTCAGTGCCGGTCGACACGCAGCTTCACCAGTCCTACTACGTGGTGGCTCACCTCCACTACGTGCTCTTTGGAGGCAGCGTGTTCACGATCTTTGCGGGCATCTACTACTGGTTCCCAAAGATCACTGGCAGGATGCTCAACAAGACCCTGGGCGAATGGAACTTCTGGACCCTGTTCATCGGGTTCAACGGGACGTTTCTGATCATGCACACGCTCGGCCTGGAAGGCATGCCGCGGCGTATCGCCACCTACGCCAACGCATCCTGGGGCACGACTAACCTGATCATCACGGTCTCATCGTTCTTGATCGCATTCTCAGTTTTGCTCTTCCTGATCAACGTCATTCGCAGCTGGCACGGCGGCGAGATCGCTGGGGACGACCCCTGGCAAGGCAACACGCTCGAGTGGGCAACTGCCTCACCGCCCCCGCCCTACAACTTCGAGAAAGTCCCGCCGGTTCACAGCTACATGCCGCTTCGCGACCTGCGCGAGACAAGCGGCCAACCCGCAGTGCCGATACCGGCACCGTCGAGCTAGCACAGTGATCCCGCTCGCAGGTGAATGGGTGCCGGCATGGCTCTATATGAGCATCACGTTCCTGGTCGCCTCGCTGGGCGTTGTCGGATTGGGATGGTGGGTCCTGCGCGGCGATGCTCGCAACCGGGCGGCCGAGGCGCAGCTGGAGAACACCGAACCGGAAGCGCCTCCAAAGCACTAGCCGAGACCCGGGAGCGGCCAAGACCGAGGCCCCTCCACGCTCAAGGCATCCCTGCAGCGCCAGTGACTTCACCGGCTCGACTAACCTAAAGACATTCCTAACCTCGTCGATCTGGTGATCGTTGCCGCGACTTTGATCGGCCTCGCCAACGGCTACCGCCGTGGGTTCTGGCTCTCGATGATGCAGTACCTCGGCCTGCTGGCCGGCGTGCTGCTCGGAGCCGTTGCGGCGCAGCCCGTGCTCGATTACATCCACGTCACCAGCCCGGTGGCACGTCCGCTCGGGGCGGTGCTCGTGCTGATCATCGGCGGCAGCCTCGGATCAAGCATCGGATACGCGACCGGGGAGCCCATTCGCAAGCGCATCTTGCGAGGCGGGCGGCATGGCATCAGCGACTCCCTGGGCGGCGCCGCGTTCTCGGCGCTGGCTGTGCTGGTGATGATGTGGTTCTTGGGTCTGAGCTTCTCGCGTGGACCGAGCCAGGAGGTCGCCCAGCAGATCCAGCAGTCGTTTGTGCTCCACCAGCTGGACGCCATCGCCCCTCAGCGCCCGGCCTTCCTTGCCCGCGTGGGGGACATACTCGCAGGCGTCCAGTTTCCAGCCGTCTTCGCTGGGCTCGAGCCAAGGTTGCCTTCGTCGCTTGCGATTCCATCCGCCTCCCTGGTCGATACGCCCGGCGTACACAACGCCGCTCGGTCGGTATTCAAGGTGTCGGGCCTGGGTTGCGGCGGACTTGTCACCGGCAGCGGATTCGCCATCGGCAATGGCTATGTGGTGACGAATGCGCACGTGGTGTCCGGCACGCACGCCCACCACGTGCTGACGCCAGACGGCGACGACCTGCTTGCCACGGTCGTCTACTTCGATCCCGCTCGCGATTTTGCTCTTCTGAGCGTGCCCGGCCTGACCAGCGCAGGCCTGGGGCTCGCGCCTGCGTCACGGGGTACCGACGGGGCGGTGATCGGATATCCCGGTGGAGGGCCCGAGCGCATCGAGCCTGCAGTCGTCGACGGCGCCGTCGAAGCGGTGGGCCGCGATATCTACAGCAACAACACGGTGACTCGCCAGGTCTACGTGATCCAGGGACGGGTGCGACCCGGCAACTCAGGCGGTCCACTCGTCGATCTCCAGGGCAACGTCCTCGGGATCGTGTTCGCGACCTCGGCCAGCGATCCCAACCAGGCTTATGCCCTGACCGACGACGAGATCAGCTCGGACCTGAGCGACGTTCGCGGCCGCCACCCGGTCGACACGAGCAGGTACGCGTGCGCCGCATGAGTGAAAACAGCCACCAAAGCGACAGCTCACCTCAGGGATAGGACACGGTTTGCGCGACCAGATCGAGCCGCTCAAGAAGATCGCTATCGAGCTCGGATAGGAAGTCATGGCCGGGGCCCTCTCCCGGGCACCCTGCCGCGCTAGTGCGCCGGCTCTTCGGGCTTAGCTTCTTCGATCAGCATCACTGGGATGCCATCGACTATCGGATAGAGCACTTTGCATTGCGGGCACCGCAGGTGGCCCCCCTCTTTGAGCTCCACTTTCGTATGGCATTTCGGACACGCAAGGACTTCGAGAAGTTCCTGGGAGATCACTGGCGCATGGTAGTACGGTTGGCGCCATGATCCTGCGGCGGCTGTACCTGTACCTGGTCAGCGCGGCCGCTTTGGGCACCCTGGCAGCGGGCCTGTCAGCGCTCGGCTTCACCGTCCTGATGTTCGTTTTCAATGATCCCAATGCGGACGCGAGCAGGGCCGCGCTGGCGGGCGCCACCGCCGCGACGCTGGTCGCGCTCGTGGTTTGGGGCGTGCACTTCTGGTTCGCGCGCCGCTATGCGCATCGCGACTCCGCGGAACGAGCGTCCGCCATCCGCCGCCTGTACGTCTACTGGGCTTGCCTCGTGATGTCGATCGGCGCCGCCATCGCACTCGACAACGCGATCGCCAATTACCTGCGGCCGCTGCTCGACTGCCCCGTGCCAGCCGGCAACACGTTTATCTACAGGCCATTCGATTGCACGAATAACAGCCTGCTGACGACGGCCCAGGCAGCCTGGATCGCCCTGGTGTTAGGCGCTTTCTGGGGTTTCCATTACCGACTCGCCTTGCGCGACCGGGCCGCTGTCGGCGAGCAAGGCCGATCGGCCTCGCTGCGCCGCTGGTACATGTATCCCGCGCTCCTGGTCGGCCTGCTGATGACGCTGTCGGGCGCCACCAGCTTGATCATTCTCGTCTGGCTTCGGCTGCTGAACAGCCCGCTCGGGGCGGAGCAATCCCGATACATCGGGGACGCCGTCGGGCTCCTGGTCGGTGGCCTTGTGCTCTGGGGATTCCATGCCCGCGTGCTGGTTCAGAGCTACCTCGAAGACGATCGCAAGTCGACGTTGCGCGCCCTTGAAGGGTTCATCGCTGTCGCCGTTTGCATGGTATTCGCGTTGATCGGCGCAGCCCAGATCCTTTACTACGCTCTCGCACGGTTGCTCGGGGTCAGCAATCCCGGCAATGTTGGCAGCGATGTTGTCGCTGCCATGGCAGCGCCCGTATCCGTCCTCCTCGTGTACGGAGTTGCGTGGCTCCTGGTTCGCCGCCGCCTCGCACGCGACACCGGCTCCCACGAGATGGACCGTCAGGCCGGGGTGCGGCGCCTGTACACCAACCTTGCCGCCCTCGTCTCGATGGCGGCGTTGGGGACCGGGGCCGCGGGCGTCCTTTGGAACCTGGCCGAGCAGATCGAGGCCCCGCTCATCGGCGTCAAGGCTTCCGACTGGAAGGACCCGATCAGCTTCTGGGGCACGCTGTTCGTCGTCGGCGTCGCGGTGTGGTTGGCGCACTGGCGCCATGCCCCCTGGCCTGGGGACCGCCAATCGCTCAGCCGCCGCCTGTACGTCTGGGCGGCCCTCCTCGTGAGCGTGCTAGCTGTGCTGGGGTCCGGAATCGCGCTCCTGAACGTCGTCCTTCAACAGGTGTTCAGTGCCACTCCTCGCCTCAACACCCCATCGAATCTCGACTTCGGCCATTACCTGGCGGTCCTGGTGGTCGCCATATTTCTCGGCGTCTACCACTGGCGTGTCCTGAGGGCGGATGCCGCAGCCCGACCCGCCAAGCACGAGGTCGAGGCAGCGCCGGTGGTCGCCGAGGGAAGGGCGCCAGTCGCCGCACCGGTACCGACAACACCGGGCGTCCCAGCGTCAACCTCGCCTGCCCCACATGGCAAGCGGTACGTATTGGTCGTGAACGATGCCAGCGAGGATGACGTGCACCAGGCACTCGCCAACCTTCCCCCCGCCGCCAGCTACCACCTGATTCCGGAGCCCGAGTTCTGAGGGGTGGACGCACAGACAGTCCTCACCACCACTCGCTCCGTCCGCAAGCGGGTCGACTTCCATCGCCCGGTGCCACGCGAGCTGTTGCTCGAATGCCTCGAGGTTGCCGTGCAGGCGCCGACGGGCGGCAACACACAGGAGTGGGCCTGGGTGTTCGTGACCGACCCTGAAAAGAAACGTGCGATCGGTGAGCTGTACAACAAGTCATGGACCGCATATTCGAAGAGTCGAGGCCGGCCCTACGCGGAGGATGATCCGCGAGTCGAGCAGCTACCGCGCATTGCCTCCTCCTCGCAATATCTGGCCGACAGGATGCAAGAGATACCTGTGATGGTGATCCCCTGTCTCGAAGGCCGGGTTGACATGGCCGGCGTACCCAATCAGGTCCTGGCCGGCTTCTATGGCTCGATCCTGCCCGCGGCGTGGAGCTTCATGCTCGCCGCTCGCGATCGTGGAGTCGTCGGGTCGTGGACGACACTCCATCTGAAGTACGAGCGCGAGACGGCGGACCTCCTGGGCATTCCGTACGAGAAGTACACGCAGGCGGCCCTGCTTGCGTTGGGCTTCAGCACCGGTGGCGAGTTCAAGCCGGCAAAGCGACTTCCGCTGGATGGCATCGTCCATTGGGACAAGTGGTAGCCCAGGCCCTGCTCGACCTCGTCGATTGGCGCCGGCGGGTCGGTGACCTGTACCGAATCCGGGGCGCCGATGCGCTTCAGGAATTCCGGCGAGGACGCGATGACCTTTTCAAGACCCACCCACAGTCGCCCATCGAGCCTGACGAACGCGCTGCTTTCAAAGGCCTGAGCTACTTCGCGCCGGCCGCTTCATATCGCGTTGAGGCGCAGGTCGAACACGGTGATGGTAGCGAGCTTCTCATCGACACCGGGGGCGAGGACGGAGCTGTCAAATACCGGCGAGCGGCCACGCTGGTCTTCGAGCTGGCTGGCGAGGCTTGCCGCTTGACCGTCCTGAGCCTCGTCCAGTACGCGGGCGGATTGTTCGTACCATTCCGCGATATGACGGCGGGCCACGAAACGTACGGGGGTGGGCGGTATCTGTTTGACACCGCAAAAGACACCGACGGCCTGGTGCTCGAGATCACGCCCGGCTCGTCCAACGTTGTGATCGACTTCAACTACGCGTACAACGCCTCATGCGCTTACAGCCCGCGCTGGGCATGTCCTCTCGCCCCGCCTGAGAACTTTCTCAAGGTGCCGGTCACGGCTGGCGAGCTCGTGTACAAAGGGGCGGTCGTAACCGAACGTGAGCGCGAGGCGTTGCCATCGGGATGAGGGTTGGAACTGTGATCTGGGTCGCTGTCGCGTTCGTGGTGCTCCTGTATGGCACGGTGGCCGTGTTCGAGGCGTTCGATCGGGTGTCGCACTCGAACAGCGACACGATCAGGCCGTTCGTCATCACGATGGGCCCCGTCTGGGCGCTGGCGATTGCCGCCGCCGCGGTCCTGATCAGAAAGCGCAGCAACTGAGGACGACCGCCGCACCCATAGATAGAATTTGGGTTGACGGCCATGTCCATAGACGAATCGAGTAACGGCAAGGCTCGAGGCATCCAGCTCGTCCAGATCGAGGGCTTCCTCGAGGTGGCGCGCCGGGGCAGCGTCAGCCGTGCCGCCGAGGCCCTGTTCGTCACGCAGCCCACTCTGACCGCGCGCCTTCACGGCCTGGAGCGCGAGCTTGGCGCCCCCCTTTTCGTACGCACTCCCCACGGTATGCGCCTCACTGACGCCGGCCGCGCAATGGTGCCGTTCGCCGAGCGCGCGTTAAGGGCTCTGGTC
>DASXNH010000094.1:0-5044 GCA_036495195.1 Candidatus Dormiibacterota bacterium
GGCAGCGCGAAGGAGATCTCGATCAAAGACCTGGTGACCCTGATTGCGCAGCTCACGGGCTTCGAGGGAAAGATCCAGTTCGACCCCACCAAGCCGGACGGTCAGCCTCGGCGCAAGCTCAACGTCGAGCGAGCCCAGCGCGAATTCGACTTCACATCCGAGACTCCGTTCGACATCGGGCTGAAACACACGATCGAATGGTTCAAGAAAGCGACTTCCGAATCTTCGGTCGCCTGATTCGCCTAAGGGCGGTCTGAGGCTCCCGCTCCCCGCAACCGGTTCATCCACTTCTCGAACTTCAGCCTTCGCAGCCCGATGAACGACATCCCTATCAGCAGCCAACCGTGCTGCGACACCCGGACCTTCGACACCCCGGCGATCCTTCGCCGGTAGCGCACAGGGACTTCGATGATTCGCAGTCCACACCGCGCCGCGCCGAAGAGCAGGTCGAAATCACCGAACGGGTCGAACTCTCCGAAGTGGGCCCGGCCCGCCTTGATCCGCAGATAGTCGTTCTTGCGCAGCGCCTTGGTGCCACAGAGCGTGTCGCGGATGGGCTGCTCCAACAACCACGTGAACAGCACGCTGAAGAACCAGTTGCCGAGGTAGTTGACGAACTTCATCGCCTGCTCTTCCATCGGGTAAACGAGCCTCGTCCCGTTGACGAAATCGGCCTTCCTCTTGGCGAGCGGGTCGAGGAACCGAGGCAGATCCTCAGGCGGGACGGTGAGGTCGGCGTCGAGGATCATGAGGACGTCACCGCCGGCGACGTCGAAACCCTTGCGCACGGCGTCGCCCTTGCCCAGCTTGAGCATCACGGTCGGCGCCTTGGGGTCGTCCTTTGGACGCGAGTAGTCAGCCTCCGGCACCTGCAGCAGCAACTTGATGTCGCGGACCCCGCGGTAGCGCTCGATGACCTCCTCGATGCGCTCCTTGGTGCCGTCGGTCGACGAGCCGTCGACGAACAGGATCTCGGTGTGGCTTCCCAGCTCCGGCATCCTCTCGACCGCGGGCTCGATGTTGTCGATCTCATTCCTGCAAGGGATGAGCACGGTGACGGAGAGCGATTCCGGCTGCGGCCGAGGCACGATGGGGCGCGCCACCACGATGTTGACCAGGTCGATGTAGCTGAAGGCGCGGCGGCCACTGAGGTCGCGGTTGGCGAGGGGCGCGAGAACGGGGATCTGTTTCGGAACCAGCAGGCCATGCTCGCTCCTCTCGACTCGGAAGTCGGCGAGGTCGAGCAGGTTCGTCATCGCAAGCCGCCCCACCCAGTTCTGACGACCAGGCGACATGGCCCATCCCGCCCGCTGAGCGGCCCGCAGCGCGGCCTCGAGGGCCGGGTTGTGGAACGTGAGGACCAGGCGAGTCTCCGCGTGGCTCACCTCGCGCACCCGATCCAGCATCCCGGCGATGTCCTCGAGCTCGCCGACCAGGTCGGAGGCGACCACGAAGTCAAACGTCGTGTTGGGAAGCTCGAAGGTCTCCGCGTCCCCGTTCTCGAAAGTCAGGTGGGGATGGTTGCGCCGGGCGACGTTGACGATCTCGGAGGAGAGGTCGATGCCGACCCCGCGCGAGGGTTTAAGCGCGGCCAGAAGATTACCTGTCCCGCAGCCAAGCTCGAGAACGGTGGAGCCCTCAGGGACCAGGGCCCGCAACGAGCGCTCGACGTAGTCGTGGTAGTAGTGATTGCGGCGATACCAGATGTCGCGGGAAGGCGCCAAAGCGTCGTAGTGACCACGAACCCGCTCCTTGATGAAGTCAGCCATCACGGTCGTCCTACCCGCTCGCCGGGGAGGTGGCCGCAAAGCGGCCGGAGGGGCGATCGAGCCATGGACACCCTCCCTCCCCGCTCGCCGGGGAGGTGGCCGCAAAGCGGCCGCAGGGGCGATCGAGCCATGGACACCCCCTGCCCTCCCCGCTTGCCGGGGAGGTGGCCGCAAAGCGGCCGGAGGGGCGATCGAGCCATGGACACCCCCTGCCCTCCCCGCTCGCCGGGGAGGTGGCCGCGAAGCGGCCGGAGGGGGGATTGAACCTCCAACCGTCCTCCCGGCAAAAGCCAATCGGCGGCTATACTCCGCCGGTCTTGGGAGGAGCCCGTAACGCCCGTGAGCGTGAACACTTCGACAAGCTTGCCGACTCCATGGGCGCGGTGTGGTGGGGCTCCGAGACTAAGGCAGGCCAGGTCCGCCTCGACGAACGAGGCGCCATCACGATCCGGCACGCGGACCTGAAGCCCGGCCGAGTCGTTCTCGAGCCCGGAGCGGGCAACGGCGAGTTCACGCTCAGGATCGCGCCCTCGCAGGCCACGATCATCGGCGTGGAAATCTCCCCGAAGCAGGTCGACATCGCTCGCCGGCGCCTGGAGGCATTCCCGCAGACGACCATGGAGGTCGGCGACATCGATCACCTCGAATTCCCGGACGCGCACTTCGACGCCATCGTCGGCCAGTCGGTGCTGCATCACCTCGACCTCACACGCTCGCTGCCGGAGCTCCGTCGGGTGCTCAAGCCAGGCGGACGATTCTTCTTCCTCGAACCGAACATGCTGAATCCCCAGATCGCAGTCGAAAAGAACGTCAAACCGGTCGGGCGCTGGCTGCAGAACTCGCCCGACGAAACGGCGTTCTTCAGATGGCAGATCGTGCGCCTGCTCCGCCGGCACGGTTTTCGCAACGCCTGGGCCAGGCCATTCGACTTCCTCCACCCGGGGACGCCTGAATTCCTGATCCCCGCGGTGCACGGCATGAGCCGGGCGTTCAGCGCGACCCCCGGAATCCGCGAATTCGCGGGTTCGCTTCAGATCTACGCGGAGGGATAGCGCCCGCCCTCACTTCGGCCAATCCGGCGGATACAGCAGTGGCCCCGTCACCCGCCAGAACGTTATGTACTGGAACGCGGCCGGCTGATTGTTGAGACGCGACAGCTTGGCTGTCGTCGCGGGCTGCAGGTAGACCTCCGGATAAAGCCCATTGGGCACTCTCGCAATCACCTGAAGGCGGTCGCGGTTCAACTCAAAGAAGGCGTTGACCCGCGGGGTCTCCACCAAAGTGAGGTCGGTCATGAACACGAGAGTCGAAGGCCTCTCTTTTAACAGTTGAACCACCTGCCGGCTCGGGCGCAACAGAATCCCATTGCTCACATAAAGAAAAACCTGATGCTGAGCGCTGATCAAGACGTCGCTACCTGCTGCCTGGTACCGAGTCGCGAGGGCGCCTGCGTTCGCGTACCCGTCGGTGCGAATGGACAGGACACCCGGCAGGGCCAGCGCCTGCCCCAGCAGGATTGCGGCCGCGCAAACAACCGCTGCCGCCGTCGCGATGGCCCGCCTCTTCGGGCGCCAGCCCAGCAACACCTTCCAAACCTCGACCACCGCTCGTGCGGCCCAGATCGCCACGGCGGGCAACAGAGACAGGGCCTCGCGTGGATAAGCGTCAAACAGCATCAAGGCGACGAACCACCCGGCGGTGTAGATCAGCAGGAATCGATCGGCCCGCGTGAAGCGAAACAATCCGACCACGACCCCAAGAGCCGCGAGCAGGACGGTGGGTGGCGAGGTCCAGATCCAGTAGTACCAGACGATGAAGTCCGCAGGAGTCTTTTGCGTCGCGAAGCGCTGCTGGTGGGCGATGAAGACGCCGAATCCGGGATCGTGGTGCAGCTTCAGGAACCAGGGCGCGAACATCAGGAGGGCCACGATGGCCATGGCGGCCACCCCCATCACTTGCGGAAGGTACTCCGACACCGTTTTGGAGACAGGTTGCCGCCGCCGCGCCACGAGGTCGACGACCAGCTCAACCACCACCCACGAGCCTGCGAGGAGCAGCGGAAACACCCCGGTGTACTTGGTATTGAGAAGGAGGCCTGTGCAGACGCCGGCGAGCACCCAGTACCCGATTCTCCGGCGGGTGAAGGCCAACCAAACGAACAGGGCCGCAGCGATCATCCAGAAATCGAATGTCGCGTCAGCGAGAGCCATCCTCGAAAAGGTGATCGAGAAGATGGCGGTAGCAAGGACGGCCGCGGCGATCAAGCCGACAGCACGACCGAACAGTCGCGATCCAAGGAAATACAGCAAGAGCGCCGACAACGTCCCGTAGACACCGGAGACCCCAAGAGGCATCCAGTTGTTGTGCCCGAAGAAATGAAAAAGGGTGCCGTCCGTGTACGGGATCAAGGGCGTAATCGCCCAGCTGATCGAGCCCAGACCGTGCGGCCAGACCTTGCTGACTGCGTCGGCCGAGGTCAGGAAGTAGACCTCGTCCCAATGCTCATATCCAAGCGAGGTGAAGTTCCAGAACCGGATGACGCCGGCGACCAAAAACACGGCCACCACGAGCAGGGTGTTCCAGGAGCGCTGGGCTTGTAGCCAGCTCAAGACCCGATTGGGAGGCGGATCAGGCGGGCCTGGGCGTATCAAATCAAACCCAATGTAGCGTTCCGTCCTCTACGGTCGGCAGGACGGCTTGTGGCAGAGCTGGGAGGCGTTTACGAGTGCCGCAGCGCAGTTGGGTCCCTTGGACAAATGAAAGGAGCCGGGCCATCGGCCCGGCTCCTTGGTTTCCTTCGGAGATCGAACGCCTAGTGCACCACCACGGTGACGTCGACGTTCTGCGCCGGCCTGTACAGGTAGCGTCCGAACCAGAACTGGTGCAACTTGATCATTTCAGCTTCGAGCTTGGCGGTGCCACGGAAGTTGGGCTTGATCGTGATGGCAAGGGTCGCATATCCGTTGGGAGCCACGTTCCGGTCGAGGTTGTGATACGTGAAGTACGGAAGCCAGTAGCGCTGCGTGTTGTACCCAGAACCAGCCTTCGTCGTGAAGCGCACGCTGATGTCCACCCGCGTGTAACCGGTGGCGGGCCAAGACCTGGTGCCGCAGTTGAAGATCGTGACGTAGAACCTCTGAGCGCGATTCTTGGTCCATACGGTCGGTGCCCGGCTCAGATCGATCAGGGCGCAATAGTGGGCAGAGACATACCTGAACTGGTCGCCGGCGTCAACGATGCTTGTGCCTGCAGCCGTGGTCACCGTGACGTCCACA
>DASXNH010000095.1:0-31754 GCA_036495195.1 Candidatus Dormiibacterota bacterium
GCATCAGCCGATCCTCGCTACCGCAAAAAACTAGACGAGCTCCGTAAGCCGGCGCGGTGCTTGGTAGCTCAGAGGAGCACTTGGATGGGCGCTAAGCATGAACTGCCAACACCGCTTTGTACCTTTGCTCTGCCACGCTCATCTCCCTCATCTGGCCGACTGTCAAGCAGCTACCGAACTCGGTGTAAGGCAGCTGCCGAAGGTATATAAGCCAGCAGCCGAAGACGTTTCGTCGTCTGGCTACGAACTCTTACAAATGCCGTGGTGGGCCGCCGTGGACTCGAACCACGTACCTCCGCGTTATCAGCACGGCGCTCTGCCAGTTGAGCTAGCGGCCCAGACCTAAGAGCCGTCTCGAGCTGGAGCCTCCGACGGTAGTTTTCGAGTTTACTGGGTCTGTGCTGGTGGAAGCTCAATTGGCCCGCTGACCTCCTCCTGCCCACCGCATCTGACAGACTTCCCCGCCGTGAGAGGCTTCCTCCTCGGTTTGATCCTCGTCATCGCGGTGAGTGTGACGATCCTGTCGATCAAGCCCGGAGGGCTTCGCCGACAGCTCAGGTTCGCCGCTCGCCGCCTACGCTTGGTGATTGCGCTTGGGGCCGTTTACGTGCTCGGTTCGGCGATCCTGCGGTACGCGTTTCCAGAGGGGCAGGTCTCCGACTTCGGACCTCCCGTCCTGGCGTTGGTCGTGCTCGGTGTCTTCTTCGTGTTGGGCCAAGACCCCCCCGCCGACCGACCGATCTGAGGCTCAGGCGAGCGCGCGGACCTCGCTCCGGCGCAGGATCGCCACGTCGCGCGGCTCCAGGTGCAACTTCCCGTCTTTCATCGCCTTGCCGCCATTGAGCGACACGGCGTCGCCGGGCACCGAGATCTCGACTGCGGCATCGCCGTGGTTCAGCAAGAACAGAATCGAGCCGCCGGGTATGTCACGCTGCACCGCCTCGACGGCGGCGGGCACTTGCATGACCGGATTCACCCCGGCCCGCCGGCACGAGGTGCGCACGAGATTCGCCAAGGCGGCCGGGTCCAGCTGCGTGCTCACGTACTGTGCCGTGCCGGCGCCAAAGCGATTCAGAGTGACCGCCGGGCTTCCATTCAAATGAGAGGAGGCGAAGCTCGCCATCACCTCTGCTCCGTGAACGTCGATCAGCTCCGCCCAAATGTCGCCGGTGGCCCCGCCCGCAGCGCCATTACTTCCCGCGCCATCGACAAACTGGACCGCCAGCTTCTCCGAATCGCCCAGCGGCACCCAATCGAGCACCTGTAACCCCAGCACTCGAACGAATGGCTGCGGGTAACCCCCAAGCCTGATGTGCTCGTTGGCATCGGCGATGCCGCTGAAGAAGGACATCAGGAGGTTGCCGCCCTCTTCCACGTACGCGGCCACGTTGGCGGCGCCGGCATCGCTGACGAGATACAGGCTCGGAGCGATGACCAGCTTGTAGCGAGAGAGGTCGTCGGTCGGCCGCGCGAAGTCGGCGGTGACGTTGGCTTCGAACAGCGGCCGGTAGTAAGCCTCGAGCTGCTCGATCTGTTGGATTCGATTGGAGGGCTTTGAAGGCAGCTCGAGCGCCCACCACGATTCCCAATCGAAGAGAATCGCCACGTCAGCGGGCACGCGGCTGCCGCGGACCACATCGAGGCTCTTCAGCTCGCCGCCGAGTTGCACCACCTCATGCCAGGTCGGTGACGACTGCGTGGGGCCGTGCGGGACCATCGCGCTATGGAACTTCTCCGCGCCGGCCCGCGATTGGCGCCACTGGAAGAACATCACCCCATCCGCGCCTCGCGCCAGCGCCTGCAGGCTCCACAACCGCATCTGCCCCGGCGCCTTGGGAGCATTGACCTCCCTCCAATTGACCCGGTTCGGAGACTGCTCCATCAATAGCCAGGGCTTGCCATGCCCCAACGACCGCATGAGGTCGCCCGCCATCGCGGCCCGCATGCCCGCCTCCGGATCCAGCGGATCCTGATACACGTCGTCAGTGACGATGTCTTCGCGCTCAGCCCATTTCCAGTAATCGACCGGCTTGAAGAAGCGCATGAAGTTGGTGGTCACAGGTACGTTGGGCGTCCGCTCGGTCAGGACCGCGTGCTCGATCTCGTAGCACTCGAGCAGCTCATCTGAGCAGAACCTCATGAAGTCCAGCTGTTGGCTCGGGTTGGGCCACGTCGGCGTGCGGCGCGGTGGCAGCACCTGATCCCACTCCGAGTAGCGCTGTGACCAGAAGTCGGTGCCCCAGGCCTTGTTGAGGCCTGCGACATCTCCATATCGGTCAGCCAGCCATTTGCGAAATGCGCGGGCCGAAACGTCGCAGAAGCACGCGGGCACGTGGCAGGCGTACTCGTTGCCGACATGCCACATCACCAGCGCCGGATGCTCGGCATAGCGCGTCGCGAGAGCATCCACCAGACGACGCGTCCCATCGCGGTAAACCGGGCTGCTTGGACAGTAGTGCTGGCGCCCACCCGGCCACAGCCGCACACCGTCGGCAAGCACCGGCAGCATCTCCGGGTGTGCGTGGGACATCCAGGGTGGCGGCGAAGCGGTGGCGGTGGCCAGGTCGACCGAGATCCCGCCGTCGTGAAGCAGGTTCATGATCCGGTCGAGCCACTGGAAGTCGAACTTGCCCTCCCGCGGCTCGAGCCGCGACCAGGAGAAGATGCCCAGCGAAACCAGGTTGACGCCGGCCTCGCGCATCAGGCGCACGTCCTCAGGCCAGACCTCCTCCGGCCATTGGTCGGGGTTGTAATCCGCGCCATAGAGGACGTGCGGAAGCCTGTCCCCTAGGAGCGTGCCGTCGCCAGGCTTTTCGATCGGACTCATCCCTTGGTCGAGCCCAGGGTGAGGCCCGCAACAAAGTGCTTCTGCAGCGCGATGAAAATGAGGATCGGGGGTATCGCGGCGAGCAACGCGCCGGCGGCAACGAGGTTGTAGTTGGTGAAGAACTCGCCCGATAGATTGTTGAGGGCGCTCGTGATCGGCCGCTTGTCTCCCGTCTTCAGCAGGATCAGGGCCCAGAAGAAGTCGTTGTACATAAACGTGAACAACAGAGTCGCCATTGCGGCAAGCGCGGGGCGGCAGAGCGGGAGGATGACGCTCCACCAGATGCGCAGCACGTTGGCGCCATCGACGAGCGCCGACTCGGTGATCTCTTTGGTGATCGTCTTCATGTAGTTGCTGAGAACGAAGGTGGCGAAGCCTGTCTGGAAGACGACGTGGATCAGGATGATGCCGACGTACTGGTCGTAGAGCAATCCGTTGTCGCTGAACAGCGCGAATGAAAATCTGCCCGAATCGATCGACCCAAAAAATGGAACTGCCGTGTGCAGATAGATCCAGTACAGCGGAACGATGATCACCTGCGGCGGCAGCAAGTTGCCTGCGGTGAAGAGCATCAGCACGACGAGGTTGAACTTCCAGCTGAACTGCGTGCAGCAGAAGGCGACCATCGAGGCGAGCAGCAACGTGAGGATGACTCCAGGAACGACGATAACCAGCGTATTCAGATAGAAGTACGGCAGGTCCGCCTGGGTCCAAACTGTCGTGTAGTTGTCGAGGTTGAGCGATTTGGGCCACGAGAGGTAGCCGCTGAAGATCGTCTCGCTGACAGGCCGCAGGGATGCGTACACCGCCCAGAGCAACGGAAACAGCCACAGAGCCACGGCTGCGATCAGGAAAACGTGAAGGGCAAGTCGAGCTGGTCGAAAGCGGCGGGGCCGACCCCGGGGCCTGATGGTGCGCGGGGCGCCCGCGATCGCGCTCACGCCTGAGCCTTCATGGTCCGAGAGAGGAACAGCACGATGGGGACCAGCGAGATCACGAGAAGGACGACTGCAATCGCTGAGCCGAAGCCGATCAGGCTCGCCTCGCTGATGCTGTTGTTGGTGATCAGGATCGACAGCAGCTCTAGGCCGTTGGTGCCTCGATTGATGATGAACGCGAGGTCGAACGCCCTCAGTGCCTCGATGGCGGTGACGACAACGATGATCACGTTGATCGGCGCCATCACCGGCAGGACGACGTTGAAGAAGGTCTGCACCTCGGTCGCGCCATCCACCTTCGCGGCCTCGCGCAAGGATGGGTCGACGCTCTTCAAGCCGGCGAGGTACAGCACCATGATGTAGCCGATATGCCGCCAGCTCGTGGCGAACAACACGGCGTAGAGATTGATGCTTGGATTGCCCATCCAGTCGATGATCTTGTCGCCCCTGACCAGGCCCAGAGCGTTGTTGATGAAGCCGTCGCTCGGGGCGTACTGCAGCTGCCAGATGAAACCAACGACGACCAGTGGGAGCACCACGGGCAGGAAAAAGGCGCTCTGGTAGAAGCGCTTGCCTCTGAGCTCACGGTCGAGCAGCACCGCCAGCAACATGCCCATAGGCGTCGCGACAAACGTGAGGAAGGCAAGCCAGATGAGGTTGTGCTCGAGGGCGGGATAAAAGAACGCGTAGCCGGTGAACAGTGTCTTGTAGTTCTTGAGTCCAACGATATTTTGCGAGGTCACCGCATTGATGCCGTCCCAGTTTGTAAAAGACAGCAGGACCGACGCCAGCGTCGGCCCCCAGATGAGTAGGATGTCGAGGGCCAGCGGGACGCCGACCATCAGGATGATCAGCGCCTTGTCGGGTCGCGTCAGAAGGCTATAACGGCGCCTTCGCCGCGTTGCGACCAGGGCCCCCGCCTCGGGCGCTGTGGACGCCCGGGCGGGAACCGCGCTGGTCGCGGGATTGGCCACGATCTAGATTATCTTCGCGCTACGTCTCTGCCGGCAGCGAGTCCCAGAACTGCTGCATCTTCGTTTGCAAACCGGTTGGGTCGGCCTGCGGGTTGGCGATGAACTGCTTCAAGAAGCTCTGCATACCGTTCGCGCCGGCGAAGTCCGGCCGCGAGTCGCGGTCGAAGTACTGGGTGATCTTGCCGGCCGAGCTGACGATCTGCTGTGCCTTTTTCTGCAGCTGGGTATAGCTGCTCTTGTCAGCGTCATTCGCGGTCGGGATGAAGCCCGGTGCCGACTTGAAGAAGATGTTCTGCGCCGCTCCTGTGGACATGAACTTCAGGAATGCCGCCGCCTGGCCTCTGTCCTTGCTGAGCGTCGGCGATTTCTTGCTCATCATCCACACATCGATCGGAGCATCAAGCGCTTTTTCGGCGTCGAAGGAGGTTCCCAGGTTGGGGAACGGGAAGAAGTCGAGCTGGTCGACGTCGGCCTGGCTGCCTGATGCCTTGAACTCGTCGGACACGAACAGCCCAAGAACATACATGCCCGCCTGCTTGCGGAGGAGCTTGTCCGCCGCCTGCTGCCAGGTCGTGCCGTTGGGCGCGGGGGAATAGTACTGAGTGATCTCGCTCCACTTCTTGAAGACCGCGGTCACCTTCGGGTCGGTCCACTTCTCCTGTCCAACCAGCAGGCGCGTGTGAAAGTCGTAGCCGTTCAGTCGGAGGTTGATGATGTCGAAAGTGCCCTGCGCCGGCCATCCGTCGTTCTGTCCCATCGCGATCGGGGACAGCCCGTCGGTCTTCATCTTCGCGCACAGCGCTTTGAAGTCGTCCCAGTTGGTGGGCACTGTGTAGTTCTTGGCCGCGAAGACGTCTTTGCGGTAGAAGACAGCCCACGGGTAGTAGTCCGTCGGGACTGCGTAGATATGACCGTCGTTGCCCTTGACCGCGGTCGCGAACGCATCCGTGTAGTTGGACTTCACCGCGTCCCACACGTCGTCGATCGGCGAGGCCAAGCCCTTATCGGCGAAGAACCGCATGCGGTGTCCGGAGAACCAGGTGAAGATGTCCTCAGGGGTGCCCTGCAGGTAGGAGTTGATGGTGTCCTGGAACGTGTTGTGGCTGACCGTGTTGACGGTGACTTTGGTCCCGCCATTGCCCGAGCTGAAGGCATCGACGAGGGCCTGCGTGCCGGCCTTGTTGGTCGGGTCGGAGTTATAGCTGCCGATCGAAAGGGTGCCGCCTGTGGTGGAACCTCCGGTTGCCGGCGGGGTGCCGCCGCAGGCTGCAATGAAAGCGGCCAGGCTGCCATAGCCGGCGATCTTGAGGATGTCACGCCGCGACAGCTCGTGGTTCAGCGGAAGGTCGATCTCCAGAAACGGGAGCTCGAGCTTTCGGGCCTCCAGCGCCCTTCGAACTTTCAACGCGTCGCGCGAATCACCCATACGGCTCCTCCTCCTGCGTCGTTCAGACCAGGACGTCACCTGCAGCCTTCTTCCCGGCTCGCGATAGGACCGGGGCGAGAGTGCGCCGGCAGCAGGTCTTACTCAGTAACCTCGGTTGCCTTTGTAGCCTCGACATTCGGTTGTAAGGGCGCCACGACCAGAGTTACGTTCGGGTCGCGTATTAACGGAAAGATACAGATTCGGTCAATTTTGTCAATTAGTAGTTTTATTTGTGCTCTCTATTGATTGGAAATGATCGATACGGTACGATCCCCCGAATGCTTGCGGTCGAGCGACGAAGGCTCATCGCGGAAAGCGTCCGCTCTCGTGGGGTCGTCTCCGTTGCCGAGATGGCCGAAACACTCGGCACGACCGAGATAACTCTGCGGCGCGACCTGCGCGCGATGGCGAAGGACGGCTTGCTCGTACGGACCCACGGCGGGGCGGTGCAGCCCGCAAGCCTCGGACACGAGCCCAGCTACTACGAGAAGTCAGGGCAGGCGGCGACCGAGAAGGCGGCCATCGCCCGCCTGGCCTTCGGCATGATCCGGCCGGGCGACTCGATCCTGCTGGGCCCGGGAACGACCACGCTAGCCCTGGCGCGCCTGCTGGTCGCCTGCCCCGAGCTCACGGTGGTGACCAACTCGCTGCTGGTGGCGCAGGCCTTGATGGAGGCTCCCAGGGTCGAGGTGATCCTGACCGGCGGCACCCTGCGCCGGCCGATCCACGCGCTGGTGGGCCCGGCCACCGAAGATTCGGTTCGCGCCTTGCGCGCGTCACAGGCTTTCATCTCCGGCAACGGCTTCTCGGCCGAGAGGGGCCTGAGCACACCAAGCCCGCTGGTGGCCGCGACCGATCGGGCCCTGGCCGGGGCGGCCCAGCAGGTCGTGGTGCTGGTCGACCACACGAAGATCGGTCAGGAGACCATGTGCCAGACGGTTCCCACCGCCCGCATTCACACACTGATCACCGACTCGAACGCTCAAACCCGCGAGCTCGAGGCGATTCGCGAAGCGGGCGTCGACGTACGCGTCGCAGAGGTGGGCAGGCGTGAGCAGATCGCCGGCGCGACTGCCTGACCGCAAACCTCGACCGACAGCGTCACGCTCGGTCGCCCCACGCCAGGACTCGCCGGCGGGCCTCGCCAAGGACGAGCTCGAGCTGCGCGACGGGCGCTACCTCCTTGCCTACAGGCGCTTGACGACCGACACCAATGCCTGACCTTCGATTCGACCCTGTCCGAAAGGAATGGGTTGCTTACGCGACCGAACGCAACGACCGCACGTTCCTGCCCACCGACTTCTGTCCTCTCTGCCCGAGCGGTGTCGGGGGTGCATCCGAAGTTCCGCTCGACACCTTCGAGGTGGTGGTGTTCGAAAACCGGTTTCCCGCATTCGGCCCCGACCGAGATGGCGACCGTCTCGTACGGCCCCCGACCACCGGGTGCGAGGTGGTCGTCTACACACCTGAGCACACGATGACCCTCGCCCAGCTGCCCATCGAGAGAGTCCGCCTGTTGATCGATGTCTGGGCTGACCGCTACCGGGAGCTCGGCGCGCGCGCGGATGTGAAATACGTGTACATCTTCGAAAACAAGGGCGAGGAGATCGGGGTCACGCTGCACCACCCCCACGGGCAGATCTACGCGCTGCCTTTTGTCCCGCCGTTTGCGGCAGCCGAGCTGCAAGCCGCGGGCGATCACCGCGACGGCACCGGCCGGTGCCTGCACTGTGACGAGCTCGCATCCGAGCTCGGCGGGCCTCGACTGCTTTTCGCGGACGATTCGATGGCAGCGTTCGTGCCAAACGCCGCGCGGTGGCCTTACGAAGTACACCTGTATCCACGAAGGCACGTCAGCTCGATCGCCGACCTGGATGCGGCGGAACGCGCCGACCTCGCCGCCGCCCTGCTGCGGGTCGCGGGCGCGTATGACAAGCATTTCGGATTCTCGACGCCTTACGTGATGGCGATGCACCAGGCGCCAACAGACGGCCGCGATTGGCCCGAGACCCACCTGCATATCGAGTTCTACCCGCCGCATCGGCGTCCTGACCGCCTGAAGCACCTGGCGGGCGTCGAGCTCGGGGCCGGCACGTTCGTCAACGACACCAGGCCCGAAGACACCTCCGCACAGCTGCGTCTTGCTGCCCAAAAGAAGCCGCAGACCGCGGCCGGTGCCGCCAAAACCTTGAATTAGGATTACGAGAATGGCATCCGTCACCTACGACCACGTGACGAAGCGATTCGCCGGCGGCATCCTCGCCGTCAACGACCTGACCCTCGAGATCAAGGACACCGAGTTCATGGTTCTCGTCGGCCCGTCGGGCTGCGGCAAATCGACGGCTCTGAGGATGCTGGCCGGGCTCGAGGAGATCAGTGAGGGCGAGATCCGCATCGGCGACACCGTCGTCAACGACATGGCGCCGCGCGATCGCGACATCGCGATGATGTTCCAGTCCTACGCCCTGTACCCGCACATGACGGTGTACGACAACATGGCCTTCGGCCTGCGCATGCGTGGGATGGAAGGCTCCGAGATCGAGCGGCGCGTCAACAACGCGGCGAACATCCTCGAGCTTGGACCGCTGCTCAAGCGAAAGCCTCGCCATCTGTCAGGCGGCCAGCGGCAGCGCGTCGCGCTCGGCCGGGCCATCGTCCGCGAGCCGCAGGCATTCCTCCTGGACGAGCCCCTGTCCAATCTCGACGCCAAGCTCCGCGTGCAGACGCGCATCGAGCTCCAGAAGCAGCATCGCCTGCTGCACGCTACGTTCGTCTACGTCACGCACGACCAGGTCGAGGCGATGACGATGGGCGACAGGATTGCGGTCATGAAAGACGGCATTCTCCAGCAGGTGGCGCGGCCCCGAGAGATTTATGACAACCCGGCGAACATGTACGTCGCCGGCTTCATCGGCATCCCGACCATGAACTTCATCCCGGTCACGATCCAGGGCGCGACCGCCAAGGCTTCAGGTTTCGATCTCGAGCTTCCAAGCGCACCTGGGGTCGAGAAGGGCATCCTGGGAATCCGCCCCGAAGCTATGACGGAGCATCCTCGCCCTGATCATCCTGGCCTTGATTTGAAAGTCGAGGTGGCGGAGGTCCTCGGTCCCGATCAGTTCATCTATGGACTGGTCGGCGGCGATGCCATCACCGCGCGCGTCGATCCCCAGCTGAAGGTCGACCCAGGCGACAGAGTTCGTCTCGGTGTGGACCGCAGGCGGCTGCATCTGTTCGAACCGACGACAGGCGCCGCAATCCTCTAACCGAGAGCTACGACCAGGCCGAACTCACGGTCTGATCCGGATTCGCAGGCAGCCTGCGCCAGCCACGCGCAGGCGATGGTCCCAGATCGGACCTTCATGCGACCCAATCGTAGGTCGTGCAAACGGGGGACCTAGACTCTCGCTGATGCATCTCGCGCGACTACTAGAGCCTCTTGCCGGTGAATGACGACTCGTATGTCTGGCTGTCGGCGACCGAGACGGTCCGCGAAGTCACCGCCGGCCGCCTCGATCCTCAGGCGGTTGTCCGCGCCCACCTGACGGCAATCGACCAGCGCGACCCGGGTGTCCACGCCTTCGTTTACGTCGATCACGATGCCGCCGCGACACCCGGTCGTCTTTCGGGCGTGACCCTGGCTGTCAAGGACAACCTTCCGGTCGAAGGCATGCCCTGGACCGACGGCAGCGCCATTTGGCGCGACCGCATCGCGGCCGAGGACACGGTGGCGGTGGCGCGAGCCCGGGCGGCCGGAGTCGCCATCGTCGGCAAGACGAACCTTCCCGAGCTCGCGGCGGCGGTCGGGACGACGAATGCCATCTTCCCGCCCACCAACAACCCATGGCGCGCGGGCATCACGCCAGGCGGCTCGACCGGGGGCAGCGCCGCCGCGGTCGGCGCCGGCATGGCCTCGGTCGGGATGGGTACCGACATGGGCGGTTCGATTCGGATCCCCGCATCCTGCTGCGGCGTCGTCGGCCTGCGCCCGTCGCCGGATCGGGTGCCGAGCGAGAGTGCCGATCCCGCGGGTCTGTCGGTCATCGGCCCAATCGGAAGGACAGTCGCCGATGTGAGGCTCCTGTTTTCAGTTATGGCGCAGTCATCTGCGCCCCAGCTGGCCTCGAAGGGCTTCCGGATTGGCATCGCCGAGACAACCACTCTGGGCATGGACCGCGCTTGCGCCCAGGCCTGCCGTCGCGCAGGTGATGCGCTCGAATCAGCAGGCCATCACGTCGAGCGCATTGTCTGGGAGTCGGAGCCGGTGGCTGCGGGCTACGGCGTGGTGCGGCGCGCCAGCATGGCGTCGTTTCAAGCCGACCCACAGCTGTTCGCACCTGGCATTCGCAAGCTCGTCGAGCAGGGGCGCGCGCTGTCGGCGCTCGACTATTTCTCGGCCTTCGAAAAAGCCTCAGGCGTCGCGTACGAGGTGGTCGTGAAGCCACTGCTAAGCCACTTCGACTTCCTGCTCACACCGACCCTGGGCCTCGTGCCCATGCCGATCGACGCTGTGCCCCCATTCCTCAGCGAGCCCTACGGTCGATATATCCAGTTCGTCCTTCCTGTCAGCTTCGCCCGGACGCCGGCGGTGTCGGTGCCCGCCGGCATGCACGATGGGCTACCGGTTGGCGTGCAGCTCGTCGCACGGTCGGGTCAGGAGTGGCAGCTGTTGGCGCTGGCCGAGCAGCTGGAGGCGATGCCCGGCTTCGGTTTTCGACGCCCACCAGGCCTTGAATGAGATGTTGTAAGGAGGAATTCGAGTGAGAGCTCAACGGGTCGATCTGTTCGTTTGCCCAACGGCCACGCCCGCAGACACAACCGGCTTGCAGGCGCTGGCCAACTCGGGAAAGATCGAACCCGACAACCTGGTCGCATTGGTGGGGAAGACCGAAGGGACCGGGTTTCACGATGACTGGGGCCGCGTGTGGGCTGACGTGGCTCTTCGTGATTGGACCAGCAAGTTTCTCGGCATTCCCGTGGCTGACGTAGCCAGGCAAGTCATCTTCGTCCTGTCAGGCGGGTGCCCGGGAGTGATCACACCTCACCTGGTGGCGATCACCAGGGATTGGGTCGAGGTTCCGGATGAGGGTCGCGGCGCGGGTCAGGACAAGAGGCTGGTGGTGGGCAGGGCGGGCTCCGAACCGATGGCGCCCGAGGAGGTCGGTCGCATGGGCCAGATTCGCAAGGTCGCCGACGCGACGCATCAAGCGATGGCCGATGCCGGCCTCACCGATCCTAAAGACGTTCACATGGTCATGGTCAAGGTGCCCGGGCTGACGATTGGAAGCATCAGCGACGCGGAATCCCGAGGTGAGACAGTGGTCTCTCACGACCTTACGTTCGGCCCTGAGGGCGCGGGCGCCTATGCCAACGATGCCGCCGCCCTTGGAGTTGCCATGGCCCTTGGCGAAGTTCCCGAATCGGCGTTGTCGGACGAGATCGTGCGCCGCAACTGGGACCTGTACTCGGAGGTGGCTATGACCTCGTCCGGAGGCGAGAAGCGCCACGGTGAGGTGGTCGTTTTCGGCAACTCGTCCACTTCGAGAAGCGCTGTGCGAATTGGCCACGCCGTGGCTCGCGACTTCATTGATCCCGAAGGCGTGCGAGGCGCCCTGCGGTCTGCGGGCCTCCGACTCAGCGATGGGACGCCATCTCAGGACGAACTGGCCCGCCTGGTTCATGTGTTCGCCAAGTCGGTCATACCGGGCACCGATCGGGTGCGCGGGCAGAGGATCACCCTGCTCGACGACCACGACGCTTACCAGATCGGCAAGGCGTTGGGAGGCATGCTCATCGCGTCGGTCACCGGTCGCACAACGAATTACGTGAGCGGAGGCGAGCGCAACTCCCACCAGGGGCCGCCGGGGGGAAACATAGTGGCGGCGGTCGTGAGGGCGGAGGCTAGCGCCGGCTCAGCTCGAACAGCTTCAGCGGAGACAGCGGCATCTCGGTGATCGGCACGCCCAGCGCCTCTTCGATCGCCGAACCGATCACCGCGCCCACCGGTATCACGCCGGCCTCGCCGGCGCCTTTGACGCCGAGCGGGTTGAGCGGCGATGGAGTCTCGATGTGGTGGATCTCGATCTCGGGCACCTCCGTGGCATAGGGAATCAGGTACTCCATAAAGGAGGCATTGCGGAGCTGCCCCTCCGCGTCGAAGGCGAGTCGTTCGTAGAAGGCGCCGCCGATACCCTGCGCAACGCCACCTTCGATCTGGCCTTCGACCACCAGCGGGTTGATGACCCGGCCGCAGTCGTGCACCACGACGTACTTGAGCACTTCGAGCCGGAAGGTCTTGGGATCGACCCGGACATAGGCGGCGTGGCATCCGGAGGCCCAGGTGGAACCGGGCGGGCTGTAATAGCCCGTGGCCTCGAGACCTGGCTGCTCGCCCTCTTGCAGAGGCGGTCCTGGGCGCCGCTTCGAGGCGAACTGAGAAGCCGCCTCGGTGCCGCCTCCGAAGGCGTAGCGAACAGGATTCGCCAGTACCGAGAGGGCAGCGAGGGTGATGCCGCGATCCGGCGAGCCCTTGACCCTGACGCTTCCGCCGACGAGCTCGAGGTCGGCCGGATCCACCTCCAGCTGCTCCCCTGCAATGAGCTTCGCTTTGTCCGCGACCATCCGGGCGGTCACCGCCATCGCGTTTCCGGCCGTGACAGCGCCGCGCGATGCGAAGGTGCCGACGCCCCAGGGAAAGCGGCGCGTGTCGCCGCCTGTCACCTTGACGTCCGCCACATCGAGGCCGAGCTCGTCGGCCACAACCTGCGCAAACACCGTCGCGTGGGCCTGGCCCTGGCTGGGGATGCCGGTCGCCGCCACCACCTTGCCGGAAACCAGGACCTGGACGTGGGCGCCTTCGTACGGGCCGACGCCGGTCCCCTCGACATACACCCCAAGCCCCATGCCGACGTGATCGCCGCCGGGTCGCGGGCCGAGCATCGTCAGGGCCTTCTCCAGCAGCGCTGGGTAGTTGCCGCTGTCATAGACCACCGTGTTGCCGTCTTGCCAGACCACTCCGAGGTTGTACGGAAACTGATCGGGCTGGATGAAGTTGCGCCGCCGAATCTCAGCCCTATCGAGCTTGAGCTCCTTTGCGATCGAATCGAGAGTCCTCTCCATGACGAAGCACGCGTGTGGGCGACCGGCCCCGCGATAAGGCGATGTGGGCGTCGCATTCGTGTAGACGGCGCGGAATCGGACGCGATAGTTGGACACGCGGTACGGTCCCGGCACTTGGGCCGCGGTGATGATCGGGAGGATGAGCCCATAGGGCGTGTAAGCGCCGGTGTCATGCAGGAAGTCCACGCTCAGGGCGAGCACGCGACCCTCGTCATCGAAGCCGACCTCGACCTCGTGGAGCTGGCCGCGCTCCTGGTTGACCGCGGTGAAGTGCTCCTGCCGGTCCTCTGTCCATTTGACCGGCCGGCCAAGCTGCATTGCCGCGAACGGCACAAGCACCTCGTCGGGGTAGAAAAGCATGATCTTCGGCCCGAAGCCGCCGCCGACATCCGGCGCGATCACCTCGACATTCGATTCGGGCAGCCCAAACAACACGGACAGGCCACCGCGTATCGATGTCGGCGACTGCGTCGAGTCGTAGACGGTCAGCTTGCCCTCAGACTCCGACCACCTCGCCCACACAGCGCGGCCCTCCATCGGGCAAGCGGCGCCGCGCTCGAAACGAAAGCGCAGGCTTTGGCGGTGCGGCGCGCGCGCCAGCGCGGCGCCGACGTCGCCCACTTCCTGGAGCATCTCCGCCGCGATGTTGCCGGGCACGTCCTCGTGGACGAGGTCTGTGGCCGCGGCCCCGACCTCGGGTGTGATGACGACCGGCAGGGGCTCGTACTCGACCTGCACGAGGTCGGCCGCATCCTCGGCGACGTGGCGGCTCTCGGCGACCACGAAGGCGACAGCTTCACCGGCGTAGCGGACGAGGTCGGACGCCAGGCACCGCTGCGTACGGCCATGAGTGAGACTCGGGTGCGGGATCAGGATCGGCAGGTCGCGGTCGCCGAAAGGAAGGTCCGACGCCAGGTACACGGCGACCACGCCGGGCAGCGCCCGCGCGGCGCTCACGTCGACGGAGGTGATGCGAGCGTGGGCATACGGCGACCGGACCAGACAGGATTCGAGAGCACCGTCGTCGATGTCGTCGGTGAAGCGCCCGTTGCCCCGCAGGAGCCGATCGTCCTCGACTCTCTGTACTCGCTCGCCGAACCATTTCGTGGTCATTCGCGCGACAGCTCCACCGCCCTGTGCACGGCGCGCCGGATGGACCCATAGCCTGTGCACCGGCAGAGGTTGCCGGCGATCCCCTCCTCGATCTGCTGAGGCGTCGGATTGGGATGCTGGGCGAGCAAGCCCACCACCGACATCAAGAATCCCGGCGTGCAGAAGCCGCACTGCAGGCCCTGACACTCGTGGAACGCCTGCTGGACCGGGTGCAAGGGGCCGCCCGCCGCGGCGAGGCCTTCGACAGTCGACACATCGTGGCCCTCGGCCTGGACTGCGAGCATCAGGCAGGACCGCACCGGCGCGCCGTCCAGCAGGACCGTGCAGCACCCGCAAACACCGTGTTCGCAGCCGACGTGCGTGCCGGTCAAGCCGAGATCGTGGCGCAGGTGGTCCGACAGCAGCCGCCGCGGATCGGATGGGGCCGCGTGGGAGATCCCGTTGACTTTCACGCCGCAAAAACCTTCTCGGTCATCTCGCGCACAAGGTGAAGTCGGAACTCGGGCGTCGCCTCGAGGTCACCGCTCGGCTGCAGCCCTCGGGTGGGGTCGAGCGGGTCGGCGAGCACTGGCGTCGGGGCGACGCCGAAAAGGGCGAGCATGCCGGCGGCTCGCACCGCGCCGGCGAGGGCGAAGTCACCGTGGCGGCGCGATTCCTCGCAGATCCCGAAAGGCCCAGGTGAGGCGGGGAACCAGGCCTCAGCCAGCAGCTCATTCGGCGCGAGCGCGGTCTCGAACACACCCGTGAAGAGCTCCCCCACGGGGATGACCCGGTCGCCGCGCGTGGAACGGGCGATCACATGGCCGCCAAGAGCCAGCAACACCGCCGGCAGCTCCGACGCCGAATCGGCATGAGCCAGGCTTCCGCACACCGTGCCGCGGTTGCGGATCACCCGATGCGCTACCAGCCGCACCGCCGCGGTCAGCAACGGGCAGACGCGGGCGACCACTTCGGAGTCCTCAACAGCAGCCTGGCGGGCGAGCGCCTGCACCGCCACGCCACCATCGCGCTCGTAGATCGCATCGAGGCCACGAAGCCGGTTGATGTCGACCAGATGCGCGGGGCGCGCAAGGCGAAAGTTGAGCAGCGGGATCAGCGACTGGCCTCCCGCCAGCACCTTGGCATCCTCCAGCGAGCCCAGTAGTTCGCACGCCTCCTCGACCGTCGTCGGGGCGTGGTATTCGAACGGAGGCGGCTTCACTCCAGGATCGCCACCGCCCGGCAGGGCGAGGCCTCGCCGCCCTGGAAGCGCCACGGGAAGCAGCCGAGGGTGATCTTCTGATCGAGCACTTCATCGATCTGGCCGCCGAGGTTCTCGATGTGGATGACGTCATGCGGAAAAAGCAGCGTGTGCATGATCTGATAGTCCGCCTTGGGAAAGATCTCATCCAGGCTGCGGCCGAGCTTCTTCTCCGCCTCCTCCGCCTCGTCAGCACGAATGCGCCGGATGACGGTGTTCATCGGGTGGTCCGCGCTTCCGGCGTCAACGGCGATCCAGCGAACTCCGCGTTTGAGCACCCACTCGGCGAAGGCGCGAGTCGGTCCAGGGTGGCGAATGAAGTATTTGGTCTCGTCCACCTGGGACAGGTCCGTCCAGTTTTCCGGGTAATGTCGGTGATAGCCGGTATGGATGACGAGGATGTCTCCGCGCTCGATGCGGTGGCCGGTGTCTTTCTCCCAACGCTCGAAGTGCTCAGGCCCATACAGCTCGTAATCTCCGACGCCCATGCGCTCCAGGTCGACCACGCAGGCGGGACCGACAAGAAAGTCGAGCCCAAGGTCGCCGATGAACTTGCCGCCCGACAGGAAGTGCGCCGGCGCATCGAGATGAGTGCTGACATGGAGCGTCATCGTGATCTCCTGGCCGCCGGCTTTGTCGAACGCGAGCCTTTTGATCCACCTGATGGCAGGCCCCGCATAACCGGCGAAAGCCGGCGTATGCAGTGAAAAGTCCTGCGTCAGGTCCAGATATCTCACTTCGTCAGAACGGTACAGGGCGCCGCCGGTTCGCAGCGGCGCCCTCGTCTAATGAGCCGTGACTCAGTTACGCGACCCGACCGCCGCCTTGGTTGCGCTGGTCTGGTTTCGCAGGCCGAGGCTGAACACGTAGTAGAGAATCGCCGTCAGCACGAAACCGACGATGAAGGTGAGGTCGCCGAGCTGTGGGTTGGCGTTCGCGAACGGGCCGTTGTAGATGACGCCGTTGTCGGAGAAGATGCCCACGGAGACGGCCAGGCCGATCGCCATCGCGACCACGCCCTGCCACCGATTGTGCTTCGTGTCGTAGAAGATGCTTTCGTCGCCGTAGTCGCCCCGGCGAAGCCAGTAGTCGACAAGCACCACTGCGAGCCAGCAGGCGATCCAGTAGCTGATGAGAAGAAGGAAGAACTCATACTTGCTGCCCGGGCCGACGTTGGCCTGGCCGACGATCCCAACCACGTAGCCGAGCACGCCGGCGCCGACAGCCAGAACAGCGCGTCGCTGGCGGAGCGTCATGCCCATCTCGCGGATACCCAGGGCGACCAGCGACATGGTGCCGCTGTAGATGTTGATCGCGTTCGCGGCCACCGCGCCGATTGCGATGCAGAGCAGGGTGAGGTAGTAGATCGGGTCAGGCATCGCCCTCTGCAGCTGGACGGTCGGGATGTCGGTGGGCCCCCACTTGGTCCCGGCGACCGTGGCAAGTGCAGCGCCGGCGAGCTCGAGGAGCACGCACGAAACAAAGACCCCGAAACCGGCCCAGAAGCCGACCCTCATCCGGTTCGTGGTCGGCGGGAGGTAGCGCGTGTAGTCGGCGGCGTATGGGTTCCAGCCGGCCGCGTATCCGAAGGTTGCCGTGAACAGCAGCATCCAGCCGCCGAAGTGCCCCACCCCGGGGATTGGACTGGCGGCAATGCCGAAGTTGGCGCGGCTGAAGATGTACAAGGAGGCGATGATGAAGACCACGCCGAGCAGAGGCAGTGACCAACGTTCGAACAGGTGGATGAAATTGTGCCCAAGAGTCGCGATCGCGACCTGGGCGACAACGACGATCAGGAACGTCAGCCAGAACGGCAGCGTGAGATTGGCGAGCCCGCCCAGGGCCTGAATGGCGAACGCGCCGCTGACGCTGTTCACGATGAACCAGCCGATGGCGCCCGTAAACGCGTTGAGGCCGGCCGGGAGGATGTTGCCCAGGAATCCAAACGGGCCGCGGCTGATGATCATCATGGGCACCCCGAACTTCGGGCCCCAGGAAGACAGCACCGCGTGTGTCAACGAGCCCAGCGCGCTTCCGATGATGATGGCGGTCGCCGTCTCCGAGAAGTTAAGGCCGAATACTGCGATCCCGAGCACCCCGACGTAAACCGTCGCGAACTCGAGGTTTGGAGATAGCCAGGTAAAGAACAGGTCGATCGGCTTGCCGTGCCGCTCCTTCAACGAGATGTACTCGGCGCCCCCCGGCTCGACGACGGCGACCCTGTCGCCGTACTCGCCCTCGCGGACGGGGACGTGCTTCTCTACTTCCTCGATCGTCTGCACAGGCCTACCCCCCTTAAGACACCGACGGTTCGCTCCGCAGTTTAGGTCTCTGTTAGCCTCCTGTCGATGGCCAGATGGCTGAAGCAGGTTAGGACTTACTGATTGCTCGACTTGCTCCTGACAGGCGCTCGCCTCCCGGGGCAGATTGCGACTCGGCAGATCGGGATTCGGGACGGGTTGATAGCGGAGGCTGAGGCCGAGGCGCGGCAGGTCATGGATCTCGGCGGCGCCCTGGTCACGCCGGCCCTGGTCGAGCCCCATATCCACCTCGATGCGGTCCTCACCGTCGGCGAGCCACGCCACAACGTGACCGGCTCTCTTTTCGAGGGCATTGCCATCTGGGCCGAGCGCGGCCCGCTGCTGAGCGTCGAGGACGTCAAACGGCGCGTCCGCACCGTCCTGCGCTGGCAGCTGGCCAACGGGGTCCAGTTCGTACGCAGCCACGTGGACGTCTGCGACCCGGAGCTGCGCGCCGTTCGCGCGCTGCTTGAGCTGCGAGAGGAGATCGGCGACCAGATGGAGCTGCAGCTCGTGGCGTTTCCGCAGCAGGGCATCATGTCTTTCGACGGCGGCGAGGCCCTGATGCGCCGCGCTGTCGACATGGGAGTCGATGTGGTGGGCGCGATCCCGCACTTCGAGCTGACGCGCGAATATGGCGAGCGCTCGGTCAAGTTCGCAATGGCGCTCGCGGCTGACAAAGGTCTGCGGGTAGACATCCACTGCGACGAGACCGACGACGACCACTCTCGCTTCGTCGAGGTGATGGCCGCGGAGACGATCCGGCTCGGGATGGGCGGCCGTGTCACCGCCAGCCACACCACCGCCATGCACTCCTACAACGCCGCCTACGCGTACAGGCTCATCAACAACCTGAAGCGAGCCCAGATGCACATGGTCACGAACCCGCTGGACAATTCGACGCTGCAAGGACGATTTGACAGCTATCCCATCCGCCGCGGTCACACGCGCGTCAAGGAGCTGCTGGCGGCGGGCGTCAACACCTGCATCGGCCACGATTCGGTGATGGATCCGTGGTACCCGCTAGGCTACGGCGACCCGATGCAGGCCGCGTTCGTGCTCGCTCACTACGGGCAGATGTCGGGCCACGGCGAGCTGAGCACGCTGATCGACATGATCACCAAGAACCCCGCGAGCGCCCTCGGCCTGGAGGGCTACGGACTGGAGCCCGGCTGCCGGGCCGACCTGTGCGTCTTTGCGGCGCCGACTGAGATGGACGCCATCCGGCTGGTCGCACCGCGAAAGCTCGTGGTGCGCGGCGGAAAGATCGTGGCCCGCACCGAGCCCGCACAGACGACGGTGGTCTGGGACGGTCTCGAGGAGGCAGTCGATTTCCTGAAGCCGTCGTCCACAGCGACATGATCGAGATCGCCATCGCGGACCTTCGGTTCCTCGCGCGCCTCGAGACTGAGAAGGCGCCCGAGACCTGTGCCAGGTTCCGCGCCATGCTGCCGCTCAAGGCACAGATTCTCCAGGCGCGATGGAGCGGAGAGGCGGCGTGGATCCCCCTGGGTAATGTCAACCTCGACCTCGGCTACGAGAACCACACGAGCTACCCCGCTCCCGGCCAACTACTTCTGTATCCGGGCGGCATCAGCGAAACCGAGATTCTGTTTCCTTACGGCTCGACCATGTTCGCGAGCAAGGTGGGCCAGCTGGCGGGCAACCACTTTGCCACGATCTACGAGGGCATCGAACAGCTCGCTGAGTTCGGGAAGCGGGTGGCGTGGAAGGGTGCGCAGGAGATCACGTTCGAGGCACGCGGCGGCGGCTGATCGCGCTATGGCCCAGCCGGCCACGACTGCAATGAAACGGCTCGACCTCCTGGGTGCGATCAGCGAGGAGCCGAACCAACTGACCCGTCAGTTCGCAAGCGAGGCGCTGCGGCGCGCGCAAGACGCGGTGGCGGAATGGATGCGGGAAGCCGGCATGGTCGTGCGCCGCGACAACATCGGCAACATGCGCGGGCGATATGAGGGGGCGGCGCCCGGCGGGCCGACCCTCATCCTGGGCTCGCACCTCGATAGCGTTCGGAACGCGGGCAAATACGACGGCCCGCTCGGAGTGATGATGGCCATCGCGGCGGTTCAGCGTTTGCACGATGTCGAAAAGCGTCTGCCATTCGCGATCGAGGTTATCGCCTTCGCCGACGAAGAGGGACTGCGATTCAGCTCGACGTACCTCGGCAGCCGGGCCGTGGCAGGCACGTTCGATGCCCCCGACCTCGACCGTATCGATGCGACTGGCGTGTCGATGGCCGACGCCATCAGAGCCTTTGGCGGCGACCCGACGCGGATCGGCGAAGACGCGTGGCGTGACGTGGCGCCTGTCGGTTACGTCGAGGTTCACATCGAGCAGGGGCCGGTGCTCGAAAGGCTTGGTCTGCCGGTGGGCATCGTGACGGCGATCGCCGGACAGGCTCGTTACCGGATCACTTTCACAGGCGAGGCGGGCCACGCGGGCACCGTCCCGATGCCAGGCCGGCGTGACGCACTCGTGGCGGCCGCGGAATTCGTGCTGGCCGTAGAGGCGGAAGCCTCGCACCACGACCTGGTCGCCACTGTCGGCCAGCTGAACGTCTACCCCGGAGCCTCCAACGTGATCCCGGGCGAGGCGACGCTGAGCCTTGACGTGCGACATCCCGACGAAAACGTTCGGGTCGGAATGACGCGGGAGATTCTCCAGCGTGCGGATGAGATCGCGGCGCGCCGCGGTGTCGCCGCCACCGCTCAGCTGCTGAGCGAAAACTCTTCGGTGCCCTGCTCAGCGAGCCTACAGTCGTTGCTGGCAAAGGCCATCGAGGCAGAGGGGCTTACCCCAGCTCATCTGGCCAGCGGCGCCGGCCACGATGCCGTCCCGATGTCGGCGCTGACCGGCGTGGCGATGCTCTTCGTGCGCTGCAAGGGCGGCATCAGTCACAACCCGGCGGAGTCGGTGACCGTCGAAGACGCGGCAGTCTCAATCGATGTGCTGAGCCGGTTCCTGGAGCTGCTGGCGAAAGCATGATCATCCGCGGCGGCACGGTCGTGACAGCCCGCGGAGTCGACAGATCCGACATCGCGATTACGGGCGACCAGATCACCGCGGTCGGACCGAACCTTGCCGACGAGGGCGAAGAGATCGACGCGACGGGACTGCACGTGTTCCCCGGCGGCATCGATTCGCACGTCCACTTCAACGAGCCGGGACGGACCGAGTGGGAGGACATCGCGCACGGATCGGCCGCGCTTGCGGCCGGCGGCTACACCAGTTTCATCGACATGCCGCTCAACAACCTTCCCGTGACGACGGGCGTCGCGGCTTTCGACCTGAAGCTCGAGGCAATGAAGCGCTCGGCGAGGCTTGATTTTGGGCTGTGGGGCGGGCTCGTGCCAGGCAATCTAGATCAGCTGGAGCCGCTCGCCAAGCGTGGGGTCATCGGGTTCAAGGCATTCATGTGCCCAAGCGGGATCGACGAGTTTCCCGCGAGCGATCTGCACACGCTTCGCGAGGGGATGAAGCGAATCGCAGCCCTTGGTTCAATCCTCCTGGTCCATGCGGAGGACCCGGCGCGCCTCCTCGAGCCCATGGGAAGCGGGGCGCTGGACTTCATCCGATCGCGGCCACCCGAGGCAGAGCGGGCAGCGATCAGTCATGCGATCGAGCTGGCCGACGCTACCGGCTGCCGCCTGCACCTGGTGCACGTCAGCACCGCACGCGGCATGACGCTGATCCGCGAGGCACAGCAGAGAGGGCTCGACGTCAGCGGCGAGACGTGCCCTCACTACCTCCTGTACGTCGAAGAAGACCTGGCCCGGATCGGAGGGACAGCCAAATGTGCCCCGCCGTTCAGGACGGCTGGAGATCGAGAGGCCCTCTGGGCGACGCCGATGGTCGTCTCTGACCACTCGCCGAGCACCCTCGAGCTGAAACGTGGTGACGATTTCTTGAAGATCTGGGGCGGCATCTCCAGCTGCCAGTCGACGCGGCAGCTGTTGCTGTTCCAAAACCGTCTCGAGCTCGTGGACGTGGCGGCGGTGACGTCGGCCAACATCGCGCGTCGCTTCGGCCTGGAAGGCAAGGGCGCGATTGCGACTGGATACGACGCCGACATATGGCTGGTCGACCTTTCGCACGAAGACTTCGTCCGAAACGAGGAGCTCCTCTACCGCAACCCATTCAGCGTTCACGAGGGACAACCGATCCGTGGCCGCACCGAGCGCACGTTGCTCCGCGGCGAAACCGTTTTCGTCGATGGCAAACCGACGACGACCAAACCGAATGGGCGCCTGCTCAGGCCTTCGCGAGGCGCCGTGACGCGGCACTGATCTCTCGCGCGATCTCGTCCTCGTCGCCGGTAAGCAGGCGACCGTCACGCACGACGATCTCACCGTTCACTACGACGGCGTCGGCTCGCGCGGGCGGTGCGAGAGCCAGGGCCGACAGAGCATCCCGGACGCCCGCGTGACCCAGGTCGTCAACTCGGAAGAAGGCGACGTCGGCACACTTGCCAACCTCAAGCGTGCCGCAGTCATCGCGCCCCAGGCACGCGGCGCCTCCAGCCGTCGCGAGCCGCCACGCGGCGCGGGTGTCGAGTGCGGTGGGTGCGTCCACGCGGCCCGTCATCGCGGCTCGCGCTCGCGCGAGGTAAATCGCCTGGTGCACCTCCATCGCGAGGTTGGCATCCTCGTTGCTCGCCGCCCCGTCGACCCCTAGACCGACTCGAGCCCCCGCCCTCACCAGCTCCTCGACGCGACAGGCACCCGCGCCCAGGCGCATGTTGCTCGACGGACAGTGCGCGATGCCGGTCTTCGACTCGGCGACGCGATCGACCTCGGCGTCGCTCAAGTGGATCCCATGCGCGTACCAGACGTCGTCGCCTGACCAGCCAATGTCCTCCATCAGCTCCATCGGCCGGCGTCCGAACCGCTCCACGCAAAAACGCTCCTCATCCAGCGTCTCCGCCACGTGCGTATGCAGCCGAACGCCGTGTTTGCGCGCGAGCGCAACAGAATCCCGCATCAGCTGCGGCGTCGCCGTGAAGGGTGTGCACGGCGCGACCGCGACCCGGCACATCGAGCCTGCGCCCGCATCGTGAAAGCGCTTGATCATCTCCTCGGTGTGGGCAAGGATGTGGTCCTCTTCCTCAACCATGCTGTCAGGCGGCAGACCCCCCTTCGATTGGCCGAGCGACATCGATCCGCGACACGGATGAAAGCGCAGGCCCAGGTCCGACGCACAGCCCACGAGGGTCTCGAAGATTCCCGTCGCACCGTTTGGAAAGATGTAATGGTGGTCTGCCGACAGGGTGCAGCCGGAGAGTAGGAGCTTCGCCATCGCAGCCCTCGCCGCGGCTCGCAAGATTTGATCGTCGATGCGAGCCCATACCGGGTACAGGGCGCTCAGCCACTCGAACAGCGTGCCGTCGGGCGCGTAGCCGCGGGTCGCCCACTGGTACATGTGGTCGTGCGCGTTGACGAGGCCCGGCATGGCGACGCAGTTGGGCAGGTCAAGCTTCTGGTCGGCCGCAGGCGGAGTGCCTGATCCGATCTCAGCGATAACCCCGTCGCGCGCCAGCAGCCAGCCTCCCTCGAGCTCGGCAGAGCCGGTGAAGAGCAGCCCGGCCCTCAGGGCCAGTGTTGTCACGTTTTGCTGGTGTCGACGATGTCGTGGGGACGAACGGGCACGCGCGACAGCGGCCGGCCCGTCGCTGCACGGATGGCCGCGACGATCGCGGGCCCCGAGGAGATGGTCGGCGGCTCGCCAACCCCTTTGAGCCCGTAAGGCGAGTGCGGGTCGCCGAGCTCCAGGATTTGCATGCGAACGGGCGGCATGTCCAGGATGGTCGGCAGCAGGTAGTCGGTGAACGACGCGTTGCGCATCACCCCGTCTTTGACCTGGATCTCCTCCATCAGCGCGAGGCCAAGCCCTTGGGCGGCGCCCCCTTCCAGCTGGCCCTCGACCGCCTGCGGGTTGATCGCTTTACCCACGTCCTGGGCAGTCGCGAGCTCGACAACCTTGACCAGCCCCAGCTCGGTGTCGACGTCGACGACAGCACGGTGCGCGGCGAACGCGTACTGGAGGTGGGCGTTGGCCTGGCCCGTCTCCGGATCCAGGGGGCTTGTCGGGCGCGGATGGAATTCCCTCGTCTCCTCGATCACCGCTTCTCCTAACAATGTCGCGAGGTGGACGACGACCTTGCCGTCCATTGAGACGATCGCATCGTTGTCGAGTCGGAGGCCAGTGATCTGCTCGCCTCCAAGCTCTGATTCTGCGAGGCGAAAGACTCGCTCTCGCACCGCCTCGCATGCGCCCTTCACGGCGCCTCCTGTGATGTAGGTTTGGCGCGAGGCTGATGACGAGCCCGCGGTGCCAACGGCGGTGTCTGCGTCCAGGACCACCACATCGGTGACGCCGAGCTCCGTGCCCGCAATCTGCGCCTGCACTGTGATCAACCCTTGGCCGACCTCGGCGCTGGCGGTGTGCACCTCCACCCGTGGCCGGCCGCCGACCACCGAGAGCCTGACCCGGGCGGTCGAGTAGTCATTGAAGCCCTCGGAGTAGCCAATGTTCTTGAAGCCCACCGCGTAGCCCACTCCCCGCTTGACGCCCTCGCCGTGGGTCGTGTTCGAGACCCCTCCCGGCATAACGGTCAGATCGACGGAGTCGCTTGAGGTTGCGGGCGGCAATGGAACGTCGCGCACCTCGCGCAGCAGCTCCGCCACCGGCACTGGGCCCTCGACGACCTGCCCGGTGATCATGCTACTGCCTGTCTTCATCGCGTTGCGGAGGCGCAACTCGACCGGATCCATGCCCAGGGCAACCGCGAGCTTGTCCATCTGGGCTTCGTGAGCGTAGCAGTTCTGCACCGAGCCGAAGCCGCGCATCGCGCCGCACGGCGGATTGTTGGTGTAGACAACCCAGCCGTCAATTGTCGCGGTTGGACATTCGTAAGGACCGACGGCGAAGCAGCAGGCATTGGCGATCACCGCAGTCGAGCTCGATGCGTAGGCGCCGCCGTCGAGGAGGATTCGCGCCTTGACATAAACGAGCTTGCCGTCGCGCGTCGCGCCGTGCTCGTAACGAAGCCGGCCGGGATGGCGGTGGACGTGGCCGACGAACGATTCCGGTCGCGAGTAGGCGATCTTCACGGGTCGCCCGGTTCGCAAGGCGAGCATGCATGCATGGGCCTGCATCGAGAGGTCCTCGCGCGCGCCGAACGCTCCGCCGACACCCGCCAGCGTGAGCCGGATTTTCTCCGGCGGAAGCGCGAGGCTCTCGGCAAGCTGGTCGCGGTCGATGTGCAGCCACTGGGTCGCGATGTAGAGGTCGACGCCGCCCTCCCCATCTGGGATCGCAAGGCCGGACTCCGGCCCCAAGGGCGCCTGGTCCTGCATGCCGACCTCGTACTCCCCGGTCACGACCAGGTCGGCGCGGGCGTTCTGATCTCCGTGTCTGATCGTGACCTGACGCGTGATGTTGCCGCCTGCGTGAAGGTGAGGTGCCTCGGGTGTTAGCGCGAGCTCGGGGTCGGTCAAGGGAACCAGCACCTGGTAGTCGACTCGAACCTTGTGCGCCGCGCGGCGAGCTTCCTCAGGGCTGTCGGCCGCCACCAGCGCGACTGCCTCGCCCCAATAGCGCACCACGTCGAATGCGAGCACCGGCTGATCGGCTATCTCGAGGCCGTAAACCTTGCGACCAGGCACATCCTCGTGAGTGAGCACGGCTCTTACGCCCGGTGAGGCGAGGGCCTCGGCCGTGTCGATCGACACGATTCTCGCGGACGGATGCGGGCTCCTCACGGTGGAGCCCCACAGCATTCCCTCCACCTGCAGGTCCGACGAGTAGGGAAAGTCGCCCTTGACCTTGAGCAGCGCGTCGGGCCGCTGGACGTTCTCTCCGACGCGGCCGCTGACCATCGAGTGCGACGCCAGGCGAGGCCGCACCTTCATCGCGATGCAGCTTCCATTCGTTGGGCTGCGAGGTGGACGGCGTCCATGATCTTCCCGTAGCCCGTGCAGCGGCAGATGTTGCCGGCCAGCGCCTCACGAATCTGCGCGGGACCGGGATCGGGCACTCGATTGAGGAGGTCGTGGGTCGCAACTATCAGACCTGGCGTGCAGAAGCCACACTGCACGGCGCCCGAATCGACAAATGCCTGCTGCACCGCGTGCAGCGCCTCGCCCGACATCAAGCCCTCGACGGTCACGATCGTTCGGCCATTCGCCTGGCCGCCCAGCACCAGGCACGCGCAGATCAGCGTTCCGTCCATGTAGACCGAGCAGGAGCCACATTCGCCCTGCTCGCATGCATTCTTCGAGCCGGGCAGCTGCATCCGGTCGCGCAGCACCGACAGCAGGCTCTCTCCTTCCCACACACCATCGACAGCTCGCGCGCGGCCGTTGACCGTGCAGGCGATCTTCACGCTGAAGGCCTCGCTCGATATTCGTCCCAGGCCCAACCAAAGGTGCGACCGGCCATGACGGCGAGAGCGTGGCGGCGGTAAGCAGCCGTGCCGCGAACATCGTCGATGGGCTTCGATGCTGCAGCGACCAGTTCGCCGAACCGCGCCAGCGCGCTCGCCGAGACCGGTTCGGGCTTGTCCCAAAGCCCACCCTCGTCGAGCACGCCGTCCATGAAGCGCTCGGCCTCATCCGCGATCACCGGAGTCGGAGCGGCGGAACCGATGCCGGTGCCGACATGCCTGCGTTCAGGATCGAGCGCGAGCGCAAATGAGCAGACGGCGATCACCATCGCGTTGCGCGTGCCGACCTTGCTGAACTGCTGAGGGCCCTTCGCGGTCGCTACGAGGAAGGCGGCGATGAGCTCGTCGTTTCTCATCGCGTTCCGCTTCGGCCCGACGAAGAACTCGCGTGCCGCGAGCCGGCGGGTGCCGCCCATCGACGCGAGCTCGATCACCGCGTCTGTGGCCAGCAGAGGCGGATGTGCGTCGCCCGCCGGCGAGGAGGACCCGAGGTTGCCTCCAACGGTGCCGCGGTTTCTAATCTGTGGCGACCCGACGGTGCGCGACGCCATCGCGAGTCCTGGAAGGCGATCGCCGAGCTCGCCGATGACCCGCGTGTACGTGACGCCGGCTCCGATGCGCAGGAGCCCGCCGTCTTGTCCCCACTGGTTGAGCTCGGCGACGCGCGTCAGATCAAGGATGGAGGCGGGCCGGTGGCGGTCGAGATTTATCTCCACCATCACGTCCGTGCCCCCGGCTATCGGCATCGCCTCGGGGTGCGCGGATTTCATCTCCAAAGCCTCGGTCCAGGTCGATGGTTGGAGAAACCTCATCACCACGCCGCGTCGGCGGAGTCGTCGTCGCGGGTGACGGTGCCTTCGATGAGTCCGTAGGGCCGGTCGGAGGCATAGAAAACCTCGTTCTGGTTGTCCATACCAAACGGTGCGAGGTCAACGAGGTAGTGGTGTTTGTTGGGCATCGACAGGCGGATCTCCGCTATCTCCGTCCGCGCTGTCAGCGCCGCCTCACCCATCGCATACAGGGTCTGCTGCAGGGCAAGGCTGTGCTTGGAGGCGAAGGTCTCGATGAGCTGCTTGCGAGTGGCCGCAAACGCGTCAGCCCAATCCAGGTTCTGCTCGCTGTAGCGCCACCGTGCGGTGAGGGCGGTCGCCAGCACCCTGTCGTGGGTCTCGGCGAGCGTCGTGTATTGATCCCGTGGGTAGCCGAAGAACTCCGAGCCGGTCGATTTCAGCAGGACCAGGTCGCTCAGGCCCGCGACCACCCACTCGGCGTCGCTTGCGCAGGTGACGGTAGCGAGCCGCTTCTCAGTTCCAGCGCGAACGAACGAATGCGGATGGGGCTTCCCGTCCACCTCGATTCGCTGCCACGGGTACTCCTCGATCGACACGCGCGACCGCTGCACCACTGGAAAGTCGTGCGCGAAGTGTCGCGCCAGCCGCAATGCGAAATCCTCGATCTCTCCGATCGGCTCATCTTTGGCGAACGCAAAGATCGTGTTCTTCTGCGTATCGGTGGTGACGATGTTGCTGTTGTCGCCGGCCAGGTGGCTGCCGGCAAAGTCGCCCGCCAGCGCGACGCTGACGTTGATGTCCTTGATCTCGTGAACCGAGCCGAATGGCCCGCCCTTGGTCACGCGGAGCAGGTGCGTCTCGGCCTTGCCGTACTGATTCGGGCCAAGTCGAATCGTCATCGCCTCACGCTCCTTTATATGTGCTGTAGCCAAATGGGCTGAGGAGAAGAGGGATGTGAAGGTGGCCACGCGAGTCGGCAACCGCAAACACGACTGACACCTCCGGATAGAACTCGGTGTCGCCCTGCGCCTGAAAGTAGCGCGCTGTATCGAAATCCAGCCTGTATTCGCCGGCGGCAAGCCCACCTTCCGCCAGCTCTCGGACTCGGCCCTCCGCGTCGGTGGTCCCACGGCCAACGATTGACCAGCGCCGGTCCGTCCCGCGACGGCTGAGCGTGACAGGCACGCCCTTTGCCGGGCGGCCGCGCGCCGTGTCCAGCACGTGGGTCGAAACACTCATCGGCCCAGCATGCTCTTGAGGCGAAGTCGGGTGATCTTGCGCTGCTCCTCGGCGGCGATATCGAGCTCGGCGGCCGGATCGTTCTCGATTCGCTGCCGCAGAGCCGCCACCACATCTTCGGCGCTGCGACCGGCCGCAGAGATGAGGAACACGTGGCCGAATCGTTCCTCGTAGAGGCGATTCCCCTCGGCCAACGCGACCAGGGTCTCCTCGCGCGCGCTCATGACTCGCTTCTGCTCGCGATTGGATGCGGCCGGCGAACGCCCACCGCTTTCACCGATCCTGGGGTGCGCTTCGAACGCCTCCAGCCGATCCGAGGGCTTGAGCCTCGCCCATTCGGCGTCGGCAGTTTCCATCAGGGTGGCCAGACTCGCGTACGGCCGCTGCGCGGCGACAGCCGAGGCCCATGCCCGTGATCCGCAGCAGGCGAGAAGGCGCCGCTCTGCCTCGCCGCGAGACATCTGGTTGAGCGAGGCGAGGGTGTCACTCAATCCCCAGTGGCACCAGCTCGAAACGCGCGACGTCGACCAGGCCACGGTCAGTGATCTTCAGCTCGGGGATCACCGAAAGAGCAAGGAAGCTCAACGTCATGAATGGAGCGGTCATCGTCACGCCCAGCGTCGCCAGCCTTCTCTCCAGCGAGCGCAACCGGTCGTACACGGTGGCGAGCGGCTGGTCGCTCATGAGCCCCGCGACAGGCAGCGGCAGCTCCTCTACCACGCGCCCTCCTTCGGCGACGGCGATGCCGCCCCCGATCTCTGCCAGGCGGCAGGCGCAGGCGGCCATGTCGGCGTCATCGACACCGATGATCACCACGTTGTGCGCGTCGTGCGCGACGGTGGAAGCGAAGGCACCGCGCTTGAGACCGATGTTGGTGGCGAAGCCGAGACCGATACGGCCGGTCGCGTGATGCCGCTCGAGCACCGCGATCTTCGCGAGGTCTCGGCCGGGGTCGGCGACGATCGCGCCATCGCGCACAGACGGCTCGACCACCTCGGCGCCAGTCAGCAGCTGGGATGCGATGACGCGGATGACACGGATCCGCTTCGGGCCGGCGGCCACGCGAAACGATGCCGGGATCACGGGCGCCAGATGCATTGTCTGCCGCACCCACTCGGGAACCTCGAGCTTGGTGAAGCGCGGCGGCACACCACGCTTCAGGACCTGCCGCGGCCTGAACGATTCGAGGTCATCGAGCACGAGGATGTCGGCCTGATAGCCAGGTCCGATCGCACCGAGATGCCAAAGGCGGTGATAGAGCGCTGGGTTGATCGTGGCCATGACCAGCGCGTCCTCAGGCATGATGCCTTCGGCCACGGCCACACGAAGCATCTGGTTGATGTGGCCCTCCTCGACGATGAAGCCTGGCTCACGGTCGTCGGTGCAGAACATGCACCAGTCGCTGCCGAATTTCTTGACCAGTGGCAGCAGGTCGCGGAGGTTGCGAGCGATCGACGCCTCGCGCAGCATCACCCACATCCCGAGCCTCCGTTTCTCCAACGCCTCCCCGTAAGTTGTGGCTTCATGGTCGGAGCGGATGCCGGCGGCAACATAGGCGTTGAGCTCGAGTCCGCGAACCCCTGGTGCGTGGCCGTCGACATGGTCGGTGAGCCCGGTGCTCAATTTCGCCATCTCGGCTGCGTCGCCCGCGATCACGCCCGGGAAGTTCATCATCTCGGCCACGCCGATGATGCGATCCCGGCGTAGGAGCCTTTCGATGTCAGCGGTGGTGAAAGGTTGCGTTGGCGATTCGAAACGTGAAGCGGGCACGCATGACGATGCCATGAGGTAGACGTCCAGCGGCAGCTCGGTGCACGAGTCGAGCAGCCAGTGGATACCGTCGACGCCGAGCACGTTGGCGATCTCGTGCGGGTCGGCGACGACAGCAGTCGTGCCGTGCTGCATCACCGCCCTCGCGAACTCGTCGACGGTCAGTTTGGAGGACTCGATGTGCATGTGGGCGTCGATGAAACCAGGAACGAGGTAGGCGCCGTTGACGTCGAGTCGGTCGCGTCCTTCGAAGCGGCCGAGGCCGACGACATGTCCGTCCTGGACGGCGACGTCGACGTCGAGCCATTCCTTGGTGAAGACCGAAAGGACCCGCCCGCCGGCCACCACGAGATCGGCCGGCTCATCCCCCCGCGCGACCGCCATCCACTTCGCGTCGATGACGGTCAAGATACTGCAGTCGCCGCGAGACCTCCAGGTCGCCGAGTCAGGCAGCGTCTGCGAGCTGACGCACCAGCTGCCCCGTTTGAGCCATCAACTGCAGCGTCCTGCACGAACCTTGGCCAGCTGTGGAAAGCGCTGAATGATCTTCCTAGACCCTGACCCCCTTGCCCTCCGCCTTCGCGACCAGCTCGTCGACCTCGCTCCTGTCGACCGTCTCCCGCTCGAGCAGCGCCTGGGCGAGGGCTTCGAGCGCCGCCCTGTGCTCGGTCAGCGTGCGGGTCGCCGTCTCCTCCGCCTCCTTGAGGATCCTCACCACCTCTCGATCGGCTCGCTCCGCAAGGCCTGGGCTGGTGCTCGGCAGCCCGAGCTGCGCCGCGGGCGAGGCGCCATCGCGCGGGAACGAGACCGGCCCCAGCTCCTCTCCCATCCCCCAACGCTCGACCATGCGGCGCGAATAGGTGGTGGCGACCTCGAGGTCGTTTTCGGCGCCCGAGCTGACCTCCCCCAGCGCAAGCTGCTCCGCCGCACGCCCGCCGAGCGCCACCGCGATCCGCGCTCGGACATAGTGCTCCGGGATGTTCAGGCGATCGTCCTCTGAGAACTGCGTCACGCCGAGCGCACGGCCTCGCGGCACGATCGTGACCTTCTCGACCGGGTCCGCTCCGTGCAGGAAATAACCGACCATCGCGTGGCCGCCCTCGTGGAATGCCACCCTCTTCTTGTCCTCCTCACTGAGGGCGAACCGGCGGCGTGCGCCGAGGATGACCTTGTCGTACGCGAACTCGAGGTCCTTCTGTGCGACCTGCTCGCGACTCTCGCGCGCGGCATTGAGGGCCGCCTCGTTGACCAGGTTGGCGAGGTCGGCCCCGGAGAACCCAGGCGTACGGCGTGCCATCCCATCGAGGTCGGCGGCCGGATCCATCGCCACCTTGCCGGCGTGGAGTCGCAGTATCGCGAGCCTTCCGTTCCGATCCGGAAGGGCGACCTCGACCCTGCGGTCGAACCGGCCTGGCCTGAGCAGCGCCGCGTCGAGGATGTCGGGACGGTTCGTGGCGGCGATCACGATGACGCTCTGGTTCGCCTCGAAACCGTCCATCTCCACGAGCAGCTGGTTGAGCGTCTGCTCGCGCTCGTCGTTGCCGCCGATGCTC
>DASXNH010000096.1:0-18838 GCA_036495195.1 Candidatus Dormiibacterota bacterium
GGTTGATTCCAATGATCAGGTAGAACGTCGGCCCTAACAACGGCAGCAGAAAGATGACAATCACCCAAATCGCAGCCGAGCGCGGCTCCCGCTTATAAATGATCGCGTGCGATGCCGCGATCAGTGCGGCGCCTAGAGTGATCGAACTCACAGCGATCTGCGGGACAGTCATTTCAGCCTCTTGTCAGGCCGGCAAACTACGCTCCGTCGCGCGGATTAAAATGTGAGACGTCCCTGAGTTTTCCCCACAGTGCGCGTTCTTCGTTCGTCACCTTCTGGGGCAGTTGTACATCGGCGACTACATAGAGATCGCCGCGCGTTCCGCTTTTGCCTTCTGGCAGACCCTGCCCGCGCCATTCCCAGTTCCTCTCACACCCGGCTCCCAGTCCGGCTGCGCTTGAAATCCACGACCGGGTCGGTCCCAATCCGCGCCGAGCTGATCGTATCTCCTTCGCTTCTCCGGATCGCTCAGAACATCGTACGCTTCGTTGATCTGTTTGAACTTCTTCTCCGCCGCCTTTTTGTCCTTCGCCACGTCGGGATGATGCTGGCGGGCGAGCTTGCGAAACGCCTTCTTGATATCGGCGTCGCTCGCGTCACGCGGCACGCCAAGAGTCTTGTAGTAATCCTGAAACTCAACCGCCATTCCTGTTGTGCCTCGCGCTTTCCGACCGGCCAAGGTCGTTCACAACCACAGTGGCGGGACGAAGGACTTCCTCCCCGCGGTAATATCCTGGCTGGTAAACTTCCAGCACCACGTCGTCCGGCTGCGTCGGATCGTAACCAGTGCGGAGCGCTTCGTGACGAAACGGATCGAACGTCTGCCCGACGGCGTCTTCGGTCTTGACGCCGTGGCGACGGAGAAGCTGATGAATTTGTTGAAGGGTCATGTGCACGCCGGCGCGGAGTTGCTCGGATGAAGCGGAATCGACGCTTAGAGCGCGCTCGAGATTATCGACCACCGGCAGTAGTTCGCTAATGAACGATCGCTTTTGCGCGCTCGCGCGACGATCATTTTCCTGCGCCGCACGCTTCTTGTAGTTGTCGAAATCGGCCGCCAGCCGGAGGTACCTGTCCCTCGATTCGGCGAGCGCGGCTTCCAGCTCGGCGATCTTGGCCGCGAGCGAATCCACGGGTCCCGCCGCCTCGCTCCGAGCTTCCGCCTCGTGGGGCTCGGGCGGCTGCTTACGCGTGGTGGTCATGAGATGTTGATACCTCGCACAGCGGTCGACTCAAACCCCCAGCTCCGCCATCCGCTCGCTGGCGCCGCGCGCCACCGCCTGAAGTCGGGCCACTGTCTGGCTGTATGCCATCCGGGTCGGGCCGATCACTCCGAGCACTCCCTTGAGCCGGTTCGATGGCCCATAGCTGGTGAGCACCACCGCGCACCCCTGCAGCTGGCTCGAGGCGTTTTCGGAACCGATCACGATCTGCAGATCGGATTCACCGATGAGCTCGCGCAGAAGCACCGTCAGGTAACGAGTCTCTTCCAGGACTTCCAGGACCTGGTGCAGGCGTGACGATTCCGCGAACTCCGGCTGGCGCAGCAGGTTGCGCACGCCGTCATGGACGACGAGGCTTTCCGATCCCTTTTCGTACTGGTCCAGCGCCACCACGATGAGCCCCAGCAGCTCCTTGTCGAGGCCCAGGGATGCGTTTTCATAGGTCCGCCGGACCTCTTCGCTGGCTTTGCCGCCCAGCGTCTCGTTGAGCCGCGAGGCGAGTGCGCTGAGCTCCGGCTGGGTCGCGGACTCTGTGACCTGCAGCACCTGCTGGCGCAGCAGGTTGCCTTCCAGCAGAAGGATGAGCAGCACCTCAGTCGGCTCCAGCGAGACGAGGTCGACGTGCTTGACGCGCGCCTGCGTGCCGTGCGGCGCGCTGGCCACCGATGCGTTCTGGGTGGCAGCCGCCAGGGTCATCGCCACCTTCTCGACCAGGCCCTGGACGTCCGCGGGTGCCTTGCGCAGCTCCTCGCGAATGAAGATCGAAACGCTGTCTGGGATGGGTTCCAGGTCCATCAGGAAGTCGACGAAATAGCGGTAGCCGGAGTCAGTCGGGACTCGACCCGCCGAGGTGTGGGGCTGGGCCAGGTAGCCGAGGTCCGCCAGCTCCGCCAGCTCGCTCCGAATCGTGGCCGACGACAGGTTGACGAAGTAGCGGCTCTGGAGGGCCTGAGAACCGACGGGCACGGCGCTCGTCGTGAACTCCTTCACCACCGCACGCAGGATTGCTTGCTTTCGATTTTCCATGGGCTCAGCACTCTCCCAACGAGAGTGCCAACTAGAGTACGACCAGCGCGATCTGGTTGTGCAGGTCCAACCCCCGCCTCGTGGGCACGACGCGGCCGCCGCGCCGGTCGATCAGTCCGTCCCGCACGAGCTGGTCCAGCTCGTTCTCGAAACCGGCCGGCGCATCCATCCCGCCGGCCGTGCGCAGCCCCAGCATCAGCGCCTCGCCCTGCGCCTTTCTCGGCGCCAGCTCCTCCCCATCCGCCCTCGATTGCCGGGCGGCGATGTACTCCCGCGGCCTGGCCACGTTCCACCATCGACTCGACGAGCTCCCGTCGGTCGCGTAGGAATGAGCGCCTGCTCCCGCTCCATACACGGGGCGGCAGCGCCAATAGGCGTGGTTGTGCCGGGACTCGAAACCCGGCTTGGCCCAGTTCGACACCTCGTACCTGGTGTAGCCCGCGGCGTCCAGCACCGCGCAGGCCGCATCCAGCTGGTCCCACTGGAGATCTGTCTCCACCTCGGGCACGCGGCCCTCCGCCCGACGCCTCCAGAGTAGGGTTCCCTCTTCGAAGGTCAGGCAATACGTGGAGATGTGGTCCGGCCCCAGCGCGATTCCCCGCCGCAGGGTCTCAAGCCAGGAATCCCGGCTCTGGAAAGGAACCGCGTAGATGAGGTCGATGCTCACATTCGGCATTCCCATCGAACGCGCCAGGCCGAAGGCGGTCGTCGCCTGCGCCGCGTCTGTCTTTCTCTCCAGGACGGCCAGGGCGCGCGGCTCGAAACCCTGTACGCCGAGACTCAGCCGATTGACGCCTCCGTCGAGCCAGGCCCGCATCTTCGCCTCGTCGGTGCTCGCTGGATTGGCCTCGAGCGTCACCTCCACGTCGGGCGCGAGATCGAAGTTGGCGCGCACGAAACCAAGCAACCTCGCCACGAGCTCGGCCGGAAGCAGGCTCGGGGTGCCGCCGCCGAAGTACACGGTGTCCAGTCTTCCGAAAGGAAATTGGTCGGCGGCGGCCGAGAGCTCTCGCTCGAGAGCGCCCACGTACTCAGGCATGAGCCTGTCCATCCCGGCGTAGGCGTTGAAGTCGCAGTAGCCGCACTTGTGCTTGCAGAACGGAAGGTGGATGTAGAGGTTTTTGAACGGGAGCCCCCCTCCACGCGAGGGCAGGCGGGTTTGGGTGGGAGGCCCGGACGTGATTGGGCCGCTCATCAAACGCCCTTGATCGTGTAGCGCTGGCCGCGAGCCGCCTCGAGCTCGCGTCTCAGCAGATCGGTCGCCAGGCGCTCGTTCGGCACCAGCTCCTTGATACGCGCTCCCATTCGGTCTTCGACCCTGGCGATCTGCTTGCGTATCTGCTCGACGTTGGCCTGATTGCTTCGGTACCGCTCGCGCTTGCGCCACAGCCGCGCATGCTCATCCCGCAGGTCGGCGACTGACCGTCGCACACGGCAGTCAAGGCACAATTGATCACGAGCCTCGGAGCTGGGCACTTGCTTACCACAGTCCTTGCAGAAGATGAGGATCGAGCTCAAGATGTGGTCGTTTTCAGATTGGCGACCTCGGCGTGGCTGAGCTCGAGGAGTTGCTGCGGCGAGATCTCGAATACCGAGTCGGGCCGCCCGGCCGCGGCCCAAACCATGCCATACCCGAGGAGGTCGCGATCCATGAACACCGGGACGTCTGTGGCGTGGCCGAACGGCGGCACGCCTCCGATCGTATAACCGGTCGCCTCGCGAGCCATCGCGGCATCGGCTTTGACCACCGGTTCGCCGGCCACCGCCGCCAGGCGCCTCTCATCCAATCGGTTGGCGCCACTCACCAGGGCGACCACCGGCGTTCCCGCCGCGACGAAGACGAGAGACTTGACGATCTGCCCCACCTCGCATCCGATCGCGTTCGCGGCATCGACGGCCGTGCGCGTGCCGGCTGGAAATTGCTTGACCGCGATGCCGACCCCTGAATCGGCCAGCCACGCTTCGAACCGGCTCATTTCTGTTTCAGGATAGGGTTGAGCCAAGTTGAGGGTCGTCGTCACCGGCGTCGCCGGATTCATCGGATCTCATCTGGGCGAGCGATTGCTGGCCGCCGGCCATGACGTGGTCGGCATCGATTGCTTCGCCGACTATTACGAGCGGGCGCGCAAAGAGCACAACCTCGAAAGGTCGAGAAGCCACGACCGGTTCCATTTCGAACCAGCCGACCTGGTCGACGCCGACCTGGCTCCGCTTCTGGATGGCGCTGACGTCGTCTACCATCTGGCCGGCCAGCCTGGCGTTCGACCCAGCTGGGGCAACCAGTTCGACCGATACGTTCGAGACAACGTGATCGCCACCCAGCGCCTTCTCGAGGCGTTGAAGAAGTCTCCGATCAAGCGCTTCGTGTTCGCCGGGAGCTCCTCCGTCTATGGCGACGCCGAGAGATTTCCCACCAAGGAGACCGCGCTGCCGCGCCCGTTGTCGCCGTACGGCGTGACCAAGCTCGCGGCCGAGCATCTGACGCTCCTGTACACCAGGAACTTCGGCATCCCCGCGGTTTCGGTCAGGTACTTCACCGTGTATGGACCGCGCCAGCGACCCGACATGGCATTCTCGCGCTTCATGCAAGCCATGAGCGACGGCGAGGACATCGAGGTGTTCGGTGACGGCGACCAGACCCGTGAGTTCACCTACGTCTCCGACGCCGTCGACGGCACCATCAAGGCGGCGACCGCCGATGTCGTCGGCCAGATTTTCAACCTCGGCGGTGGCAGCCGCGTGACTGTCAACAAAGTGCTCGCGACGCTGGAAGAGATCAGCGGGCTGAGTGTGCGCAGGCAGAACCTCCCGGCCGCGCTGGGCGATCCCCGTCATACGGGCGCATCGATCAACCTGGCCAGGGAGAGGTTGGGCTGGGAGCCGCGGGTGTCCCTGGCCGAGGGCCTGGCCAAGCAGTGGGAGTGGTTCCGTGCGCACGTCAGGGATCCCTAGGTCAGATTCAGCCTCCAGGCAGTCACGACTCTGGAAAGGGGGACCTCGCAGGCTCGCGAGGCGGCCTCTGTGGCGGCGGTGGATTGGCAGATGAGCATGGCGACGCGAGTGCCCACCGTGAATGGAAATACGTAGTCACCCTGTGTCTGGTCGTAATAACCCGCCTGGCCGGCAGTGATGCTGCTGCTGAATGGGCTGATCCAGTCGGTCGCCTCTTTGGCCGTCGCGAAGGTGAAGACCGTCGCGCGCACCTCCATGTGCGTGTCGCTGTTCAGCGCATAGTCACCGAAGACGACATCGGCCACGCCGTGGGAGCGCAACGCCTGGGCCAGCGTGTCGATCGAGGACGCACCGATCATCACCACCGCCGCCTCCACCGGGATTCGCGCAGTTCCGAGCCGCGTGAGGTCGAGGCTGTCCGGAGGCAGGACGGCAGCGTCGGAGGCGGAAAGCGGGCTCGCGTAGACCTTGCCGGCCAACACACTGTTGAGCCGCGCGACGACCTTGGTGGCGATCTTGCCGAGCTGCGCGACTTTGGGAAATCCGTCCTTGAGGTTCCAGCCGATCATGGAAACCACCGGGCCCACTCGCACCAGCGTCACGGTTTGGAAAGGTGCAGCGCCAGACCCCTGGTTGCCGTAATAGATGGCCTGGTCGCCGACCTTTGGCGAGGTGATGGCGGACGTGCCCAGCGCCGTTTGCACGCCGCTCATGTGGCTCTTTGCCGCACTGGTGTCGTTCCACAGCTCGTAATCGACGGAGAAGGTCTCCGAGGACCCAAGGCGCAGGAAAGGCTGGGTCACCGTGAACTTCTCGGTGAACGGCATCGAGGCGACGTCGAGCGGCCGGACCCCGAACGAAGGTGGTCCTGGCCGCCAGCTGTCGTCGCCGAGCAGGGTGCTTACCTCCGAGGCCGAAGGCATGGCTCCGTACAGGTCCTGAGGCTGTGGGTTTATGGCGCCGGATGAAGACGCCACGGTTCGGGTGCATGCGCCGGCGAGCAGGGCAATTCCAGCGACCACGGCAAGAACCGCACGGCCGCGGTCCCTCCCGGCCACGACACGCATTTTTCGCGCGGGCCTAATCAAGCTTCAGGACCGCCATGAATGCCTCTTGCGGGATCTCGATCGAGCCCACCCGCTTCATCCTCTTCTTGCCTTCCTTTTGCTTCTCCAAGAGTTTGCGCTTGCGCGTGATGTCGCCGCCATAGCACTTGGCGAGGACATCCTTGCGCATCGCCGGGATCGTTTCGCGCGCGACCACCTTGCCGCCGATGGCCGCCTGTAGCGGGACAATGAACATCTGGCGCGGGATGATCGTCTTCAACTTCTCGACCAGCTTGCGGCCCTGGATCTGCGCCTTGCTCCGATGCACGATCAGGGACAGCGCGTCCACCGGGTCGCCGGCCACGAGCACGTCGAGCTTCACGAGATCGCCATCACGGAAGCCGATCATCTCGTAGTCCATCGACGCGTAGCCCTTGGATCGCGACTTGAGCTGGTCGTAGAAGTCATGGATGATCTCGCCGAGCGGCATCTCGTACTCGATGACGACTCGATCGCCCGGCCTGTGCTCCAGATGCTTGAAGGTGCCTCGCCGCTCCTGGCACAGCTCCATCATCGGACCGACGAAGTTGGAGGGAACGATGATCGACAGCTTCACGAAAGGCTCGGCAATCGATTCGATCATCGTCGGGTCGGGCATCATGGCGGGATTGTCGACCTCGATCACCTTGCCAGTTTTCAAGGTCACGCGGTACTCGACTGTCGGTGCTGTCGTGATGAGGTCGAGCTCGAACTCGCGCTCCAGTCGCTCCTGCACGATCTCCAGGTGCAGAAGCCCGAGGAACCCGCAGCGGAAACCAAACCCGAGGGCAGCGGAGTTCTCGGGCTCGAATGACAGCGCACCGTCATTCAGCTGCAGCTTCTCGAGCGCCTCCTTGAGGTCCCCGAACCGCTCGGAATCGGTCGGAAAGAGCCCTGCGAAGACCATCGGCTTGACCTGCCGGTAGCCCGGGAGCGGAGTCGCAGCGCCGTTCTCTGCTGTCGTGATCGTGTCGCCAACTCTTGCGTCGGTCACGTTTTTGATCGCGGCGGTGACATAGCCGACCTCGCCGGCGGTCAGCTTCTGGGCCGGTTGAGGGCCAGGGGCAAACCAGCCCACCTCGTCGACCTCGTGGACCTTGTCGGTGTTCATCATCCGGATCTTGGTCCGGGGAATGATCTCGCCATCGACGACCCGCACGTAGGTGATGACGCCGCGGTAGGTGTCGTAGTGGGAATCGAAGACCAGGGCGCGCAGGGGCGCGGTTGGATCGCCATGCGGCGGCGGCACCCTGGCGATGACCGCCTCCAGGATGTCCTGGGTGCCGATTCCCTGTTTGGCGGAGGCGAAGATGACCTGCTCGCGCGGAATTCCTGTCACGTCCGCGATCTCTTCCGCGACCATCTCCGGTTGAGCGGCGTCGAGGTCAATCTTGTTGACGACAGGCACGAGGGTGAGTCCCGCTTCAACCGCCTGATAGAGGTTGGCGAGCGTCTGGGCCTCGATTCCTTGAGCGGCATCGACCACAAGGATTGCGCCCTCGCAAGCGGCCAGCGAACGCGAAACCTCGTAGGCGAAGTCCACGTGGCCCGGCGTGTCGATCAAGTTCAGCTCGTATGTCTTTCCATCGCGCGCGGGATAGGTCATGCGGACCGCCTGGAGCTTGATCGTGATCCCACGCTCGCGCTCCAGGTCCATGGTGTCGAGGACCTGGTCCTGCATGTCGCGCTTGCTGATCGAGTTGGTGAACTCGAGGAGCCGGTCAGCCAGCGTGGACTTGCCGTGATCGATGTGCGCGATGATGCAGAAGTTCCGCACCAGGGACTGATTGACGGTTGACACGCAATGAATCGTAGGTGCCAGCCGGTGTTGACCGTGCCAAGATTGCCGGCAGATGGTTACGGCGCTCGGTTTGCTCATTCTGCTCGCGGGCGGAATTCTGTACACCGACGTTGCGGGGAACTTCCTGATCAGGAACCTCACCTCGCGCTCGCTGGGGACCCTGGCGCCGGGCTACGCGGCTTCCCGCTCTGGCATCAGGGTGTACTCGAACGTCATTGCGTCCTTCGGCATCCTGGTCATCGGCCTCGGCGCCACCGATTGGGCGGGGACCACGGGCGCGTTTCTTGCGGTCGTCGGGCTGGTCATGTTCGTCGTGTTCTCTGCCCTTGCCATCGCCGGCGAGGTCAGGACCTACCGCGCGCTGAAGCGCTAGACCGCGATTGGCGCCGGCCGGTCGAGCCTCTGATGCGCGCCCAAGCTGAGCGGGCGGGCCAGCGCCGCCGAGCAGATCATCGACGCCATCTCGGCCGCGTCGGCCGCGGTGGCCGAGCCGGTCCCCGACCGCAACACACGAAGACCGCGCGCCAGACCGGCGCCACTACGCAGGACGCCGGCGGTGGAATCCAGGACACGCCGAACCTCGACCAGGGCCAGGTCGCCACGCCGCCACATGTGAGCCCGCGCGCGAGCTGAGCCCGCGATCGGGGCGGTGGTCGAAGCCGCTGCGGCGGCACGCCTGCCGAAAGTGGCGGCCTCGAGCAGCGAGTTGCTCGCCAGCCGGTTGGCGCCGTGAACGCCTGTCCGCGCGCATTCGCCGGCGGCAAACAGGCCGGGCACCGACGCCCGCCCGTCGAGGTCGGTGGAAACGCCACCCATCGTGTAGTGGGCAGCTGGCATGATCGGCACCGGCTCGTGCAGCGGATCGATGCCCGCGTGGCTGCAGTTGCGCATGAAGTTCGGAAAGCTCAGACGCAGCAGCTCAGGATCCAAATGCGTCGCAGAGATGAAGGCCGGGCCGCGATGCGTCGCGAGAGCCACCGCCACCTGGTCGCGCGGCAGAAGCTCGTCGATGAAACGCTCGCCGGCCGCGTCGACCACGTGTGCGCCCGCGCCCCGCAGCGCCTCCGTGATCAGGAAAGGGTGCGGGCCGGCAAAAACAGTCGGGTGGAACTGGACGAACTCGAGATCGACGACGCGCGCCCCAGCGCGCGCGGCCTCGAGGATGCCCTTGCCATTGCTCAGCCGGCTGTTGGTGGTGCGCTCGTACAGGCCGGCGTACCCGCCGGTGGCGAGAATCGTGGCTCCGGCGTAAACGGTTAAGCCACCAGAGAACTCGGCACCTTCGCAAACGCCGTCGCCGAGCAGCGCATGCAGCCGCGCCGCCAAGCGGGTGATCCGCGGCTCGCGGTCGATCGCCGCATGCACGAATGCCATCAGGGTGCGGCCGCTCTGGTCACCGCCGAGGTGAAGGACGCGAGCCATCGAGTGCGCCGCCTCTCGGGCGGCGCCACCGTCGAAGCGCACGCCCAAAGACTCCAGCCAATGAACCGTCTCCGGACCTGCAGAGGTCAGCATCGTCACGGCATCGACATCGCACAGCCCAGCGCCGGCGGCAAGGGTGTCGATGGCGTGCAGGCGAGGCGAATCCTCCGGGAGCACAGCCGCCGCAATCCCCCCCTGCGCGCGCTCTGACGAAGCGGGGCCGGCGGACACCAGCGCGACCTGCGCGCCGAGGCGCGCGGCCTCCAGCGCGGCTGCCGAACCAGCCAGGCCGTCGCCGATCACAAGCATGTCAGTGGTCACTGGACCCCGAGGCTGTGAGGTGATCACAGCTCCACCATTCGCTGGATGGCCCCGCGAGCGCGGTCGGCCACAGCCTCCGGAACCGTCACCTCGAACACGTCGTCGCGCAGCGAGATGAGGAGCTTTTCGAGCGTGATCTTCTTCATGTAGCGGCAGATGGCCCGCTCGCTCGCGGCGTAGAAGCGGCCATGCGGCGCCTCCTTGGCCAGTCGATGCATGATGCCGAGCTCGGTCGCGACGACGAAGCTTCGGGTCGGGTGCTCCTGAGCGTGCTTGACCATCCCCTCGGTGCTGAGGATGTGGGTGCGGTCGGCATCGATGTCGCCGCTCGCCTTGAAGTACATGCACTGGCTGGCGCAGCCGCATTCGGGGTGCACGAGCAGGTCGGCGTCGCCATGCTGCGCGCGAGCGCGGTCGATGTCCACGGGCCGGATGCCTGCATGCACGTGGCATTCGCCGGGCCAGACATGCATCTTCCGCCCCGTGACCTTTTCAAGGTAGGTGCCCAGGAACATGTCAGGCAGGAACAGAATCTCCCTGTCCTCCGGAATCGCGCGGATCACACGCTCGGCATTGCCCGACGTGCAGCAGTAGTCGCTGAGGGCTTTCACCTCCGCGGTCGTGTTGACGTAAGAAACCACGACGGCGTCAGGAAACTCCGCCTTCCAGGCGGCCAGCTGCTCGGCGTTGATCGTCGCCGCCAGCGAGCAGCCGGCGGCCAGGTCGGGAATCAAAACACGCTTCTTGGGGCTGAGGATCACGGCCGTCTCGGCCATGAAATGGACGCCGCAGAACACGATCAGGTCAGAAGGCGTCGCGGCCGCCTGCCGTGAGAGACCGAGCGAGTCGCCGACATAATCGGCCACGTCCTGCACCTCGGGCACCTGGTAGTTGTGAGCGAGTATCACCGCGTTTCGCTTGCGCGCGAGCTCGCGGATCTCCGCGCTCGTGCTCGCGATGTCGCGCGGCACGTCGCGCCGGGAATATTCGGCGGCGTCCGCCTCGAGCGAGATCGTTTCTACCGCCATGTCCGTATTACCTCCAGGCTCAGGTCCAGCGCCGGCGCCGAGTGCGTCAGCGCTCCAACCGAGATCCGGTCGACCCCGGCTCGCGCAGCTGCAACGGCTGCGTCCAGAGTCATGCCGCCGGATGCTTCCAGCCTCGCGCGGCCCGCGGTGATTTCGACCGCTTGCCGCATCTGCTCGGCCGTCATGTTGTCCAGCAACACGATCTCTGCCCCCACCTCGAGCGCCTCCGTGAGCTGTTCGAGCGTGTCGACCTCGACCTCAACCGGCATCGCCGCCTGGCGCGCGCGCCTGATCGCTTCGCCGACACCGCCCGCGGCGGCGACATGGTTGTCCTTGATGAGGATCGCGTCCCACAAACCGTCCCGGTGGTTGTGTCCGCCACCGGCGCGCACGGCAGCGCGCTCCAGGGACCGCAGCCCGGGCGTCGTCTTACGCGTGTCGAGGAGCGTCACGTTTGGGTAGGGCGCCAGCGCATCCGCGTACCGCCGCGTCATCGTCGCGATCCCCGAGAGGCGCTGCAGAAAATTGAGGGCCGTGCGCTCGCCGATGAGGATCGAGCTCAAGGCACCGGTGACTCGCGCCACCTCGTCGCCGGCCTCGAGGCGCGAGCCGTCGGCGACCAGCGCCTCGTACTGGCTCGGCGGCCGGATCATCTCGAACACCCGCGCGGCTGCGTCGGTGCCGCTCAGCACGCCCGGCTTGCGCGCGATCACCCTGGCTTCGCCCACGAGGTCCGGGTCGACAATGGAGCTGGTCGTCACATCGACACCTCTCTCGCCGAGATCCTCGGCGAGTGCGGCGGCCACCACGTACTGCAGGTCAGGCTTCGATGAAACCATCGGGCTCCTCGCGCAAGCCAAAGGCCTGCTGGGTGAAACGGAACAGGTATGCCTTCTTGCCGCGAACACTTCGTTCCTTCCCGGTCTGCTCGATCACGCCGCGGTCGACGACCCTGCGCCAGAAGTTGCCACGATTGATCGACAGGCCAAGGACGGCTTCGTAGACGTGCTGGAGCTCCGAGATCGTGAACTCAGAAGGCAGCAGCTGGAATCCGACAGACGAGTAGCCGACCTTGCTGCGCAGGCGTCGCACCGCATAGTCGACGACCTCGCGGTGGTCGAATGCCATCTCGACGGGCAATCGCCTCACCGGGTGCCACTCCGACTCAATTCCATTCTTCTCGCCCGCGCACGCCTCGGCTGCCGCCACCGGCACGATCGCGATGTAGGCGACGCTGAGCACGTCACCACGTGGGTCTCGTCCGGGCACCACCACGTCCCCCGCGCTGTCGAGCTGCTGTGGCCGGTGAAAGGTCTTCAGCTGCTCGATCCAGCCGCCGTCGACTCCGGTGATGCCCACCTGGAGGGCTCGCGCCTGGGAATCGAGGGAGGAACCGGGGCAGCGCAGGCCGCCCGGCAGCGCCCAGAACCCGGGGTAGGGCGGCTCGATGCGGCGGCGAAGGAGAACGCTCAGCTCTCGACCCGCCAGGGTGAAGACCGCCAGGTCGACCGAGACCGGGCAGCTCGAATCTACGAGTTCGCGGGAGACCTTGTGCTCCACCATCCCATGCCCAATGTTATCTCATTCCGAAGCGACATGGGAAGCGGAGTTGGGACGGCAGGCGAGGGCGGTCGCCAGGGCCACCAGCGCCGCCGTGTCGGCGCGCAGGTTTCGCGGGCCCAGGGTGGCCTGTTGGGGAACCAGCGCCAGCTCGCGGTCCGACCAGCCGCCCTCAGGCCCGACCAGGAGAGTGAGGTTTTGCGGGGCGAGGACGTCGGCCAGGCGCGCGTGGGCGGAGCGGGTGAGCATCACCGGACTCTCGTTCCGCTGGAGGACCTCGCCTAGAGACGACGGCCCCACCACCTCCGGAACTGCCAGCCGTCCGGCGAGCATCGCCGCCTCGCGGCAGATGCTGCGCCAGCGATCGGGCTTGGCACCTCTCGCCACGCTGCGCTCCGCCTGGACGATGTGAAAGGCGAACGCGCCGGCTTCCGTACAGCGCGAGAGGACGAGCTCGAGCGCCGGAGCCGGCAGGTGGGCGATCGCGATCACGATTCGCGCCGCGGGTTCCGGGTTGTGCGGACGCTCGGCGACAACGGTGCCCTCAACCCGATCGGGAGAGACACGATCGAGTCGAAGCGTGAGCATGAAGCCCTTGGGGTCGACGACCTCGATCTCCTCCCCCACGCGCGCCCTCAGAGAACGAGCCAGGTGGCGAGCGTCGTCGCCGAGGACGACCGCATGCTCGCCATCTCGCTCCACGAAAAAGGAAGGCAACCGTTACATCGCGTTGAACGTTTCGTAGACCGCGATCTCGCCGCCGCTCCTGATGATGGGACAACCCTTCGCGAGCTTGGTCGCTTGGTCGAGCGAAGGAGCATCGATGATGCTGTAGCCGCTCGCGCGCTTGCCAATCGGGCCATTGGCGGTGCTGCCGTCACTTCTGATCTTGTTGACCGCCCCCGAAAACGGATTGCCGCCATCCACCATCGCGGGCCCGACCTTCGCAAACCACTTTTCCCACTGCTTGAGGACTCGGGCCTGCGCCGCCGCGGTCTGCGGCATGCCTCCGCCGTAGTAAACGAGCAAGTACTTCACGCTTCCTTCTCCTTGTCGATGGGCGGCCGCGACGGACGCGCAGGTTTTCCGGCCAGGCTACCCGGTGGACGCGCCGTTGATGAGATTTTCGTGGGCGGTGGCGCATGACGCAAGCGGAGATCGGCGATCTGAGCCAGCGCCTCCGCGAGCCGCTGCCGATTTGCCGGATCGTTGAGCCATCGGCTGGTGCCGGACGGATGGGGCAGCGGAACAATCACAGGACGCTCGCCGAAGCGCTTCCCCACGCGACCTTCGAGCGAGCCGGGACCGAGAAAGCGACTGATCGCCATCTGGCCGACCGGGAGCAGGACTCTGGGCTTGAGAATGCGCAGCTCCGCATCGAGCCAGTGGGCGCAGTTGGCGATGGCGGCCGGTGGCGGCCGGAGATCGCCGGTGCCGGTCCGGTTGCGCCCCGGAAAGCAGCGCATCAACGCGGCGATGTACGTGAGCCGGCGGAACTCTTCTGCACTGGCAAAGCCGGCCCGCAGCATCCAGCGGTCAAGCTCCTTGCCGGCGCGACCATCGAAGGGCCGGCGGGAGACCCTCTCACTGGGGCCCGGAGCCTGCCCGACCAGCATGAAAGGCGCTCCCCACTCCCCCGAGAAGGTTGGATTGGCCTCGGGGATGATGCCGTCATCGACGCACTTGTGGCAGGCGCGACATGCGGCTTGATGCGCGAGCAGGGTGGCGCGACTCATGCGAGCTCGAAGTTAACAGGCAGGGTTGGCGAGGCCGGCAAATCTCGACAAGCTCGTCGCAGGTGCGAAGGCTGCGGGGGTGGGCGGCCTCGGGAGGAGGGTGGGCCCGCGGCCGGTCTGTCAACGGCACCTCGGGCGTCCGCCACACGCCCGAGCGCAGTCTCCGGTATCGGTAACATGCCTTGGCGATGACACCGCCCTCCGCCGACCAAGTTCTCGGCGTCCTCTCCCACATCCAGGACCCAGACCTCGGCCGCGATGTCGTGAGCCTCGGGATGATCAAGGAGCTGGAGGTCAGCCCTCAGGGCAAGGTGAGCTTCACCTTCGAGCTGACGACACCGGCCTGCCCGGTGCGCGACCGCTTCAAGTCCCAAGCGCAGGACCTGGTCGGAGACATCCCCGGAGTCACCGCCGTCGAGGTTCGCATGACCGCCAACGTGCGGCCCGCTTTCATGCGGCCCAAGCCCTCGGAGATCCTCCCCGGCGTCAAGCAGACGATTGCCGTCGCATCGGGAAAGGGTGGCGTGGGCAAGTCCACCGTCGCCGTCAACCTCGCGGCCGCGCTGCGAAAAGCCGGCGCGGAGGTCGGCCTTCTCGACGCCGACATATACGGGCCCTCGGTGCCCGCCATGATCGGATCGCACGCTGTGCCCGAGCAGGTCAACGGTCGCCTGCAGCCAGTTGATGCCCACGGCCTCAAGGTCATGTCGTTCGGTCTGATCTACCCGGGCGGGGAGCCGACGATCTATCGCGGGCCCATGGTCGGCAAGGCGATCGAGGCGATGATGGTCCAGGTCGATTGGGGACGGCTCGACTACCTGGTGATCGACCTCCCGCCCGGCACCGGCGACGCCTCGCTGACCCTCGCGCAGGCGATTCCTCTGACCGGTGTGGCCATCGTTTGCACGCCGCAGGATGTTGCGACCGACATCGCTGTCAAGGCCCTTCAGATGTTCAGGAAGCTGAACGTCACGCCGCTCGGCCTGATCGAGAACATGAGTTGGTATGTCTGTTCCAGCTGCGGGCACCGGCACGAGATCTTCAGCCACGGAGGCGCCGAATCCGCCGCCAAGCGCCTGGGCGTGCCTTTCCTCGGCGCGATTCCGCTCGAGGAGGGCATCCGCGAGGATGCTGACTCAGGTACTCCGGTTGTCCTCTCGAGGCCCGAGTCCGCCGGCGCCCAGGCCTTCACTCATATCGCCTCGCAGGTGGCGGCGCGGACCTCCATCCAGTCGTTCCGGCAGCTGCCGGTGATCAACGTCCGCTAGGCGCCAACCTGCAAGACCCCGACCCGTTTCCAGTCAACGTCGACGTCGACCGCGAGCGCAGCGTCATGGACGTGGTCTGGGAGGACGGCCACCGCAGCACCTACTCGGGTGAGCAGCTCCGCTGGGCATGCCCCTGCGCCGAGTGTCGCGGTGAAGGTGGGGCCGCCGGCCGCTTGTCGCGCGTCCAGAGCCTTGCTTCAGAGGAGCTTCGACTTCAGGACGTGAGCCTCGTCGGCCAGTACGCACTGCAGATCGCGTTTCAGAGCGGCCACGCCACCGGGCTGTATACCTTCTCTTTGTTGCGGGCCCTGTGTGCCTGCGAGGAGTGCGCGAGCCGCCGATCGTAAATCCGGTCTGGAGCCAGGTCCTCCGTGACATAATTCGCCTCCAACCCGTTCTCCTTACGCCCTTGCCAAAGTTTCAGCCCTCGTCACCACCCGCCACAGCCTTACGGCGACCCCGCAAAAACGGGCTCTCCGGGCGAGGTTGGATCCCGGTTGGGATCGCCCTCGCGGTGCTCTTCAGCATCGCGGGCGGCTTCGTCGTCTACGCCAACAGCGCGCCGACGTCCGTCACCCTCAACCTCAGGGATGGCCAGACCAACGTCGCCACCGACGTCCAGCTGGACTTCAACTTCTCGCGGCCGGTCGGTATGGACACCCTGAAATCGGCCCTGACGATCACCCCGACGACGGATGGGACCTTGCGAAGCCTCTCAGGACAAACCGAATTTGCCTGGGCGCCCACCGGATTCTTCGCCCAGCTCACCACCTACACGGTGACCATCAACGCGCTGGCCGACCTGGGTCATCACCCGCTGAAGGCCACCGCGTGGAGCTTCACGACGACCATCCAGCCTCGCGTCACGTCGGTCACCTCGGGCAGCACGACGATTGCCGACGGCGGAGAGATCGACCCTGGTCAGCCGCTCCAGCTCAATTTCAACGACGCGATGGACCAGAGCACGGTCAGCGCTACCGCCGGCGCGAAGGTGGTCACTCTCAAGTGGGCCGCCGATGGCCGAAGCGCGACGATTGCAACCACCGGCATCCCATCCGGACCGCTGGTGATCAAGCTGGCCCCCGGCGCTCGCGATCAAACCGGACACCCGCTGGCCACCGCTTTTACGCTGAGCACCGGCATCTACTATCACGACCACGAGAGGACCACAGCGCTCAGGTATCCCGCGCTGATCCAGGTCCCCAACGATTCGTTCGCCCGCGACCAGAACGGCCTGCAAGCGGCCAGCATGATCTTCGAGTACGTGGCCGAGGGCGGAATCACACGACTCACCGCCATTTTCCAGAATGCCCCAAAGACCGTCGGCCCCATGCGCTCGAGCCGCTTCATCTCGCTGAAGATCGCGCGGCACTACAAAGGCCTGCTGTTCCAGTCGGGCGAGTCGCAGGCGACCCGCAGCCGTGCGGCCGGCGACCCCGTGCCGCAGTTCTTCGACACCATCGGCTACATGTATCGCACGCCGGCACGAATCGCCCCGGACAACCTGATGATCGACGGCACGATGGTCAAAAAGGCAGAAGCGAGATTCGGCATCGCCACGTTTAACTTGCCGAAGGCGCGTCCAGTGCTCCCCGGCGGTGCGGTGGTCACGAAAATCTCAGTGCCTGAGCACTACTCGACGTATGCATACGACGCCACATTCGGCACTTATCAGAAAACAGAGGAAGGCCACCTCTACCGCGACGCCACCAGCCACCAGCTCGTGCGCATCGAGATGCTGATATTGCTGCACACGCAGTCCCAGCTGCTAGACGTCGGCGACGGCCACGGCGCTCACATCCACGACTATGACCTCGACACTGGTGGCAAGATCGACGTCTACTACAAGGGCCACAGGTTTTCAGGCACCTGGAAGTCGACCGGCGCCCACAAACCGCTGTCGTTCAAGCTCTCGACCGGCGCCGCGCTCAGCCTGCCGCCCGGATTGGTCTGGATCGACGTCGTCAGCTAGCGCTCGCCGCCAACCGGGTTAAGCGCGCGCCGCATCCTTGAGCGACGACACGTATGCGGACGCGGCGACCGCGGCGGTCGTGCCGTCGCCGACGGCGGTCGCGATTTGCTTGGTCAGCTGCGCCCGTACGTCGCCAACGGCCCAGATTCCCTCGACCGATGTCTGGAGGTCACGCCCCGTAAGAATGTAGCCCGCCTCGTCGTGATCGACGTGCACTTTGAAGAGTCCGGAGTTGGGCACGAAGCCGACAAAGATGAACACCCCGCCGACGGCCAACTCCTTCGACTGCCCGCCTTGCTCGTAGCGCACTGCCTGGACCTTGTCGCCACCTGCGATCTCTGTCACCGCCGACTCGAGGATGAATTCGAGCTTTGGGTTGGCACGCGCGCGGTCGATGAGGATGGGCTGCGCCCGCAGCTCGTTTCGGCGGTGAATTATGTGGACCCTGGATGCGTACCTCGTCAGAAAGTCTCCTTCCTCGACGGCGGCGTCCCCCCCACCGACGACCGCCAGCTCCTGCCCCTTGAAGAAGGCGCCGTCGCAGACCGCGCAGTAGCTGACGCCACGGCCCCAGAACTCCTTTTCGCCCGGAATCCCGAGGTACCTCGGCAGGCCGCCGGCGGCCATGATGAGGGCCGGAGCCCGCAGCTCCTCCCCCGACTCCAACCGGACGATCTTGGTGTTGCCCTCGACGTCGATCTCCAGCACGGGCTCGAAGTCACGCACCTCCAGGCCGAATTTCCGGGCGTGGTCTCCCATCTTGGTTGCCAGCTCGGAGCCCAGGATGGTTTCGAAGCCGGGGTAGTCCTCCACCAGCTCGGTGTTCAGCAGCTGGCCACCCAGAGGACCTCTGTCGACCAGAACCGCCTTCAGATTCATCCTGGCCGTGTACAGGCCCGCCGCCAGGCCTGCCGGACCGCCGCCCACGATGATGACGTCGTAGCTCATTTCACCAATTGGAAAGGGGCCGGCAGGGTCGGTATTCCTACCCGTGCTTGAACTGGGCGCCGTAGCCACCGCGCGGGCTATGACATTCGATGTTGTCAAAAGGACAGCCGATGGAGCAGGCGCCGCACTCGATGCAGTTGCCGAAGCTGACCAGGGTCTTTTTCTGCTCCTCGTTCCACTCGTAGACGCCCGCCGGGCAGAAGTGGGTGCAGTACTTGCCCTCGCACTTCGTGGCGCAGACCTTCTGGTCGACTATCTCAATGTGCGGCTTGCCGCTGTCCTCGTTGTACTTGACAGTGAAGAGCTTGTCGGTGAGCTTCTCCATCAGGCGCCGAACCGCTCCCAGACTCGGCACATGAGGCGGATCGTATTGATGTAGTCCGTGGCGCGAATGTTCTCGTTCGGTGCGTGGACACGGTTGTCAGGGCGACCGACGCCAACGGGGAGAACGGTCGGGATACCCAGGTCGGAGACCACGGGATGCATCGGCCCGGTC
>DASXNH010000097.1:0-5831 GCA_036495195.1 Candidatus Dormiibacterota bacterium
TCAAGTTCCAGCTCATGCCCTCGGGCATCCTCTACCCCGGCTGCACCTGCATCATCGGCAACGGCGTCGTCGTCGACCCCATGGTCCTGTTGCGCGAGATCTCCCAGCTGAGGGAGCGTGGCATCGAGCCCAAGAACCTCATGGTCAGCGAGCGGGCCCACATGGTCATGCGCTACCACCCCGTCTTCGACAAGCTCGAGGAGGAGGCGCGTGGGGATGACCGCCTCGGCACCACCTGGCGTGGTATCGGACCCGCCTACGCGGACAAGATCCGCCGCATCGGCTTTCGCATCGGCGACCTGCAGAAGGAAGGCTTCATGCGCAAGAAGCTCGCCTACGTCGTCGGCCAGGTGAAGAACCCGATCCTCACCAAGCTCTACGACGCGGAACCCTATGACTGGGAAAGCATGCTTGACGAATACCTGGGCTACGCCAAGCAGCTCGACCCCTATATCAAGGACACCTTCCCGATCATCCAGGACGCCCTCGACAGCGGGGCCAACATTCTCCTCGAGGGCGCCCAGGCCACCATGCTCGACCTCGACTTCGGCACCTACCCGTACGTGACCAGCTCCAACCCCACGGCCGGCGGCGCCCTCACGGGCAGCGGCATCGCCCCCACCATGGTCGACCTGACGATCGGCGTCTTCAAGGCCTACACCACGCGTGTCGGTTACGGCCCCTTCCCTTCCGAGCTCCTGGACGAGGTCGGCGACCAGATCCGGGAGCGCGGCCACGAGTTCGGCACCGTCACCGGCCGCCCCCGGCGCATCGGCTGGTTCGACTCCGCGGTCGCCCGGTACGCGGTCCGCATCAACGGCGTGGGCCGAGCCGCCCTCATGCGCCTCGACATCCTCGACGAGCAGCCGCTCCTGAAGATATGCACCACCTACGACTTCCGCGGCGAGCGCCACACCCACCCGCTCGCCAACATCTCCCACTACAAGCACTGCATGCCCATCTATGAGGAGATGCCTGGCTGGGAGACGCCGATTGGCGCCGCGCGTTGCTGGGACGACCTGCCCCCACGTTGTCGCGATTACATCGAGCGGATCGGCGAGCTGATTGGCGCCCCGATCGACCTCATCGGGACTGGCCCGCGCCGCGACCAGTTCGTGACCCGCGGAAGCGAACTCTTCGCCTGAGGGCGTCGAGTCTGGTCACCAACATCTCTGTGGTTTGAAAAGCCAGCCGCCCGTCGCCGCCGAGCTCGCCTGGCCACAGGTCCACGCCTTCCGCCTCCAGCGCCATCACCTGGCAACGCGGGCTCCAGCCAAACGGCTCGTCGACGTCGCTGGAGACATCAGCGGGGCCCAGGCTCAGGTCATGTCGGCGGCCGAGCTCCAGCTTGGCGTGCGCTGCAAGGCCGGCGTCGACGGCGTCCGAAAGGCCCTGTGGCAGGACAGGGCCCTCGTGAAAACGTGGCTGATGCGCGGCACCCTCCACCTTGTCCCATCGGTGGACCTGCCGCTCTACACGGCGGCGATGCGCTCGCGCTGGGTTTGGCCGAACAACACGTGGCTCAAATGGGTGCAGCTCACCGAGCCTGAGCTCGTCAGCCTGATCGAGTCAATTGGCGACGCGCTTGACCAACCGTTGACCAGGGAAGAGCTGATCGCAGCGATGGGGCGCACCAGCTCGGACCACGTGCGCACGGTGCTCAAGTCGGGATGGAGCACGCTGCTCAAGCCGGTCGCGCGCTCCGGTCGCCTCTGCTTCGGACCCAACCGCGGCACGAGCGTCACTTTCGTCCGGCCCGACGTGTGGCTGAAATCCTGGCGAGACCTCGATCCCGATGAGGCGGTCATCGAAGTTGCACGGCGGTACCTTCGCGCCTACGGGCCGGCCACGAAAGACGACTTCGGCCGCTGGTTCGGTGCTTGGCCAGGCCTCGGCAAAGCGGCATGGTCGGGTCTGGCGGACGAGCTGGCGCCGGTATCGATCGAGGGCCGGCGGGCGGACGTCCTCGCCGCCGATCTCAAGCAGCTGAGGAGCAGCGCGGGGGTCTCCTCCGTCCTGCTCCTACCAGCCTTCGACCCATACCTGATGGGCCACAACAGCCGCGACCATCTCTTCGAGCCGGGATTCCGGGCCAGAGTCAGCCGGACGGCGGGTTGGATCTCAGCCGTGCTTTTGGTGGAAGGAAGGGTGACAGGCACGTGGACGCACACCGTGGCGAAGGACGTGCTCCGCATCGTGGTCGATCCCTTCGGCAAGCTGCCGCCAAATGTGCGGCCAGAGATTCAAGCCCGTGCCCAAGAGCTCGCCTCCACCCTCGGCCTCGCCGAAGTGGAGCTCAAGCTCGTCTAGGTCTTGACGATCCTCAGGTTGGCCTCGCGCTGGCGCAGCCTGCGGTTCCTCTGCATCCGCTCGGAGCCGAACGTTGCCGCCCAGAGCACGACCACCAGCACCGCCATCACCGCCTGCACTCCGGCGGCGGTGAGGAACGCGGCCTCGATCCCGTAGCCGCGCGCTCGCATTGCCACTGTCAGGAGGCCGGCGCTGAATCCGAGCACTGGCCGGATCGTCACGGCGGTGGGGAGGTACCGCTTATCCGCCAGCAGCATGGCCACAAACCAGGTCGGCGCGCTGTCCAGGTGCACGATGTAATCCCAGTGGTAGGCCACGATCGCGAAGCCGGCTCCGGCGAGAAAACCAAGTGCGACAGCGAAGCTCAATCGTCGCGCGTAAGCCAGCCAGGCGATGCCGATGCCGACTGCAAGCAATGATGTCGCAAAGACAGGTCCCGCAACGTTACCGACGTAAAGCGTGACGGGGTCGTACGAACCAGGAAGTGCCGGCTGCGCAAACCACAATGCAATCGGATCGGGGAAAAATGACCGGTGGCTCGCCGGGTTGACATAGACGAGCGGTGCGCCTCCCGAAACGACAGCCAGACCCGCGAATGCCAGAAGGCCGGTCTGGGCGCGAATCGCGGGTACGTAGCGAGCCCGAAGAAGCTCGAGGATCACGGCCGCGGCTGCGATCGCGATGGTGATGCCAAGCGATGAACCCGGTCCAACCAGCGCAACGCCGACGATGGCGGCGATCAGCGGGCTCGGTTGCGGCCGCGGAATGTCGTGCCGCCACACGAAACGTGTAAACAGAGTCCCGGCGAGTCCCATGCCCACGGCGACCAGCAACATCTCCAGGGCCGGAAGCCTGAAGAGGGTGAGGCCGGCAGCGATCGCTGGGGCGAGAGCGATGGCGGAGATCAAGTCGTCGGGGAGAGATGCCGGGCTGAAGGCGGCGCGGTCGAGCCAGGCCGCGCCGCTGTGCAGCCAGGCCTTGGGACGAGCCAGCACTCTGGGATTGTAGGCAATCATCCCCGGGGCGCGGATTTGACGTGCTGCGCCTCAACCCGCCCGCCCGCCGGCTTGGGTGATAATCGCCTCGCTCGTGTCGCCTTTTCGCCAACGTCTTGTCGCGACGCTTGTGGCGCTCCTGTCATGCGCGTGGTCCGGCTTCGCGGTGCTGGTCGTGCAAGCACGCGCGCCAGGCGTGGCTGAGCTCTCGGCCACACTTCCTCCCTCAACGTGGGTCGCGTTGTCGCCTCTACCCGGTCAGGGGCAGACGGCCGTCTTTGCCCTCGCGGTCAGTCCGTTCAACAACCAGGTGGTCTTGGCGGGCAGGTCCGATGGCGCATTGATGAGGAGTGCCGATGGCGGAACGACCTGGAAGGTGGCGCATGGGGCCGGCGCCCAAATCATCACCATCGCCTTCAGTCCATCTAAGACCGGCTTCGTGCTCGCGGGTTTACGAGGCGGGGGCGCGCTGGCCAGCCCGGACGCGGGCCTTTCGTGGAGACCGGTGACTGGCCTGGATGGCCGTTCGGTCCGAAGCTTCGCCTTCGCTCTCACTCTGGTCCTGGCAGGCACGGACCACGGCGTGTATGCAAGCACCGATGGTCTGGCCTGGAGGGCGTCGGGACTTCCGACCACCAGCATCGGCTCGCTGACGGTGTCCGCCATCCACGATCCCGTGCGTGCGGTTGTGGGCAGCAACGCCGCCTCGTCAGCCGGTGCTCTGCTCCTTCAAAGCACCGATGGCGGCGTCAACTGGGTCAGGATCAAAGCCGGAATCAGCGGCAAGGTCGTGTCATCCCTGGCCGCGGGCCCCTTGCCACCGGCAAGCACGATCAGGCCGCTGGTCGTGGGTACGAATACCGGCCTCTTCATGTCGGTCGACAACGGGGTGACTTTCACGCCCATCAGCGGCGGCAGCCTCTTGCCTTCGACCGATTACACGCAAATCGCCTTCGTCACCACCCATTTCGACCGCTTCTATGCGGCAAGCGATGGCGGAGGATCGGCGTCGGGTGGGCTATGGCGAACGCGCGACGCGGCCCGTCACTTCACCTATCTCGCGCCCCCGATGCCAGCGGTGACGGCGCTCGCGGTCTCCAACGAGGAGGTCCCGACCCTGTATGTGGCCACATTCCGGCCGGCTGACCAGGTCGCGGCCCTCTGGGCGTATCGGGACACGGGTGCGAGTCCCCAGGGCGTGCCCACCACGCCGACACCGACAGCGAGCGGCAGCCGCACCAATCCGCCGGCGGCGGCGGCCTCGGGGATCAGCCAGATCCTTCTCTCTCCGCAAACACCGTACATCGCCATCGGGTTGGTTGCGCTGATCGTGATCTTGCTGGCGGTGGTCTCCCATTTCCGCGGTCGGCGAGGCTGACGAACTAGACTCCCTCGAGTTGACCGACCCTTACGAGCGCTTACGCCAGCTCGAGATAACTCTGCCAGTCCCGCCGGCGCCAGTGGCGTCGTACGTGCCCACGGTGCTCGTCCCTATTGGAGATGGGCGATCGCTCCTCTACATCGCCGGCCAGCTATCGAGCCGCGACGGTCAGCGATTGACAGGGAGGTGTCCCGACGAGGTGAGCGTGGAGGAAGCCCAGCGGGCCGCGCGCGCATGCGGGATCAACCTGCTGGCCCAGATGGAGGCTGCGGCCGGCCTGGTGAACGTCGAGCGCGTCGCCCAGCTCACCGGGTTTGTGCTGTCGACCCCGGAATTCGGGGATCAACCGAAGGTGATAAATGCCGCATCGGATCTTTTGATCGAGGTCCTGGGCGAGGCGGGCAGGCATTCGCGCGCAGCGCTCGGAACCAACTCGCTTCCATTCTCGGTCACGGTTGAGATCGCCGCGGTGGTAGTTGTCCGGGCCCGCTGAACGGAAGCCGGAGAGGGCGCGCCGGCCTCGACTGCTCCTCATCGGCAGCGTCGTCTACCTGGCACTGATCTTTGGGGTCATGCTGTGGCGCGGCGTTTCGATCGAGCCAGAGTGGGTGCTGCTCGTTCTGCTCGTGATCGCGGTCGCGTTGGGCCGAGGCCGCACGTTCATCGCCGACTGGACGCCTTTTCTACTGCTGTTCCTCGCATACGAGGCGATGAGGGGTTTTGCGGCGAAGACCAACTTCCAACCACACGATTTGTCGGGACTGGAGCGTTGGGTATTCGGGGGCACGATTCCAACGCTCGTCCTGCAACACGACTTCTACCACCCTGGAGTGGTCGGGGTGCAGGACATCGTGGCGATGCTCTTCTACTTCATGCATTTCGTGCTGCCGATCGTGGTCGGTTTCATCTTCTGGATCACCAGTCGCGAGTACTACTGGCGATTCGTCGCCGCTCTCCTCCTTATGTGCTTGCTGGCCTTTGTCACCTATCTCTTCTGGCCCAGCGCGCCACCGTGGTACCAGCTGCACGACGTGGTGAAGATCAACGATCAAACAGTCAAGACCCTGTGGGGCTACACGTTGGTCACGCCGCTCTACCACAGCTTCAATCCGAATGCTTTCGCAGCATTCCCGTCTCTTCATGCC
>DASXNH010000098.1:0-3126 GCA_036495195.1 Candidatus Dormiibacterota bacterium
CGGATCGCTCCGTTGACGACGTTCATGATCGGGCTGCCGACGAACTGCGCCACGAACAGGTTGACGGGGTATTGATAGACGTCGGCGGGCAACCCGACCTGCTGCAGCACGCCGTCGTTCATGATCGCGATCCGGTCGGCCATGGCCATGGCCTCGACCTGGTCGTGGGTGACGTAGACTGTGGTGGCCTCGTTCTCGATGTGAATATGCTTGAGCTCGGCCCGCATCTCCTCGCGCAGCTTGGCATCGAGTGCGCCCATCGGCTCGTCCATCAGCAGGGCCTTGGGCCGGCGCACGAGCGCCCGCCCGATGGCGACGCGTTGCATGTCGCCGCCGGACAGGGAAGAGGGCCGTTTGCCGAGCAGTCCGTCGATGCGCAGTGCCCTCGCAACCTCGCGCACGCGCCGATCCACGACGTTCTTGTTCTCGTTCGTCGCGCGCAACGGAAAGGCGATGTTCGCGTAGGCGGTCAAATGGGGATAGAGGGCGAACAGCTGGAACACGAAGGCGATATCGCGGTCGGCCGCCTGGCGATTCTGCACCTTCTGTCCGTCGATCAGAATCTCGCCCCTGTCGATTTCCTCAAGACCGGCGATGGCGCGGAGAGTCGTGGTCTTGCCGCAACCGGACGGCCCCAGCAGCACGAGAAACTCGCGATGGCGGATCTCGAGGTTGAGCCTTCGGATGATGTAGTTGTCGCCGAAATACTTCTCGACGTCTTTGAGTACGATGTCGGCCATCAGGGCAAACGGTCTTCCTCGGGCAGCGGCTTGATCTTGGAGAAGATCGAGAAGCCGACCAGCCCGACGAGAGTCACGGTCAACCCGTAGACGTGGAGGAAGCGGCTCCAGGGTTGGCACAGGAACACGATGCCCAGCACCATCAGCCATATGGAGGCGGGTTCGAGATACTTCGCGCTCAGTTGTCGAAATATCATTTCCGGATCGCCCCGAAGGTCACTCCGCGCAGCAGGTGCTTGCGCAACAGGAAGGTGAAGATCGCGACGGGCAGCAGGAACAGGACCGTGCCGGCCGCGATCGCGGTCCAGTCCGTGACACCCGATCCGAGCTGCGACGGAATGTAAGGCGGGGCGGTCTGGGCGCGGCGGTTGGTCATCATCAACGCGAAGGCATATTCGTTCCAGGCGGTTATGAAGCAGAACACGGCGGTCGCCGCGATCCCGGTCGCCGATTGCGGCAGCACGATCCTGAAGAACGCTTCCATGCGCGTGTAGCCGTCGACCAGCGCGGCCTCTTCGTATTCCTTGGGGATCTCGTCGATGAAGCCTTTCATCAGCCACACCGAGAACGACAGATTGAACGCGGTGTACAGGATGATCAGTCCCACGTGCGTGTCCACCAGCCCGACGGCGCGGTACATGAGGAACATCGGGATCGCCACCACCACCGGCGGCAACATCCGCGTGCTGAGGATGAAGAACAGCCAGTCCTGCTCGCCCGGCATGCGAAAGCGCGAGAACCCGTAGGCCGTCAATGTGCCCATGGCGACCGCAAGCAGCGTGCTGCTCACTGCAACGATCAGGCTATTGAGGAAACGACTCGGGTAGGCCGAGGGTTCGGCGTTGCCGTCGGAGTCCTTGATGATGCGCTCGCCCAGGTCGTAGATCCGCTTCTCCCACCACGGCGCCTTGTCGTAGACCTCGGGTTTGACCGCGCCGATCATCTGCACGCGCTTGGTGAACAGCTTGATGAAGGCCGTCACTTCGGGTTGGAACACCACGGTCGGCGGTACCGTCGTCGCCAGGCTGCGCGGCTTGAAGGCCGTCGAGGTGATCCAGTAGATCGGCACCAGATAGACCAGCGTGAGCAGCACGACGACCGCGACCGCCGCGCGATTGAAAACCTTCTGGCGAGTGGACTGCACGGCCGCCATCCCGGTCAGCGATCCTTGGCGCGATTGAGGTATTTCACGTAGATGTTGGTGATCGCCAGCACCATGATCAGGACCATGTAGGCCAATGCGCAGGATGGGCCGGTCTGCCACTCCTGGAAGGCCAGCCGATAGAGCTTGATGGCGATCAGCTCGGTGGTTTCCTGGCTGCTCATGATGAAGGCCAGGTCGAAGGTCTTGAAGGCCTCCATGGTGCGGAAGATGACGGCGATCAGCAGCAACGGCGCCACCAGCGGCAGCGTGATGCGCGTGAAGGTGAACCAGCGGCCGGCGCGGTCGATCGCGGCCGCCTCGTAGAGGTGCTGCGGGATGGCGGACAGGCCGGCCAGGCACAACAACATGACGAAGGGCGACCACATCCAGATGTCGGTGATGGCGATCGCGTAGAGCGCCACGTCCGGGTCGGAGAGCCAGGCAAAATCACCGAGCCCCAGGGCGTAGTTGATGATTCCCCAGGACGGGCTGTAGAGCAGCTCCCAAAACAGGCCAACAATGACCGGCGACATCATCATGGGCACCAGCAGCAGCGTCGTGAACAGGCCCTTGAAGGGGATCCGGCGATTGAGCAGCATGGCCACGCCGAAGCCCAGCAGCACCTGGCCGCCGACCGACAGGAGCACGTATCGGGCGGTGACGGTGAAGTTGTTCCAGACATGGTCGTCGTTCAGCAGGTCGCGGAAGTTCTGCAGCCCGACGAAGCTCGCCGGCGCGTTGGACGAGGCACTGAAATCGGTGAACGAATATCCGAGCGAGTAGATCAGCGGAAAGATGTTGAAGACGATCAGGAACGCAATCGTTGGGATGATGAACAGATTGCGGATGCTGAGGTCGCTGAGCCCGCGCCGCGCGGCCGGCGAGCGGGAATCGAGTCTGCTGAGCACGAGCACCTACGCCCTCCTCCTACGCGAGCCCCTCCCGGCGGGGAAGGCAAGCCTTCCCCGCCGGCGCGGACGATCACTCAGTACCGCTTGTTCTGCTTGAAGGTTTGTTCCCAATCGTCGGCCAGACCGTTGAGAGCTTCGTCGGCGCTGCCCTTGGCGCCGACAATGAAGGGATACAGGCGCTTGTTCATCTGCTCCAACAGCGTCGCGTACTCGGGCGTGGCCCAGAAGTCCTTGACCATCAGCATGCTCTGGTAAAACGCCTCGTTATAGGGCGTGGCGTTGCGGAACTTCGCCGAGCTCAGCACCTTCTCGTTGCAGGTGTAGCCGCCCA
>DASXNH010000099.1:0-10874 GCA_036495195.1 Candidatus Dormiibacterota bacterium
CTTTCCAGCGTCGATCTGGCACTGTCCTCGACGGGTCCCGGGCGGTTCGAAGGCAACCTTCCGACCGATCAGGTCGGGAGCTACCTCCTGCACGTCACGGACTCAATCGGCGGCGTCGTCAAGCACGCGAACACGATCGGCCTCGTCGTCCCCTACTCGCCCGAGTACCGCAACCTGGGCACGGACACCGCCAGCCTGAGCGCGATCGCCCGGGCCGGCGGGGGCGTGCTGCTCAGCGACGTGTCGCCCGTGTTCAACGAAGTGGTCCCGCCTGTGCGTGCGGCTCTGCCGATTGGGGAGCTGCTGCTGATCCTGGCGATCCTGCTGTTTCCAATCGACGTCGCACTGAGACGGTTGGTGCTGAGAACCGAGGATCTGCCCGCCTGGCGCGCGGCGCTGAGCCGCGGACAGCCGCACGCCATCCCTGCCGAGGAGACGGTGGCTCGATTGCGCGAGCACGTAACGGGAGTGCGCGCGACTCGCGCCCCCAAGAGTCCCCCTCCGTCTCCCTAGCGTCCGGCGACCCGATCAGGCCCCTATGAGTTCAGGGCACCGAAACCATGTCTGCCGATGGCGACCTTTGGGGTTCAAATTGGAACGATGGGTGTTTCATGTCATTTGTAGGGGCTTAGCGGCGTAGACCATCCTTGAAAGAGGTTGTGCCATACCTGGAGAACGCGGGTGCGATCGCCTTCGCCCTGCTCGGCGTGGTCACAGCTGTCAACTGGGCGCGCCGCCGGGATCCCTCCACCGGATTCCTCGCGCTGGCCATCGTCCTTCTGTCGTCGGTTTCGCTCCTCAGTCGCGTTCCCGCGTCCGCCGCCCCCCCCTTCCTCGGCGAGATCACGATCATCCTCTTCATGGGTTCGGGCTATGCACTGCTTCGCTTCCGGGCCTCCCTGATCCCGCTGTCGACGCGGTGGCATCGAGCTGCTGTGACCGTGATCGTGGCGGTCACGGTTGCCGTCACCATCACTCAGCGACTGATCGATTCCCACGCTGCACCCTCGAGCCTCAGCATCGTGGTCACAATCGCGTTCTTTGGGATCTGGTCGGCCACCGTGGTCGAGCCGACCATTCGCTTCTGGCTCGTCGCTCGCGACCTGCCACCCGTACAGGCATGGCGCTTGCGATCGTTGAGCTTTGGCTTCGGCGGGCTGGTGGCAGTACTGGTTTTCGCCATCGCGAGCACCGCCTTCACCACGCAGCTGATGATTCAAGTTCTGATCCAGGTTGGTCTGCTGTTGAGCGTTCCATTGCTGTATGTCAGCTTTTCGCCGCCCGCCTGGCTTCGCCGGCAGTGGCGATCCTCGGAAGAGGAAGGGCTGCGGCAGTTCATGCAGGACACTCTGCTGCAGGGCGAAGATCCGGCCACGCTGGTCGACCGAGCTCTCGAATGGGCGATGAGACTGGTCGGTGGCGCGGCTGCGGCAGCATTTGACGGCGAAGGCCACCAGTGGGCGGCCCGTTCCTTCAACGCGCGGCAGCTAAGCGATCTCGGCATGCGCATCCCCGAGCTGAACCAAGGAGTGAGCCGCCTGATCATCGACGGGGTCGAAAGCACCCTGTTTGTGATTCCAATTGCCGGCACCGGACCCCAAGGGCATCTTGTGGTCCTGGCCGGACCGTTCACACCGAATTTCGGCGACGACGAATTGAACCGTGTTCAGCAGTTCATGTCAGCGGTCACGGCCGGGGTAGACCGGGCGCGCCTGCTCGAGAAGGTCAGCGCTGCCAATGCCGAGCTGATCGACGCGAACCACCACAAAACGGCCTTCCTCGCGAACATGAGTCACGAGCTCAGGACGCCGCTCAATGCGATCCTTGGCTTTTCGGAGCTGCTGATCGACTCCACCAACGGTCAGTTTCCGGAGGCGACGAAAACGCGATTCCTCGAGCAGATCCACTCGAGCGGCAAGCATCTACTCGGGCTCATCAACGACATCCTGGATCTGTCGAAGGTCGAGGCCGGACAGATGGAGCTGCACCTGCAGACGGTGTCAGTTCCAGACCTGATCAGCCAGGTCGCAAGCAACGTCGAGCCCTTGATCTCCCAAAAGCAGATAACGCTCGAGACGGATGTCGCCGGTGCCGGCCAGGTCGTCGCCGACGAGGGAAAGTTGAAGCAGATGGTCTTGAACCTCGTCTCCAACGCGATCAAATTCACGCCCGAGGCCGGCAGTGTGACCATCAAGGCCGCTCAGTCCCATGAGCGGCTGCACATCGTCGTCGCCGACACCGGCATCGGTATCGGCGAAGCGGATCTCAAGCGCATATTTCATGAGTTCCAGCAGGTGGACACGGGCGCCAACCGCAAGCAGCAGGGAACCGGCCTCGGCTTGACGCTCACCCGCAGCTTTGCAGCTCTGCATGGCGGCAGCGTCGAGGTTCAAAGTGAGCTCGGCAAGGGCAGCCGGTTCACCATCGATCTTCCGATCAAGGGACCGGACCCCAAAGGCCCGGCGGAGGCTCGCGTCGAGCCCTCCGCAGGGCACGCCGACGACATGTCGCGACCGCTGATCCTCGTCGTCGAGGACGACCCCGCATCCGCCGAGCTTCTCGCGCGGCAGGTCGAGAGAATCGGTTTCAGGACTCTTAACGTCCGCAGTGGGCGCGAAGCGATCAGGATCGCCAAGGAGCAGAAGCCAGTTGCAATGACCCTGGACATATTGCTTCCAGACATGGATGGCTGGGAGGTCCTGACGCAGCTCAAGCACGACGAGAGCACCGCGGATATTCCGGTAATCGTGGTCAGCGTAGTCGACGACCCGGCGCGGGGAACCGCCCTGGGCGCACTCGACTACTTCGTGAAACCAATCGAGGCAAGCGCTCTTGTGGGCCGGCTCAACCACTTCAGCTTCGCCGGCAAATCCAAAGGCCGGAAGACCAGGATCCTGGTCGTCGACGACGAGGCGGCCTACCGTGAGTGGCTCAAGAATGTGCTCCAGCCGGCCGGGTTCCACGTCTCGATGGCAGCTGGAGGCCGTGAGGCCATCAAGCTCGCGCAGTCGATGAAGCCGGATCTCATCCTGCTCGATCTGCTGATGCCCGAGATGAATGGCTTCGATGTGGTCGAGGCGCTGAGCGGCAGCGACGCAACCAGGCATATTCCGATCATGGTTGTCACGTCGAAGAACCTGACGTCGGCGGACATCGCCCAGCTCAAAGGCCGTGTCAAAACCATTCTCCAGCGCGGCTCGACAGGATCCGTCGACCTGCTGGGCCAGCTGCACCTGGTGCTGGCCAAACGGGCGATTGAAGCGTGACGACCCCCGCTCTCATCCTGGTCGTCGACGACAACCCCGCGGGCCAGTTGCTCGTCACCACCGTGCTCCAGCTCGAAGGGTTCGACGTCGCCACGGCGGGGTCTTCCGACGAGGTTCTGGAGCGCCTGCGGGACCGCACGCCCGACCTGATCCTGATGGACGTGCAGCTGCCGGGGGAGGACGGCCTCTCGCTGACCCGTCGCCTCAAGGCCGACCCGGCGACGGCGGCGATACCCATCGTGGCGCTGACCGCGTACGCGATGGCGGGTGACCGCGAGCAAGCTCTCGCCGCCGGTTGCATCGGCTACATCACCAAGCCCATCGACACCAGGAACCTGGGCAACACGGTTCGCGATTTCCTGGCTGGAGAGCCAGGCGAAACGGTGGATCGCAGCACCTATCACGCGTAAGCAACTCGGGTTGACATTTGGCGTTTAAGCAACTAGAGTTGCTCGGATGGGCCCAATCGATCCCTCTCCTCTCGGTGGCCCAGCCGACGGCCTGGCCGCGTCGTCCGCCCTTCGAGCGATGGCGGACCGGCTGGAAGACGCTGAGGTCGAGCGGGCGATGCGCGAAGGCTGGTCGTGGTCGCAGGTGGCCGAGGCCCTCGGTGTCACCCGCCAGGCCGTCCACAAGAAGCATCTCAGGCGCCTGCTGGCCGCCCATATCGAGCTGCGGAGGCGCGATGTTTAGGTTCCTCGCCGTCGAGCGGCTGGCGCCATTGTTCGTTCCGCGAGACACGGCCCTGGTGGTGGTGCGCCAATTTGTGGTCGAGGCCAAGCAGGAAGCCGCCAAGTTCGTCGAGGCCGAGCACATGCTGCTGACGCTGGCGACGGACGAGGAAAGTGATGCCTGCAAGGTGCTCAATGAGTCGGGCCTGACCTACCAGCAGCTCATGGCCGCTCTTCGTGAGGAGCGCCGCCGCACCCTGGCATTTGCCGGCGTCGAGCCGCTCGACGAACATCAAACAGCCGCTACGGAGCTTGACCGCCCCCTGACATTGGGGACGTCGGCGAAGGTGGCCATCAAACGCGCCATGATCGCCTCGCGTGACCGCCGGCCGCACCGGCCGCACATTCACAGCACCCATCTCCTTCTCGGCATCCTGCAAGCCGAATTAGGTACAGTGCCCCGCACCCTGGCCATCGCCGGGGTCGATCGTGCGCGGCTGATGGCCAGGACCAAGAGACCAATGAGCGAACCCTCGTGCTGATCCGACTCCTTCGCACCTATTTACGGCCCTACTCCGCGGCCCTCGTCGCCGTGGTCGCGCTGCAGCTGGTGTCGACGATGGCGAACCTGTACCTGCCCAGCCTCAACGCCGACATCATCGACAAGGGAGTGGCCAAGGGCGATACCGGATACATCATGTCCACCGGCGGCTGGATGCTGGTCGTGACGCTCGCCCAGATCGCCTGCTCCGTCGCGGCGGTTTACTTCGGGGCACGCGCGGCGATGTCGTTCGGCCGTGATATGCGCTCGGCCATCTTCCACAAGGTGGGCACATTCTCGGCTCGCGAGGTGGGCAAGTTCGGCGCGCCGTCCCTGATCACGCGCAACACGAACGATGTCACGCAGGTCCAGATGCTCGTGCTGATGACGTGCACGATGATGATCGCGGCCCCGATCATGTGCGTGGGCGGCATCATCATGGCGCTACGCCAGGACCTCGGCCTCTCGTGGCTGATGGTCGTCTGCATCCCCGTGCTGGTCGTGTCGATCGCGTTGATCGTGGTCAGGATGGTGCCTCAGTTCCGCGCCATGCAGACGCGCATCGATCTCGTTAACCGGGTGCTGCGCGAACAGCTTTCCGGCATCCGTGTGGTGCGGGCATTCGTGCGCGAGCGCGACGAGGCCGAAAGATTTGCCGACGCCAACGCGGCCCTGACCCAAACCGCGCTGCGCGCCGGTCGCCTGATGGTTCTGATCTTTCCGACCGTGATGCTCGTGCTCAATGCCTCGAGCATTGCCGTGCTGTGGTTCGGCTCCGGCCGGGTCGACAGCGGCCAGATGCAGATCGGCGCGCTCACCGCCTTCCTGATGTACCTGATGCTGATTTTGACGTCGGTGATGATGGCGACCTTCATGGCGATCATGATTCCGCGCGCCGCGGTCTGCGCCGACAGGATCGGAGAGGTGCTCAAAACCGAATCCTCTGTGGTCCCGCCGCCGAACCCCGTCCGAGAGGTGCGATCGCGCGCCCAGCTCGAGCTGCGCGATGTGGAGTTTCGCTACCCGGGCGCCGCGGCGCCCGTGCTGCGCAACATCTCATTCAAGGCGACCGCCGGGCAGACCACCGCCATCATCGGCAGCACTGGCGCGGGCAAATCGACATTGGTATCGCTGATCGCGCGCCTGTTCGATGCCACGTCGGGCGCCGTGATGATCGACGGTGTCGGCGTGCGGGACCTGGACCCGGAGATGCTCTGGAACCGGATCGGCCTGGTGCCGCAGAAGCCATATCTGTTCACAGGCACCGTGGCGAGCAACCTGCGCTACGGGAATCCGGAGGCGACCGACGAAGAGCTGTGGGAAGCCCTGGACGTTGCCCAGGCGCGCGACTTCGTCGAGGAGATGCCCGGCGGCCTGGAGGCGCCCATCGCGCAGGGCGGCACCAGCGTGTCCGGCGGGCAGCGCCAGCGGCTGTCGATCGCTCGGGCGCTGGTACGAAAGCCCGAGATCTACCTGTTCGACGACTCCTTCTCGGCCCTTGACCTGACCACCGACGCAAAGCTCCGCGCCGCGCTGCACCATCGCACCGCCGACGCGACTGTGGTCATCGTCAGCCAGCGGGTATCCACGATCACCGACGCCGACCAGATCATCGTGCTCGACAACGGCGCTGTCGTCGGACTGGGCCGCCACCACGAGCTCCTGGAAACCTGCCCGACCTATGTCGAGATCGTCCAGTCCCAGCTGGCGGCGGAGCGGGTGGCATGAGCGAGCGCCCCATGGTTCCCAAGCAGCCGTCAGGGAACGGGCACGCCGCGGTCCCCGTCCTGCCGGCCACGAACGGCCGGCCGCGCCCGGCAATGCGCGCGGGCGGCTTCGGACCCTTTGGCGGAGGCATGCCCGCGGAGAAGCCGATGACCTTCTGGCCGTCCGTGCGGCGCCTGATGCAGCGGCTCAGCCCGGAGCGGGTGAAGCTCATCACCGTCCTCGGGCTTGGCGTCGCCAGCGTCGCTTTCATGGTCATCGGGCCGAAGATTCTCGGGCGGGCGACCGATGTGATATTCGCCGGCGCGATCGGCCGGCAGCTGCCGGCGGGGCTGACCAACGCGCAGGTGGTGGCGGCGGCTCGGGCGGCAGGTAACAGCAATATCGCGGACATGCTGGCGCGGATGCACGTGGTTCCCGGGCAGGGCATTGACTTCGGCGCCTTGGGCAGCGTCCTGCTGCTGGCGCTAGGGCTCTATGTTGCCTCGTCGGTTTTCGGCTGGATGCAGGGGTTCCTGCTCAACGACGTGGTGCAAAGCACGGTGTTCAAGCTGCGCTCGGACGTCGAGGACAAGCTGAGCCGCCTGCCGCTTCAGTTCTTTGACAATCAGCCGCGCGGCGAGCTCCTGAGCCGAGTCACCAACGACATCGACAACGTGTCGCTGTCCCTGCAGCAGACCATCAGCCAGCTGCTGTTCGGATTGCTCACGGTCGTCGGCGTGCTCGTGATGATGTTCATCGTCTCGCCGCTGCTCGCCGTCATCGCACTTGTCACCGTCCCGGTGTCGATACTCATCGCGACGCAGGTCGGAAAGCGCTCGCAGAAGATGTTCGTCGCGCAATGGTCCCACACCGGTGCCCTCAACGGCCACATCGAGGAGGCCTTCACCGGTCACGAGCTGGTCAAGGTGTTCGGGCGCCAGCGCGAGGTCGAGGAGGTGTTCCGGAAGCGGAACGAGCAGCTGTTCCAGGCTAGCTTTGGGGCCCAGTTCATCTCCGGGTTGATCATGCCCGCGATGGCGTTCGTGGGGAACCTCAGCTACGTCGCGATTGCCGTGATCGGCGGTTTTCGCGTCGCCACCGGGGCCATGAGCCTCGGCGACGTGCAGGCGTTCATCCAGTACTCGCGGCAATTCACTCAGCCGTTGACTCAGATCGCCTCGATGGCAAACCTGCTGCAGTCCGGGGTCGCTTCCGCCGAGCGCGTCTTCGAGCTGCTCGATGCTCCTGAGCAGGAGGCCGATCCGGCCGCGCCCATCGTTCCCTCGGAGCGGCACGGGCGGGTCGAGTTCGAGCATGTCTCGTTCCGTTACCTGCCTGAGCAGCCGCTCATCGACGACCTGTCGCTCGCGGCGCAACCCGGTCAGACGATCGCGATCGTTGGGCCGACCGGTGCCGGCAAGACGACGCTCGTCAACCTGATCATGCGTTTCTACGAGCTCGACGCCGGCCGCATCACACTCGATGGGATCGACATCACCAAGATGAGGCGGGACAATCTTCGCTCGCAGATTGGCATGGTGCTGCAGGACACCTGGCTGTTCGGTGGCACCATTCGGGACAACATCGCGTACGGGAATCCGCTTGCGACCGAGGCACAGATCCACGCGGCCGCCGAGGCCACTTTCGTGGACAGGTTCGTGCAGAGCCTGCCCCGGGGCTACGACACGGTGATCGACGATGAGGGGAGCAACGTCAGCGCCGGTGAGAAGCAGCTGCTGACGATCGCTCGCGCGTTCCTTGCCGATCCCTCACTCCTGATCCTTGATGAGGCTACGAGCTCGGTCGACACCCGCACCGAGGTGCTGGTGCAGCGGGCCATGGCCGCACTGAGGTCGGATCGGACGAGCTTTGTGATCGCACACCGACTTTCCACGATCCGCGACGCCGACCTCATTCTGGTGATGGAGGCGGGGCGCATCGTCGAGCAGGGCACCCACGAGGAGCTGCTCGCTGCCAGAGGCGCCTACCACCGGCTGTACTCGGCTCAATTCCGCGGGGCGGGCGAGGGAGTCGAGGAAGAGGCGGCTCCGGTGCAAACCGGGGTGGCTTAGACCCGCCCAGAGCGCCGAGCGGGAATGCCTTGCCAGCTCGGTCTCCCACTCCGGCCCTTCGGACGAAAGAAACCCGCAGTCAGCTGCTCTGTTAGCTGGAGGTCGTGTCCGTGGCCACGAACTGGTTGGTGGTGCCCGTTTCGGCGTTGATGACATGCATGACAGCGTTGATCAGGGCCAGGTGGCTGAACGCTTGCGGGAAGTTGCCGAGGTGCCTACCGCTTCGCGGGTCGATCTCTTCGGCGTACAGCTGCAGCGGGCTAGCGTAGGAAAGCATCTTCTCGCACAGCTGCCGTGCCTTCACCACCTCGCCGATCTCGGCGAGTGCCGAGACCAGCCAGAACGAGCAGATGGTGAACGTGCCCTCTTCCCCACGCAGTCCGTCGTCGGTCTCCTCGGTGCGATAGCGAAGGACCATCCCGTCCTCTGTGAGCTCCTCGCGGATCGCGAGTACTGTCGCCCGCACTCGCGGATCGTCGGGTGGCAGGAACCGCACCAATGGGATCAGAAGCACTGACGCGTCCAGCGCATCCGATCCGTAGTGCTGGACGAAGACCCCCCGCTTGTCGACCCCCTTCTCACAAATGTCCGACTTGATCTCATCGGCCACCTTCTGCCAGGAAACCGCCAGATCCTTGTCGCCATGAAGCTCAGCGAGACGCGCGCCCCTGTCGCACGCCACCCAGCACATCAGCTTGGATGAGGTGAAATGCTGCGGCTCGCCGCGCACCTCCCAGATGCCTCGGTCGGGCTCCTTCCAGTTGGCGATCGCGCATTCGACAGCGTGCTTGAGGATGGGCCACACGACCTCGGGCAGGTAATCACGAGACTTGGTATGCAGATAAACCGAGTCGAGCACCGCGCCCCAAACGTCGTGCTGCTTCTGGTTGTACGCGCCATTGCCGATGCGCACCGGGCGCGAGGCTTCATACCCGCTCAGGTGATCGAGCGTCTTCTCAACCAGCTCGTGCTCTCCGCCGATGCCATACATGATCTGCAGCTCCCTCTTGCCCGTCGCAACGTCAGCGATGAAGTAGAAGAAGTCATTGGCCTCACGCGCGAACCCGAGCGTGTACAGGCCCCAGAGCATGAAGGTGCCGTCCCGGATCCACGTGTAGCGGTAATCCCAGTTGCGCTCGCCACCGATGGTCTCGGGAAGAGACGTCGTCGGAGCCGCGAGCAGGGCGCCGGTTGGACTGTAGGTAAGGCCTTTGAGCGTGAGTGCGCTGCGCTGCAGGAAGCTCTGCCACGGGTGCTCGGGAAACTCCCCGCGGTTGATCCACTCGCGCCAGAAGTCGGCGGTCCGCTCGACTCGTTCGAACGCGTCGTCGACCGTCGCCGGAGGTGGATGCTCCGCCCACAGCTCTTTCGAGGCCGAGTACTGCGAGCGCGGCCAGCACAGTGCAACGTAAGCCTTCTCGCCCTGCCTCAGCGTCTTGGTCGCATGTGCGCCCGGCCCTTCGAAGCCGATATTCAGGTCCGTGACCAAGCGCAACGGCACGTCCCCCTGGCCGCCGGACGCGATCGCCTCGCCGTAACCCGGACCCGAGTACTCCCAGTGCGCCGCCGCCTTGCCATAGTCGAACACTGGGCTGCAGTCGAGGCTGAGCTCCACGCTGCCCACCACGCATTTCGCGGTTCGGAGAAGGATGTGCTCGGCCTCGTGGTCGGTGGGCGGCCGGCGGTGGGTGCCCGAGCGGCGCTGCTCGTGATACCAGGGGCCGATGCACAGTGCGTCGCGGACGATCATCCAGCCGGTCCGCGTCCGCCAGGTCGTCTCGAGGACCAGGGTGCCGGGGAGGTAGCGGCGGCCGGCGGGGACCGCGACACCGGCTGGGCCGAAGCGGAAGCTGCCCGCCGCCCGGTCGAGGATGGCCGCGAACACGCTGGGGCTGTCCGGGCGGGGAAGGCACATCCACTCCACCCGGCCGCTCGGAGCGATGAGTGCGTTGACCTCGCAGTCGGAGAGGAAGGCGTAGTCGGCGATCGGGGGGAAGGCGCTCTGGGTGGGCGAGGCGGCGACGGGGCTCGCGGCAGGGCGGGGCGCCGACCCGTTGCCGTTCACCAATTTGGTCTGATGACCGAGATCCTCGACCCGAGCCTTCTTTGCCGTTCTAGACGCTCCCCAGCGCGAACTCCAGAGGCGAAGCATAGGCTTGTGCCCGTCAAAGCAAGCGCTTTATTGGACGCCCCCTCCGGAGGCACCCGGCGCGACACGAGCCCGGGCACCCCGAAAGGAAGATGCGAGCGGGGAGGATCGCCTTACTGGTTACTTCGCCTCAGCGCCTCCTGGATCCGGCCGAAAACCTCTTGCACCGGTCCCAGTCCGTCGATCTCGTGCACCTTGACACCCTGCTTGCGGTAGTGGTCCAGGACCTTTTCCGTCAGGTTCTTGTACTCGTGCATCCGCTCCTTGATCGCCTCCCTTGTGTCGTCGGCCCTGCCCTCCACCTCCGCCCGGTGCAGAAGCCGCTCGATCAGCACGTCCTCGGGGACCTTGAACGCGATCACAAAGTCGACGTTGTGGCCCTCATTGGCCAGCATCTCGTCGAGCGCCTTGGCCTGCTCGAGCGTGCGCGGAAAGCCGTCGAGGAGCACGTCGGAGCTGACGTTGGGG
>DASXNH010000100.1:0-14176 GCA_036495195.1 Candidatus Dormiibacterota bacterium
TCGGCTGGAGCTCGGTCCACACCATCGGGTTCGGCGGCATCTCGATCATCCTGCTCACGGCGTTCGTCGCGCGCCAGGCCACCGCCAGGAACCCACTTCTGCCATTGAGCATGTTCAAACCGCGCAACGTGTGGGGGGCCAACCTCATCCAGTTCCTGCTGGTTGCCGGAATGCTCGGTTTCTTCTTCATGAGCTCGCTGTACCTGCAGCGCGTCCTGGGCCTGAACCCACTGGAGATAGGCATCGCATTCATGCCAGTGGCGCTGACAATCGGTCTGCTCTCACTCGGCGTTTCCGCCCGCGTGACGACTCGGTTTGGGGCTCGGCGGGTGTTGCTGCCGTCCCTGGCGCTGATCGCTGCCGGCCTCGCGCTGTACATCCGGATGCCGGTGCACAGCAGCTATGTCATCGACCTTCTGCCTGGCATGCTCCTCATCGGGGTTGGCGCGGGCCTCGTGTTCCCGGCTCTCGCCACGCTCGCGATGTCGAGCGCGACCGAGCGCGACTCCGGGCTCGCTTCTGGGTTGCTCAACACGACTGCCCAGGTGGGCGGCGCACTCGGGCTCGCGGTCCTGGCCACCGTCGCCGCCTCTCAAACTGACGCGCTGCTCGCGAGCGGCGATGGCGGGGCGGCAGCGCTGGCAGGCGGCTTTCGGGCGGTGTTCGGCATCAGCACCGGCTTGCTCGTTGCCGGCATTCTTCTGAGTGCCCTGGTGCTTCGGCCCGTGGCGGTGCCCCAGCAGCAGCCACAAGAATCGGAAGAAGAGACGACCGCCGAAGACGCCGCCTGAGCGCCGCGGCTCGGCGATTCGCCGGGCCTAGTTCAGCCTCTCGAGAATCATCGCCATGCCCTGGCCGCCCCCAACGCACATGGTCTCCAGCCCATAGGTCTTGTCGCTTTCGCCAAGGCCGTTGAGCAGGGTGCACAGGATGCGGGCGCCGGTCATTCCGAACGGATGACCGAGCGCGATCGCCCCGCCGTGGGGGTTGAGCTTTTCGCTGAACGGGTCGACCCCGATGCCACGCGCCGAGGGGATGACCTGCGCGGCGAAGGCTTCGTTGATCTCGACGATATCGATGTCGTCGATGGTCATCTTGGCCCGCTTTAGCGCCTGCCTCGAGGCTTCGATGGGGCCGAGTCCCATGAACTCAGGCTCCAGCGCGGTAAGGCCTGTCGAGACGACGCGTGCGAGAGGCTTGATGCCCAGCTCCTTGGCCCGTCGGTCGGACATCACCACGACAGCGGCGGCGCCGTCATTTAGAGGGCATGCGTTGCCCGCGGTGACAGTGCCGTTCTCGCGGAAGGCGGGCTTCAGAGTCGCCAGCACGTCGACCGTCGTCCCGGGCCGCGGGCTGTCGTCCTTGGTGAACATCTCGCCGTTGGGCAGCGGCACCGGGATGATCTCGCGGTCGAAGAAGCCGTTGTCGCGAGCTTTGACCGCTGCGTTCTGGCTCTTGACCGCATAGCGGTCCTGCTCATCGCGGCTGATGTTCTGGCGCTCGGCCACGTTCTCGGCCGTCTCGCCCATCGTGATGTAGATGTCAGGATATTCCTCTGGGTTCCCGCGAACCAGGCGCGGGTTGTAGGTGTCCGGAGCGTCCGGGTAGCCGCTGCCGTAGCGCGAGACGCATTCGACGCCGACCGAGAGAAAGACGTCGCCTTCACCCGCCTCGATCGCATGCGCCGCCATGCGGGTGGTCATCAGCGACGACGAGCAGTAGCGGTTGACGGTGACTCCGGGGACGTCGAGTCGCGCTAGGATCGAGACCACGCGGCCAAGGTTGTGTCCTTGCTCTCCACCCGGGAGTCCGCAGCCACAGATCAGGTCCTCGATCTCGGAGCGGTCGAGCTGAGGCAGCGTCGCCAGCACCTTCGTCACCACGTGGGCGGCCAGGTCGTCAGGTCGAACGTCGATGAGGGAGCCCTTGCGCGCCCTCCCGATCGCGGAGCGGCCGTAGGCAACGATCACAGCACTGTTCATGTCCGAATTATCCGCCCCGACGGAGGGCGACCGGTTGCGGCAGTGAGTTAGCGCTTGCCCGACTGTGCGAAAAGGACCAGTCCCACCAGCACCGAAGCCGCGACCGCAATCGCTGCAGGTCCACTCAACCCCAGCCAGCTGACGACGTAAAGCATGAGGAGCAGCGACGGAAGCCAGAGCACGCCGGCGGCCTCGCGCCGCCCCAGCGACCGATACCGGCGGCCCTCGAGGAGAAGCTCGCGCGGGAGTCGCTCATCAGCGTCGAGCGGAGCGAAGATCTCGTACATGCGGCGCCGATCGAGGCTGCGCATGTCGGCTGCCCGGACTTCGGCTCTCATCCTGAAAAGGCTCCTCTCGTCAGTCTGACGACCAGCACTCCAACGTCAAGTATTGCCTTGGGCAGGAGCGCTTCGCGCTAGAACCATCGCAGGGCAGCTCCGGCCGTCTTGGCAGGCGCTCGACCGCGACCCCCGCCTGGGTTACTTGTCGGTTTGGCTTCGCCTGGCTGGGGTCTTCGGTTTGGCGGCCGCCGCTTTCGGTTTGGCGGCTGCGCCCGCGGATTTCGGTGTCACAGCCCGCTTGCGTGGCGCGGTCGCGGTCGCCGGCCCGGACTCTTCCGCGGCCGGCGCTGCCGTCGATTCGGCAGGGGTATCCGGGTCGGCGACCCCGATGGTGCTTGAAAGGACGCGGTGACAGCTTTCGCATGAGGTGACCGTGCGCACGAGGGCACCGAGCTGACGCTCCTCCTGGCGCAGGTTCCTCGTCCTGTCGCAGAAGGAGCAGAAGCCGCTCTCGACAGTCACCTTGATCAGGCCGGGCCGCTTGTTCACACCGCTACCGTATCGAATCCGATCGAGAGGGGTCGTACCGCGCACGCCTGGGACTGTAAAATGCAGAAGGCGGCGCGGTTGCGCCGGTTCCTTTAAGTCCGGTCCCCGAGAGGCCGGGAAGGAGAATTTTTTATGGCCGTCGGTTCTCGCCTGACGCACGTGATCGAGAGCCAGCAGTTCTCGCGCTCGTCGCTCGAAGAGCTGTTTGCGCGATCGGAAGAGATCAAGCGAGAACCGCATCGCTTCATGGCCCGCCTCAACGGCCAGGTCATGGCCGCCCTCTTCTATGAGCCTTCGACGCGCACGCGGCTGTCGTTCGAGGCCGCGATGATGCGGCTTGGTGGGTGGACCATGGGCACCGACAACGCCCGCGAGTTCTCATCAACCGCCAAGGGCGAGACGCTCGAGGACACGATCCGCATCGTCAGCGGCTACGCCGACGTGATCGTTCTCCGCCACAACGAGGAGGGCGCCGCCAAACGCGCGGCGGCTGTCAGCACCGTCCCAATCATCAACGCTGGTGATGGCCCCGGGCAGCATCCAACCCAGGCGCTGCTGGACATCTACACGATCAAGGACGAGCTCAACAAGATCGATGGGATCAGGGTGGCGATGGTGGGTGACCTGGCGAACGGCCGCACGGTTCGCTCGCTGACGTACCTGCTGAGCAAGTTCAAGGACATCAAGATCTGGTTCGTCGCGCCGCCGCAAGTGGCGATGCGCGACGACATCAAGGCCCACCTCACAGAGCACAACATCCCGTGGGTCGAAACCGAAGACCTCGATTCGGTGCTGCCGGAGGTGGACGTCGTCTACCAGACAAGGATTCAGAAGGAGCGGTTCACCGACCCCGCCGAGTACCAGGCGCTGAAAGGCATCTATCGGATCGACAAACGGTCGCTGGGGCTGATGAGGAAGTACGCGATCGTGATGCACCCACTGCCGCGGGTGGACGAGATCGCGCCCGAGGTCGACGCCGACCCTCGGGCCGCTTACTTCCGCCAGGCACACAACGGCCTCCATATCCGAATGGCGCTACTGGACAGATTGTTGGGATGAGCGTCACCGAGCGCCGTCTCAAGGCGACGGTGATGGACGCGGACCAGATCAGGCGATCCCTCTCGCGAATCGCGCATGAGATCGCCGAGCGCAACCGGGGGATCGATGGGCTCGTCCTCGTCGGCGTGCTCTCCAAGGGCGATCACCTGGCGCGCCGACTCGCCGTCAAGCTGGCGGGCCTCGAGGGAGCGCCAGTCGCCGTCGGCGTCCTCGACACCAGCCGGCACCGCGACGACGGTCACCTGCGCCAACCCGCTCATCGAGCGACGTCGCGCATCCCGGAAATTGACGGCAAGGTCGTGATCCTGGTCGACGACGTCATCCACCACGGGCGGACGGCGCGCGCGGCGATGGACGCTCTGATGGACTTTGGACGCCCCCGCGCCATCCAGCTGGCCGTGTTGATCGACCGAGGTCATCGTGAGCTGCCGATCCGGCCCGACTACATCGGCAAGAACGTGCCGACCTCAGACAGCGAGCGGATCGAGGTCCTGGTCGAAGAGGAGGACGGGATCGACCAAGCGGTGACAGTTGTCAGCTAGAACGAACGGCGCAACGAAGAAATTCGCTGCCCTCGTGCTCGAGGACGGCCGTGCATTCGTGGGCACAGCGCTCGGCGCCGATGTCGTTGGCATGGGTGAGGTCGTCTTCAACACGGCGATGACCGGCTACCAGGAGGTTCTGACGGACCCCTCGTATGCCGGCCAGATGCTGTGCATGACGTATCCGCTGCAAGGCAACTACGGCGTTCGAGAAGCGGACGCGGAGTCGTCCCGCCCGTGGGCGCGCGCGATGATCGTGCGCTGGGCGTGTCCGGTGCCGAGCCACCATTCCAGCGAGGCTTCGCTGGACGAGTACCTGCGGCACTGGAAGGTGCCGGCGATCACCGAGGTCGACACCCGGGCTCTGACGCGCCACCTTCGCAGCCACGGGACGCAGCGCGCCGTCCTTACGCACGAGGCTGAGGCGCCGAGCGAATCGCGGCTGGCGGAGCTGGCGGTCGCGGCGCGCCGCGTCACTCCCCTCTCTGAGCAGGACCTCGTGGCGCAGACGTCTCGCACCTCGCGGATTGAGTGGCTCGACCCGCTTCCCGCAGAGCTCAGGCCTCGCCGCCCCACCGACGGCGCGGGCCTGACGATCGCGGTCGTCGACTACGGCGTGAAGAGCAACATCCTGCGCTCGCTGCGTGAGCGGGGATGCCGCGTCATCGTGCTGCCGCACACAACCGGCTGGTCGGACATCGAGGCAAGCGGGGCCGACGGCCTCGTCCTGTCCAACGGCCCTGGCGACCCCGCGGTCCTGGCCGGGCCGGTTGAGCTCGGGCGGCAGGCCCTCGGCCGGATCCCGCTGTTCGGCATCTGCCTCGGCCACCAGATCCTGGGCATGGCCGCCGGGGCCACCACGTCCCGCCTGCCCTTTGGGCATCACGGCGCCAACCATCCCGTCAAGGACCTCGAGACCGGCCTGGTTCATATCACGAGCCAGAACCATGAGTTCCAGGTGGATGCGAACTCCATCCCTGCGGGCGACCTGGTCGTGACGCAGCGCAACCTGAACGACGGCTCAGTCGAAGGACTGGCGCACAGAACGCTGCCTGCTTTCAGCGTTCAGTACCACCCGGAGGGCTGCCCGGGCCCGCAGGACAACCAGCACCTCTATGACCGGTTCCTGGACATGGTTCGCGAACGGCGGCCGGTGCTGCGGGCCGTTGGCGGAGCGGTTCAGCCGGCGAAGCCGAACAAGGTCTTGATCCTCGGCTCTGGACCGATCGTCATCGGCCAGGCCGCCGAGTTCGACTACGCAGGCACGCAGGCCTGCAAAGCGCTTCGCGAAGAGGGCATCGTCACGGTCCTCGTCAACTCCAACCCGGCCACGATCATGACCGACGAGGAGGTCGCCGACCGCGTGTACCTCGAGCCGCTGACCGTCGAGGCGGTGGAAAGGATCATTGCGCGGGAGCGGCCCGATGCGTTGCTGCCGACGCTCGGCGGCCAGACCGGCCTGAACCTCGCTACCGATCTCGCGAGGGCGGGAGTACTCGAGCGTTACCACGTCAGGCTCCTCGGTGCCAGCCTCGAGACCATCCGGAACGCCGAGGATCGCCAGGCGTTCAAGGAGATGCTCGCGGCCATCGGCGAGCCGGTGCCGACATCCAGCGTGTGCGAGTCGTTGGCTCAGGTCGAAGAGTTCGCCGCCGAGGCCGGCTTGCCGCTGGTCATCAGGCCCGCCTACACGCTGGGTGGCACCGGAGGCGGTTTCGTGACCAGCGAAGAGGAGCTGAAAACGATTGCCCGGCGAGGGCTCGCGGCGTCTCCGATCCACCAGGTGCTGGTCGAGCGCTCGCTGTGGGGATGGAAGGAGATCGAGTACGAGGTGATGCGTGATGCGGGCGACACGTGCATCACCGTCTGCAATATGGAGAACCTCGACCCGATGGGGGTGCACACAGGCGATTCGATAGTGGTCGCGCCCGCGCAGACGCTTTCGGACCGCGACCATCAGATGCTTCGGTCGTCGGCGATACGGATCATTCGCGCGCTGGGCATCGAGGGCGGATGCAACGTGCAGTTCGCGCTTGACCCGAAGAGCTCCGACTACTTCGTCATCGAGGTGAATCCGCGCGTCAGCCGCTCCTCCGCGCTCGCCTCCAAAGCCACCGGGTACCCGATCGCGCGAGTTGCGGCCAAGGTGGCAGTGGGCCGGCGGCTCGAAGAGATCAGAAACGAGGTGACAGGTCGTACGTTTGCGGCATTCGAGCCGGCTCTCGATTACTGCGTGGTGAAGATTCCGCGCTGGCCGTTCGACAAGTTTCCGGCGGGCGACAGGCGGCTGGGAACACAGATGGCTTCGACCGGGGAGGTGATGGCGATCGAGCGGACCTTCGAGGCAGCGTTGGCGAAGGCCATGAGGTCGCTCGAACAAAAGCCGCCATCAGTGTCCGAGCTCGAGCGGGCCGATCTTATCGAGCAGCCCAACGATCGCCGCCTGTTTGCGCTGCTTCACGCATTGCGGCAAGGCGACGATGCAGCCTCACTTGCACAACGCAGTGGCATCGATCGGTGGTTCATCGACCGGCTCGCGACCATCGTCCGCCTCGAGAAGGACGGGGACGTGCGCGAGCTGAGGCGCGCCGGTTTCTCGGATTCGATGATCGGTGCGCTGCGCGGGAAGGCGGTCGAGCGGGGCGCACCCACGTACAAGCTGGTCGACACCTGCGCGGCTGAGTTTGAGGCGGCCACCCCCTACTACTACTCTTGCTGGGAGGACGAGACGGAAAGCGTCCCAGTCAATTCGCGCACGGCTTTGGTCATCGGCTCCGGCCCGATCCGCATCGGCCAGGGCATCGAATTCGACTATTGCTCGGTGCATGCCGCATGGTCGCTTCGAAAGGCCGGCGTGCGCGCGGTGCTCGCCAACTCCAACCCCGAGACGGTGTCGACCGACTTCGATACTTCCGATCGTCTCTACTTCGAGCCACTCGATCTGGACGGCGCCGCGCAGGTTGCCGAGGCAGAGGGCGTCGATGGCGCCCTCGTGCAGTTTGGCGGCCAGACCGCCATCAACCTTGCCCAGCCCCTGGAGGAACGAGGTCTCGCCATCTTTGGCTCTGCAGTCGAAGCGATCGACCTCGCTGAGGATCGCAGGGCCTTCGCCGCGGCTTTGGATGCGATTGGAATTCCACAACCGGTTGGCGGCACGACCACCTCGGTCGAGGAGGCGATCGGCATCGCCGAGCGCGCCGGCTACCCGGTGCTGGTGCGGCCGTCTTATGTGCTCGGCGGGCGGGCGATGGAGATAGTCCACGACCGCCGCGAGCTGCAGCGCTACATGGTTTGGGCGATTGGCGCGATGCCGCGTGGAACGGTCCTGGTCGACAAGTACCTGCAGGGCGATGAGGTCGAGGTCGACGCCGTCACCGACGGCGAGACGGTGGTCATACCTGGCGTCATGCAGCACGTCGAACGGGCCGGAGTGCACTCGGGCGATTCCTACGCCGTATATCCGGCGTCGGGGCTGGAGAAATCCGAGCTCGATGACGTCATCGACTACACCGTACGTATCGCCAGGCATCTGCGGCTTCGTGGCCTGGTCAACGTGCAGTACGTGATCCATCGGGGCAAGGTGCACGTCCTCGAGGTCAACCCGCGCGCATCGCGAACGGTCCCATTCATCTCCAAGGTCACCGGCGTCCCGATGGTGGACATGGCGACGAAGGTGATGCTCGGCCAGCAGCTTTCTGACATGGGCTGGAAGACTGGGTTGGTCCCGCCTCGCGACCTGGTCGCGGTCAAGGCACCCGTCTTCTCGATGAACAAGCTCCCTGCCGTGGATTCCTATCTAGGTCCGGAGATGAAGTCGACCGGCGAGGCGATCGGGATCGGCCGCACCCTCAGCGAGGCGCTTCGGAAAGCCTTCGCCGCGTCGGGAGTTCACGTCAAGCGGGGCGGCGCGGTTCTGCTCACCATCGCCGATGTCGACAAGCCTGAGATCTTTCCGATCGTTTCCCGATTGGTCGAGCTGGGATGCCGGATGGTCGCGACGGAGGGCACTGCGAGGGCACTGCGGCAAGCCGGCTTCTCACCCCGTGTCGTGGCCAAGATCGGCGACGCCGGCCCGACCGTCCTCGACGTCATCACGAATGGAGAGGTCGACCTCGTGATCAATACGATGTCGAATGTCTACACGGACTCAGCAGAGGCGGGCGGCCCGGTTTTCAAGGATGGATTCGAGATCCGGCGCGCCGCCGTGGAGCGGCGCATTCCATGTCTCACCTCGCTCGACACGGCCGTCGCTTTGGTCGAGTCCGAGGCCGGTGCGCCGCAAGACGGCCAGGGCGGTGGGCCACCTCTTGAGGTGCGGACCATAGTCGAGTGGCGGCAAGGTGTTCCTGCTTAACGCGCGAATCACCGCCATGCGTGAGGTGGCGCGTGGAATGGTCGTCATCTCGATGGAGGCGCCCGAGATTGCGGCGACGGTTCGAGCTGGCCAGTTCGTCAACCTTGGATGGACCGGAGCATTTCTGCGACGACCCTTCTCCGTCTATGGGGCGGAGGGCGACCGCATCGAGGTCGTGCTCAAAGCGGTCGGGAGAGGAACTGCGCAGCTGCTCGCGATGCGTCCAGGCGATGTGATCAGCTGCCTTGGTCCGCTGGGCCAAGGCTTTGATCTAGTCGCCGGACCGCGCTCCGCGGTGCTGGTCAGCGGTGGGCTTGGCGTCGCCCCCATGCCGATTGCCGCCAAAGAGGCAATGTCGCTGGGCATGCGAGTGACATGGGTGCATGGGGCTCGCAGCGGCGACGAGCTGTGCTCGGAGTCGACGGGTGACGAGGTGATCTGGGCCACCGATGATGGATCGCGTGGCATTGCCGGCACCGCCGTCTCCGCGGCGCCCGATGGCGACGTGGTGCTGGCCTGCGGACCGAACCGCATGCTGGCCGCGGCCGCCGCTCGCTGGCCGCAAGCGCTTGTCGCGATCGAGACCTACATGGGGTGTGGCACCGGCGTGTGCCTCGGTTGCGCCGTCCCACTGACTCGCGGGGGATACGACCGCGCCTGCAAGGAGGGCCCCGTGTATCGAGCCGCCGACGTTGAATGGACCGCACTTCCATCACACCTGCCCTACGCAGTCAACGCGTGACGGTCGACATGAGCGTCGGCGTCGGCGGGATCAAGCTGCGCAGTCCCGTCATGGCGGCTTCCGGCGCCTTCGGCTACGGCACCGAGGTACCTCTGCTGAATCGGAAGGCGCTCGGCGGCATGGTCTCGAAGGGCATTTTTCTGCGTCCGCGGGCAGGGACACCTCCGCCGCGGATCGTCGAGACGCCATCCGGGATGCTGAACGCGATCGGCCTTCAGGGCCCCGGAGTGGATGCGCTCATCCGCGACTACGCGCCGCAGTGGGCTTCGTGGGATTTTCCGGTATTGGTCAACATCAACGGCGAGTCCATATCCGAGTACGGCGAGCTGGCCGCGCGGCTCGACGGTGTGCCGGGAGTCGCCGGCTTCGAGATCAACATCTCCTGCCCCAACGTGGAGCAGGGCGGCCTGTATTTCGGCAACGACCCGCGCGCAGCCGCTGCGGTGACCGAGGTCGTGCGCAAGCAGACGGCCCTTCCAGTCTGGGTGAAGCTGACGCCGATGGTCACGGATATCGGCGTCATCGCGCGGGCGGTTGAGGGCGCTGGAGCGGACGCTCTATGCGCGGTCAATACGTTCGTTGGCATGTCGATCGATCTGAACGCCTACAGGCCGAGGCTGAGCTTTCGCACCGGTGGCCTTTCAGGCCCCGCGATCCGGCCGCTTGCGGTGCACCTGGCGCACCAGGCGGCCCGCGCCGTGAGGATCCCGGTGATCGGGATCGGCGGCGTGACGAGCGCTGAGGATGCGCTCGAGTTTCTGGTGGCCGGCTGCTCCGCCGTGCAGGTTGGCACCGCCACCTTCGTCAACCCGCGGGCGATCGCCGAGATCGACGCCGGCATCGCAGCCCATCTCGAGCTGCGCCACTTGACATCGCTCTCCGAGCTCCCGCGCTACCTTCCTCGCGATTAACCGGGTTCGAGTTTGGAAGGCGCGAAGACATACGGCCGCGCGATGCGGATGGCCAGCAGCACCGCTCCCGCGATCATCGCGCCGATCGCCATCGCCCACGGAGCGCCGAAGAGGCTCGCCAGCGAGCCGGCCTGCATGCTGCCGATCGGTCCGACCCCAATGAGGGCTTGCGCATAAAGGGCCATCACGCGGCCGCGGAGGCTGTCGGGCGTGATCGTCTGAATGCGGTTGTTAGCGATCGCTACGAATGAGATCTGGCAGTAGCCTGCGATGAACAGCGTCAGCAGCGATATGACGAACACCCTGGAAACCGAGAATGTGAGCAGCGCCGCGACCCATATCATCGCCATCCAGAACTGGCGGCGCGGATCGCTCGCGTTGGGGTTGAGGGCCAGAGTCAGCGCGCCGGCCAGGGCGCCCAGGCCCATCGAACCCAGCAGGAATCCGAAGCCCAACGCCCCGACGTGGAGCACCTGGTCGGCGAAGAAGGGAATCAAGGTCAAACGATTCATCGCAAACAGTGAAAAGACGGCGACCGCGACCAGGAGCATCCCGACCACAGGCTCGTGTCGCGCATATGACGCGCCCTCGACGAGCCGCGCGAAAATTCGCCGTTCGGGCCCTTCGCGCACCACTGCCGGGAGGTCGCGCATCAGGAGCAGGGCGACGACCGCCGCCAGGTAGCTCACCGAGTTTGCCAGGAAGCAGATCGGCACGCCGACCGCTGCGATGAGCAAACCGGCGACAGCGGGCCCGACGACCGCGGCCAGGTTGAAGACTGACGAGTTGAGCGCGATTGCATTCATCAGGTCCTGTTTGCCCACCATCTCGATGACGAACGACTGGCGCGAGGGTACGTCGAAGAGGTTGACAGTGCCCGTCGCAATCGCGGCGATCACGATCATCCAGAACTGCGCGCGCCCGGTGACGCTGAGCAAGAACAACGTGAAGCTCGGGATCGTAAAGAGCGTCTGGGTGACCAGCAGCACGGTGCGCTTTCGGTACCTGTCGGCGACGATGCCGCCGAACTGGCTGCCCAGGAGCACCGGCATGAACTGCGCCGCGAGCACAAGACCGACGAGGAGAGCGTTGTGGGTGAGCTGAAGCGCTAGCCACGGCATGGCGACGCTCTGCATCCAGGTCCCGATGGTCGAGATGATCTGCCCGGCCAGAAAGAGACGGTAGTTGCGGTGCCGGAGGGCTCCGAGCATCCGGCGTGGTGCCGGCTGACTGGGAATCCCTCGAGGCTCTCGCACTAAAGTTGATGATCGCAGGATGACCAAGCTGCATGAGACGGTGGATATCGACGCACCCCCTGCGCGCGTTTGGGCGGTGGTGCAGGAGGACGTTCCCAACGTCCCCAAATGGTCCAAAGAGATTGCGAAGGTCGAGCAGCTCGACCGAAGGCCGCCTGGCAAGGGAACGCAATACCGCTATCACATCAACCTGCCCGGCGGGATAAAGGAGACGGTCGAGGTTGAGCAGACGACGTGGACAAAACCGAAGCGCTGCGCCGGGAAGTTTATCCGCGGGCCGCTGAAGGGAACCTGGTCGTACACGTACACGGAGACCAAGGCGGGCACGCACGTCGTCTACGACATGGACTATGAGCTCGGAGGCATGCTCCGGTTTGCGGGTGGTCTCCTCGCCGGCAAGTACGCGGAGGGCGTCCGCGCGAACATGGTCGCCCTCAAGAAGTACATCGAATCGGGCAAGGGGCCGAAGGCGAAGTAATCAGTTGCTCGCGTACGTCTTTTCTCACCGGCCGGCAGATGGGGTCGATGTCTCCGCGTATGAGGATTCGCTGCGACGGTTTCACCTCGTGCTGGCGAGCGCTGAGCTGGACGGCTTCATCGCATCAAGCACCTTTGCCGTCGGCGCGGGCTACAGCGACTGGTACCTGCTGGAAAACTCGGCGGCGATGGATGAGCTGAACGCTGCGGCTGTCAGCGGACCTCGGGCGGTTACCCATGACGCCGTGGCGCGAATGGCCACCGATGGCGTGGGCAAGCTGCTCAGTCTCGCGTCGGGCGCCCCGTGGTTTGAAGCGGGCTTCGAGGTCCGCTTTGGCAAGCCCGCGCGGATGCCCTATGCGGGTTTCTATTCCGAGCTCAAACCGTGGGTTGAGGAGCCAGGGGTCAGCCTATGGCGCCGGATGATGGTCTTGGGACCGCCGCCGGAGTTCTGCCTGATCACGCCCTCGAGAGTTGAGCTGCCAGCCGACATGCACCCAGACGTGCTGAGCCGCAAGCCGATCTAAGGTCGTTTGAAGGGGAGAAGCTCGAGCTGCTCAAAGCGGTCCTGAACCGCGATGCGCAGCTCATTGGTCAGGGACTTCAGCCGTTCCTGCGATGTCCGGTCGTCGAGGCTAAGTGAGCGCAGCCGGCGAAGGACCACCTGCATCGCGTACAGACCGGCGGCCTCGTTGCCGGTGATCTTGCCGCCCGCGCTTCGAACCTCACGGGCCAGATCGTCTTGCCCATGCGCCCTCAGCCAGTTGCCGAGCCGAGCCGCCGCCACGAGTACTCGCTGCGTCTTCGGATTGATCCCTGGCTGCACGGCTTCGCGGGGTTGCGCTGCTTGGAATACAGAGGGGACGCTTGCCCGACGAAGGTCCCGTGCTCGCTTGATCAGCGTGCCGGTGGCCGGGCCTAGCATGATGAGGAATCCGGCCACCACCAGGAGCCCGACGACCAGGCCGACCACGACGTCCAGCATCGCGTCCTAGCGTACGCTTTGACGGCGCTTCGTTCTCATTCACGGGGGATACCTTGGCCGCCACCAGATCGAGGCCTGTTGCAGTCGTCACCGGGGCTTCCTCCGGCATCGGCGCCGCCACCGTCGTGGCGCTGGGCCGGCGCGGCTACCAGATAGTTGCCGGAGCGCGGCGACTGGCGCGAGTGCGTCGTGTCGTCGGCGACCTGGGAGTGGCTCTGCCCCTTGATGTGACCGACGCTGTGAGCATCGACGCGTTCGTGCGCGAGGTTTCCAAAAAGTTCGGGCGCATCGATGTGCTGGTCAACAACGCCGGGTTGGCGCTCGGTCTGACTCAGATGGCGGAGGCTCGTGACGAGGACTGGATCCAGATGTGGGAGGTCAACGTTCTCGGGCTGATGCGCATGACGCGCTCTAGCTTGCCGCTTCTGCGGAAGGCGAAGCACGGCCACATCGTCAACCTTGGCTCGATCGCCGGTTTCGAGACGTACAAGGGCGGAGGCGGTTACACGGCGAGCAAGCATGCAGTGCACGCCATGTCCCGTACGCTGCGCCTGGAACTGAACGGCGAGCCGATCCGCGTCACCGAAATCTTGCCGGGAATGGTCGAGACGGAGTTCAGCACCGTGCGTTTTCGGGGCGACCGAAAGGCAGCGAAAGCGGTGTACCAGGGCGTGAAGCCGCTGGTGGCCGAGGACATCGCCGACTGCATAGTCTTCGCGGTCACGCGCCCGCCGCACGTGGACATCGACGAGATAGTGATCCGCCCGGTCGCCCAGGCGGCCTCATGGCTGGTCGCCAGGTCGAACAAGTAAACAGTGTCCTCCCCGCGGGCCGGGGAGGTGGCCCGAAGGACAGGTCAGCAATGTCCTCCCCGCTTGCCGGGGAGGTGGCCCGAAGGGCCGGAGGGGGGTCCGGGTTAGAGGTGTCCTCCCCGCTGGCCGGGGAGGTGGCCCGAAGGGCCGGAGGGGGCATCGGTAAAGGTCAACCGCGTCGAGTGAGGCGGGAGGGGCGTCCGTTCAGAGTTGTGCTCCCCGCTGG
>DASXNH010000101.1:0-11847 GCA_036495195.1 Candidatus Dormiibacterota bacterium
TGCCGCATCGGCCCCCACGTCTATATCGAGGACGCGAAGATCGGCAACCGCTCCGATTGCGGCCCCTTCGCCAAGCTGCGCCCGGGCACGGAGATCGCAGAGGACGTCCACATCGGCAGCTTCGCCGAGCTCGTGCGAACCAAGGTCGGCCGCGGCAGTGCCGTGCCCCACGTCTCCTACCTGGGCGATACAGACCTCGGGGAGGACGCCAACATAGGGGCGGGTACGATCACCGCCAACTTCGATGGCACCAAGAAGAACCGCACCGTGATCGGCGATGGCGCCTTCGTGGGGGTCGACACGATGCTTGTGGCCCCCGTCAAACTGGGCAAGCGTGCTCGCACCGGAGCCGGTTCGGTGGTGACCAAGGACGTTCCCGATGGCGCCACAGCAGTCGGAGTTCCCGCTAGGGTGGTACGCAGAAAGACCGTGGACGACGCAAAGTGAGCGGAAGATGATCGGGAGACTGACCACCGCCGTCGAGTTCACAGGCGAGGAGGCCTCTCCCTGGGGTGCTCTCAAGCTAATTGGAGGCAGCGCCAACCCCGGCCTGGCGCAGCTGATCTCCGACCAGCTTCAGGTCCCCATCACGGACGCCAGGCTAAGGCGTTTCCCCGACGGCGAGATCAACGTCAAGATCGAGGACTCGATGCGTGGGCACGACGTGTTCGTGATCCAGCCCACCTGCCCCCCGGTGAACGAGCACCTCATGGAGCTCTTCATCATCCTGGACGCGCTGCGAAGAGCCTCCGCCGGTCGCGTTACAGCCGTCGTCCCGTATTACGGTTACGCGCGCAAAGAGCGCAAGACCCAGCCCCGGGAACCCATCTCGGCCAAGCTGGTGGCGAACTTCATCACTCTTGCGGGCGCCGACCGCCTGCTCCTGCTAGACCTCCACGCCGAGGCCATCGAGGGTTTCTTCGACGTCCCGACCGACCATCTCTCCCCGCACCGCATCTTCTCCGAGTACCTGCTGACCCTTTGGCTCCGCAATCTCACGGTTGTCGCACCCGATGCCGGCGGCGGCCGGCGCGCCGAGCTCGTCGCCAACCAGCTCAAGGCGCCCATCGCCTTCGGTTACAAGCGACGCACCGGTGACGACGAGGTCGACATGATCGCGGTCTCAGGCGACGTGAAAGGCAGGGACTGCGTGGTGATCGAGGACATCATCACGACCGGCGGGACGATCTCCAAACTCGCTCAATCACTTCGCAGTCAGGGAGCACGCAGGGTGCTGATCGCGGCCACGCATCCAGTCCTTACCGGAAACGCCATCGAGCGACTCAAGAAGGCAGACGTGGAGGAGGTCATCGTGACTGACTCGGTCCCGATTCCGGCCGAGAAGCTCGGGCCGCCACTCACGGTGCTGTCGGTGGCCCCTCTGCTCGCGGAGGCGATCATCCGGGTGCACGAGAACCGGAGCGTCAGCGAGCTCTTCCGATAATCCGCCGCCTGTGAACGCAACAGAGTGGTTCGAACTAATCGTGCTCATCATCTGTTTCTTCGTGGCTGCCGCCGCGAGCGGAACCGAGACAGCGCTCACCTCGGTCGGACGCCTCAGGGTCAGGTTCCTGGCCGAGCAGGGCAGCAAGGCGGCAAGCATCCTGCAACGTCTGCGCGCTGATCCGAATCGCTACCTCTCGACGGTTCTGTTCACGAACACGCTGGCGCTGATCGTCGCCTCGACCGCCACCACTCTCTTAACAGACTCACTGTTCATCAAATGGGGCGTGCCATCGGAATGGCATCTGTGGCTGGCACTGCTCGTCTCGTTCGTGCTTTCCGTGATCCTCCTGATCGCCGCCGAGGTCACGCCGAAGACCCTGGCCATCCGCTACGCGGAACGTGTCGCTCTCGCCGCGGCTGGACCTGTCGACCGTCTCGCCACTGCGCTGGGCCCGGTGCTTTGGGCCGTGACCATCGTCTCGCGCGCGCTCACCGGTGGCCGTGCCGCTCGCGCCCCATACCTCACCGAGCAGGAGCTGCTCACCCTGCTCCACGTCTCGGAGGAGCAGGGTGTGATCGAAGAGCAGGAGCACCAGATGATCCACGGCATCATCGAGATCGGCGACAAGACCGTACGCGAGATCATGGTTCCGCGGACGGATATTGTCGCCGTCGAGAAGCATGCCGGGCTGAAAGACATCGTCAAGGTGTTCAAGGAGCACCGTCATACGCGCCTCCCCGTGTTCGACGGCGACATCGACCACGTGGTTGGTCTGCTGCACACGAAGGACCTCCTCCTGTACTACACGCTCAGCACCACCCAGGAATTCGACATCGAGAAGATCCTTCGACCGATCAAGTTCACGCCCGAGCAGAAGAAGGTGGACGAGCTGCTGCACGAGATGCGCACCGAGAAGGTGCACATGATGATCGTGCTCGACGAGTACGGCGGCACCGCGGGCTTGGTATCGATCGAGGATGTGATCGAGGAGATCGTGGGGGAGATCCGCGACGAATACGACTCCGCCGAGGAGGAGCAGCTGATAGTGCTCAACGACCACGAGGCGAGAGTCGATGCCCGCTTCCCCCTCGAGGAGCTCAACTCGCGCCTCGGCCTCGCGATCGAGGAATCCGGCGATTACGACTCAGTGGGTGGCTACGTCCACGCGCAGCTGGGCCATATCGCGAATGCCGGTGACTCGTTCAAAGGCGGACGCGCCACCTGGACGGTGGAGAAGGTGAAGGGACGCCGCATCGAATGGGTCAAGCTGACCGCCGATGTGCCTTGGCCTGAAGAGACCCTCGTCGCTGCCGGCCTGAAGAAGCCCGCGCGCTCGGAAAGGGACGGCGCCGAGACGCAAGCCGCGGAGGGCTAACCTGTCCACATACCGCGAGCGGGCTGTCGTGCTCAGAAAGCTCGACTACGGCGAAGCCGATCGCATCTTCACGTTCCTGACCCGCACACACGGCAAGGTCGGGGCGATCGCCAAGGGCGTGCGGCGGCAGGAGAGCAAGCTCGGACCCTCGCTCGAGCTGTACGGTCACGTCGACCTGCTGCTGGCAAAGGGGAGAGGGGACCTCGACGTGGTCGCACAGGTGCAGCGGCTGCCGGGTCTCAGGATCCCAGGCGATGTGGCAGTCATGTCGCACGCGGCCCTCATCGCGGAGCTGGCGGAGCGCGTATGCGAGGACAGGCACCCGGTCGATGGCGTGTACGAGCTGACGGTGATGGCGCTCGACGAGCTCGCGAGGGAGACTGACCCGAGGCGCGCCTCGGCGTACTTCATGATGGCCGCCCTCGACCTGTTGGGTTACGCGCCTCAGTTGGCAGTGTGCGCTTCATGTGAGAGGCCGCTTGCGGCCAAGCCGGCCGCGTTCAGCGCAGTGGCGGGCGGTTTTCTGTGCGACAGCTGCGTGCTGCCGGGAATGAGCCAGGTTCCGCTGGCCACCATCAAGGTGCTGAGACTGATGGCGAGCGGAGACATCGCAACCTATAGGCGGTTGAAGATGGACCCGATCCTCATCGAATCCATTGAAGGTGTGCTGATGGCCCAGCTGGAGCACCACCTGGACCGGCGCCTGAAATCGCTACAGTTCCTCCACCAGATGAGAGGAATCTCCGCCCCACAACCTCTCGGGGTCCCCGCGCCCGTGGTGCGCGCGGGAGGTCGCATTAAATCAAAGCCGATCCCCGCGCGGGAGGGAGGCCCCGAAGCGTGACAGTCCCTCGAGAACAACTCATGGAAAAGGTCGTGGCGCTTACCAAGCGCCGCGGCTTCATCTTCCCGAGCGCCGAGATCTACGGCGGCCTGTCGGGCTTCTACGACTACGGTCCCTATGGCGTGGCGCTGAAACGAGCGATCCGCGAGCTCTGGTGGCGGCACATGGTCGACCTCCGTGACGACGTGGTCGGCCTCGACTCCACGCTGATCATGCCGAGCGAAGTCTGGGCCGCCTCGGGCCACCTCACCAACTTTGTCGATCCCCTACGCCAGTGCCTCGGCACCTGCAAGAAACGCTGGCGCGCCGACCATGTAACGGGCGACACGTGCCCCGAGTGCGGCGGCCCCCTGAGCGAGGCGCGGCTGTTCAACCTCATGTTCAAGACGAATGTCGGGCCGGTGGAAGACTCCTCCTCCACCGTGTACCTGAGGCCCGAAACGGCCCAGGGCATGTTCGTCGACTTCAAGAACGTCCTGAACTCATCGCGCGTACGCGTGCCCTTCGGCATCGCGCAGCAGGGCCGCGCGTTCCGCCACGAGATCACCCCGGGCAACTTCGTCTTCCGCGTGCGCGAGTTCGAGCTCATGGAGATGGAGTTCTTCGTCAAGCCAGAGCAGGACGACGAATGGTTCGATTACTGGCGAAAGGAGCGGATGCGTTGGTACGTCGAGGTCCTGGGCCTCAACACAGAGCGCCTGCGCTTCTTGGACCACCCCCAAGCGGGCCTGTCGCACTACTCGAAGCAGACCACCGACATCGAGTATGACTTTCCCTTCGGCTGGGGCGAGCTGGAGGGAATCGCGGACCGCACCGACTACGACCTTCGTGTCCACCAGGAGCACTCGAAGGTGGACCTCACCTATCTGGACCCCGAAACCAACGAGCGTTACCTGCCATGGGTAATCGAACCGGCAGTGAGCGTGGACCGAATCCTGATCACCCTCCTGCTGGATGCTTACGACGAGGACGTGGTCAACAACGAGCCACGCGTCGTGCTGCACCTGCACCCAAACGTCGCCCCAGTCCAGGTGGCCGTGGTCCCCCTGTCTAAGAAGGAAGACCTCATCAAGGTGGCGCGGGAAGTGCAGTCAAGCCTGCAGGGCCAGTTCAGGGTGGAGTACGACCAGACGGGAGGCAACATCGGAAGACGCTACAGACGCCAGGATGAGATCGGCACTCCGTTCTGCGTCACCGTCGACTTCGAAACCCTTGAAGACCGAGCGGTCACCATCCGGCAACGCGATTCAACCCAGCAGGAGCGGGTCAAGATCGCGGAGTTGGCCGCTCGCCTGCATCGGCTCGTCTGAGCGACTGTGACGTTTTGAAAAAGGCGTCTCCGCGGGTCGGCTAACGGTCGAAGGGTGGGGGCCCCGTAATCTCGATGCCGCCGTTCCGAGCCGCAGACGCGCGGACCCGCTCAAAGTCGACAGGACCAGCTGCCTCCAGGTTTGCTGTCAGGGGCTCGCTGGCCCCTCGATAAAACAGTTCGCTGGAGCCCGGTGTCTCCAGGGTTAGGAGTCGAGCGCTCTCCGACATGACCTTGAACGCGTGCGGCACGCCTCGCGGCACCATGGCCACGCCACCCTGGCTCAGCTCGTGATCGTGGCCATCGATGTGGACGCGGATCGCGCCGTCCAACACGTAAAGGGTCTCGTCCACGGGATGTGTATGAAGGGGCGTGACCTTGCCCCTCGTCATCACGTCGTCGAAGAGCAGGAAGACCCCGCCCGTCTCCGTGCTCGTCGTCAGCCATGTGTGGACTCCGCCACCATAGAACCAAAGCTTCTCGCCCTCGCCCTCCGCGCGGACAACTGGACTAAGTTTGCTCACTGCCATTTCGACTCCTCTCGCTTATGGGACTTCAGTACCATGAAGATACTAGAGTACCTTAATGGTGGTGTCAACGAGCTACGAGAAGGCGGGTCGGACTCGGCAGAAACAACGAACCCGAAGTGCGTTGATAGCCGCCGCGCGCGAGCTGGTGGGCGAGGGCGTGACCCCGACCGTGGATGCCGCTGCAACCAAGGCGACCATCTCGCGCACCACCGCATATCGGTACTTTCCCAACCAGCGCACCCTTCTCCTCGCCGCACATCCCGAGATGGAGGCGCAGTCCCTGCTGCCCGATTCGGCACCCCAGGACGTTGCCATCCGGCTGGACATGGTCATCGCCGCCTTCCTTGGCCTGATCGTCGATACCGAGACGCAGCAGCGAACCATGTTGCGCCTATCGCTCGAGCCGGACCCACGCGATCGCGGCGACCTGCCGCTGCGAAAGGGCCGGGCTGTCGGTTGGATCGCGGAGGCCCTCGCTCCGCTGCGTGCCCGTTTGTCGGACCGCGACCTTCGCCGCCTGGCGATTGCGATCCGAAGCGTCGCCGGTATTGAGGCTCTGGTCTGGCTGACCGACATCGCGGGGCTCTCGCGCCAGGAGGCGGTGGACCTCATGCGCTGGTCCGCCCGCGCCCTTTTGCGGTCGGCGCTGGCCGACAAAGGCCGAGTGGGTGCTCGAATGGGACGCGCTGAATAGTGGGTGATGAACTCACGATCTGACGTGATCGCGGTCGGCGCCAGAGCGCCGGCGGCTTTGTCGTCGCGCGACTTGTCGAGTCCTAGCCACCACGGTCCGTCGAAGGAGACATTGACGAATGGGTGAGGTTGAGGTGAGACCCGTGCGCCAGGAAGAGCTGGATCAGGCCCTTCCGCTCATCGCCAGGTATCAGACGTTCTACGGCGCAGAGCCGAACATCGAGCGCAACCGCCGCTTCTTCGCCCGATTCATTCATCCGAGCGACGATGGCGTCCTCCTGGGCGCATGGGTCGACGGAGAGTTGGCGGGTTTCGCCAACCTTTACTGGTTCTTCAGCTCAACCAAGGCGGAAGAGACGGTGCTGATGAACGACCTATTCGTCCAGGACGGGCTCCGCGGAAAGGGCATTGGCAGAGCGCTGATCCAGAGCGCGCTCGACGAAACCCGCCGCGGGGCAGGGCACCTCGAATGGTTCACCGCCCCGGACAACGCCACGGCGCAGCGACTCTACGACTCCGTCCCCGGCGCGGGACGCTCCATGTGGTACGCCTACGAGATCGGGGCCGAAGGCTAGTTCCTCCGACCGCCGGTCAGGGCCGCTACTTGGCGATCTCCCAGATGTGGCCGGCAGGATCCTTGAAGCTGGCGGTTCGTATTCCCCAAGACCGATCCATCGGGCCATTGAGCAGTTGCACACCTCGGGAGGCCAGCTCGGCGCAAACGGCATCCACGTCATCCACCTCGATAGTGAGCTGGAAGCGGGACCCGGATTCGGGGCTGGCTACCACGGCCGGTTCGATGAGCTCTCGAGCCGCGGTGGTCTTCAGCAGGTTGATAAGCGTGTTCTTGAACTTGAAAACGGCCGAGTCGGCGTCCTCGAACGCCACTGACAGGCCGATGACATCACGGTAGAACCGCTTGGTGGCGTCGAGATCCTCAACGAACAGAGTGATGGCGCTGATTTCTCCCGGCCAAGAATCCACGTCTCACATTGTCTGGCATATCGCCATGCCGGCCGCTCAGCGTGGCCATTCGCTCAGACCTGGCGATCGATTGCGTCCAGGACGATCTGTGCCATAGCGACAATGAATTCCGGCCTCGCGTTGAACGATGCAGTCCGCCGGATCCGTATGCCGTGGGCGCGAGCGAAGGTCTGCGCTTCGACATCGAGGTCGTAAAGAATCTCGAGGTGGTCGGCAACGAAGCCGATGGGGCACACCAGCACGTCGCGGGCGCCGGCCGCCTGAATTGCGGACAGGAGGTCGGGCCCGAGCCACGGCTCGCCGGTGGTGCTCGCCGACTGAAACGCAAATTCCCAGTCCGGCAATTTCATCCCGTCCTCAACCCGGCGGCAGCTGTCGATGAGGCGGTCGTAGTAGCCGTCACCCTCAGCCACGATGCGTGACGGCAGGCTGTGCGCGGTGAAGAAAAGGCGATCCGGCCACGACTCCTCGAGGCTCTGTGCAAGCAGGCCCTGCACGGCCCGGATGAAGGCCGGGTGGTCATGAAATCCGCGCACGAAGACCAGGTCCCCGTCCCAAGCCTTCTCGATTGAGCTCTGGTAAGCGCCAAGACTCATTTCGGCAAAATGCGGCGCGAGCGGAAGGCCGACCAGTCGCTTCACGCCAGCCCTCTTCGCCTCGGCGGCGCCATCGGCGACGAAGGGCGGTGCGTGCTTCATACCGATGAAGGAGGGCAGCCCGAGCTGCTTGCCAATCGCCTCGGTCTGACGTCGGGTGATCTCGGTGAGTGGCGAGCCGCCAATCGATCGGTAACGGCCAGTCAGCTCCTCGAGCGACTCGGCCGAAGGCTTTCGTCCGCCGCGAATGTGCGTGTAGTAGGTCTCGATGTCGGCCTCACTCGCCGGGCTGCCGTACGCCATGCACAGGACACCTGTGGTTCGCTCAGGCGACACGCGCCACCTCCCATTCGTGAACCGTGTCGACGAGGAGCTGCAGATTCTCGAGCGGTGTTGGCGGTAGCACGCCGTGACCGAGGTTGAAGATGTGGCCCGGCTTACCGGCGGCACGAAAAAGCACGTCACGGACGCGATCGCGAACCAGCTCCGGCGGCCCCAGCAGCACAGCGGGATCGAGGTTCCCTTGAATCCCGCGGTCGATCCCCACCCTGTCCCACCCCGCATCGAGAGGTAGGCGCCAGTCGAGCGAAACGATATCCGGCCCGGTCGACGCGATGGCCTCCAGGAGGCTCGCCGTGTTCGTGCCGAAGTGGATCCGCGGCACGCCAAGCGGCTTGAGCGCGTCAAGGATCCAGCGCGTGTGGGGAAGGATGCGGAGCTCGTAGTCCTCGAGCGCCAGGGCGCCAACCCACGAATCGAACAGCTGCACAGCGCTCACGCCGGCTGCGACCTGCGCTCCTAGATACGAAGCCATGGTCGTCGAGAGTTTCGCGAGCAGCCTGTCGAAAGCGGCCGGCTCTGAGTACATGAACGCCTTGACCTTGGCGAAGTCCCGGCTTGGCTTCCCTTCGATCAAGTAGCTGGCCAGCGTGAACGGGGCGCCTGAGAATCCGATCACGGGCACCGGGCTCTCCGCAACAACCTGGCGAATCGCGGTGATCACCTGGGGGGCGGCCTCGTCACCGGCGGGCACATGAAGGCGGTCGATGTCAGCGGCTCTCGTGACCGGGTTGGCCAGCACCGGTCCCACGTTCTCGATCAGCTCGAACTCCACGCCCATGCCGCGTAGCGGCAGCATGATGTCGGCGAACATCACGGCCGCATCGACTCCGAGGCGGCGGACCGGCTGTAGCGTCACCTCGGCGCAGAGCTCGGGCTGGGCGACGATGTCAACCAGGCTCCAGCGCTCGCGCAGCTTTCGGTACTCGGGCAGCGATCGACCTGCCTGACGCATGAGCCACACGGGCGTGACGTCCACCGGCTTTCGATTCGCGGCGTCGAGAAACCTGCTCAACTTGGGACTGCGTCGAGCGTTGCTCCGAGCAAGGCGGTGATGTCCGCGATCGGGCGATGTATTCCGGTGAGGATCGGCGTATCGCGAACCGTGGATCGTCTGCTGTCCGTCCCGCGCAAAGCGCGCACGAGCTCGCCGAACTTGGGCAGGTCATCGGTTTCGTAGGCGACCAGGAAGTCCATGTCGTCGACGCCAAAGCTGTAGGCAAGCAGCTGACGGATCTCGGGAAAGTCGTGACCCACCCGCATGTGCTCGTTCATGATTCCCTGCCGGGCCTCGCGCCCCATGAGGTACCAATCGGTGCTCTTGGTAAACGGATAGACGATGAGATAGCGGGAACGTTCGCCACTGAACAGGGACTGTTCCTGTGGTGTCGGCTTCTTGACGTATTGCGAGGGCTGAACGATGCCGAGGAAGCTCTCCTTCGCCTGCATCCAAATGCCCATGCCCGAGCGCAACACAGATGCCGATCTCTCCTCCAGCGCGTCAAGCGTGGGGGCAAGGCTCCAGAGCAGGAGATCCACGCCGGCCTGAAGACCCACCATCGAATAGGAGAAGGTCGTCACTTCGGATCGCGCGGTCACGGCCGTGGCAAGTTCCGCTGCCGACTGGCAGCGTTCCTCTTGCGGCAGCCGGCGCCACGCTGGATCGAGGCCAAGTGCAAGCGCCTGTACATACCTTTTTTCAGTCATCGCCTCTCCTTCAACCACGCAGCCGCGTCGGCGGCGAAGTAGGTCATCACGATTCCGGCGCCCGCTCGGGTGATCGCGGTGAGCGTCTCGAGAATCGCGCCACGCCGGTCGATCCATCCGCGCTCAGCCGCTGCCTCCAGCATCGCCGCCTCCCCGCTCACCTGGTAGGCCGCGAGCGGCAGGTCGAAACGATCGCGCGCGCGCGCAAGGAGATCGAGCGAGGTGATGGCGGGCTTCACCATGAGGATGTCGGCTCCCTCTTGAGCGTCCAGCTCCATCTCGCGAAGCGCCTCGCGTCCGTTGGCGGAATCCATCTGGTACGACTTGCGATCGCCGAAGCCGGGTGATGAGCCCGCGGCCTCTCGGAAGGGGCCGTAAAAGACGGACGCATGCTTTGAGGCGTACGCCATGATCGCCGTCCCTTCGAGCCCGGCTCCGTCGAGACCAGAGCGCAGAGCGGCGACCTGGCCGTCCATCATCGCGCTCGGGGCGACGATGTCCGCTCCGGACTCGGCGTACACGATGGCCGCCTCGGCCAGGAGGGGCAGGGTGGCGTCGTTGTCCACGCGATCGCCGTCAAGCACGCCGCAATGCCCGTGCGTCGTGTACTCGCACAGGCAGACATCGGCGATCAAAGCAAGCGGCAACTTTTCAGCCGCCAGCAAGCGCAGCGTCTCGGCGACGGGACCCAGACGGTCGGCGGCCGCCTCGCCCCGTGCGTCCTTGGCGTCGGGTATCCCGAACAGCAGCATGCCACCGACGCCGAGACCGGCAAGGCGATGAGCTTGGGCGACAGCCAGGTCCGGGCTCAGGCGTGCATGTCCTTTCAGCGAGGAGATCTCTTCGCGACGCCCGCGCCCGGTGACGACGAAGAGCGGCGCGATGAGCTGATTGGCGTCGAGCCGCGTCTCCCGCACCAGCGCGCGCAGCGCGGCATTCGCACGCAGACGGCGGGGCCGCTCGCTGCCTGGGACGTCGACGCTTCGGGCGGCCAGCACATCACGCATGGTTTCCCTCCCTGACAGGTATGGCACCGGCAACGGCCGCAACCAGAGCTTCCACGCTCTGCGCGCCCGCTTCGGCGATCACATGAAAGCCGTGGTCACGCGCGACGGAGGTGGTGCGGGGTCCGATCGTGACCGCAGGCAACGACGTAGGGCCACCGAGCGCGACGTACCCTCGTACCGCGGAGCCAGACGCGAAAACGACGGCCGCCAGCTCGCCGTCGGCCAGGGCCGTTCGCAATGGCTCCGTTGCGGATGCGGGGCCCTCGATCGTCAGGTAGGCGGCAAGCTCGTCGACCACCGCGCCGCGTTCTCGCAAGCGTTCAGGAAGATCTGACGCCGCCGCGGATGCGCGAACGAGGAGTACGCGCTTGCCCTGCATGTCGGGCAGGGAGTTGGCGAGAGCGAGCCCGCTCGATTCGTCGGGCACCAGCGCGGGTTCGATGCCACGGGCTCGGAGCGCGCGCGCAGTGGCCGGACCGACCGCGGCCCATTGAGGAACAGGCGAAAGTTGTTCCAGCGCTTCGACGCCGGCTGCGCTCGTAACGGCGACCCAGTCGTAGCCGGACAGGTCAGGGGGCTCGAACTTCACCACTTGCGTCGCGACCGTGGGGACGGCGTGGACGCGGTAGCCGGCGGCCTCGAGGGCGCGGACCAGGCTGTGTGCGCCGCCGAGTGGGCGGGTCACGATGACGGTGGTCATCTGAGCGCCACCTCCGCGAGCAGACGGCGTCCCGCGTCGGCAGCGAGCGTCATCGCGTCGGCGCGCGCACCACTGATGTGTTCGACACGCTTGTCGGTTCCATCGCTGTTGACTCCGGCGACCAGAAGCGTGAAAAAGTCGCCCTCGATCGCGGCCAGAGCGCCCACCGGCGAACGGCATGTGCCACCTGTAGCTGTCAGGACCTCGCGCTCAGTTTCAACCGCGAGCCGCACGGAGTCGACATCCAACGCCGCGAGGATCCGCAGCACCTCGACATCTGAGCGGCGGGCCTGGACCGCGAGCGCGCCCTGTCCGG
>DASXNH010000102.1:0-4349 GCA_036495195.1 Candidatus Dormiibacterota bacterium
GGCGCGAAGCGGCGCGAGCGCCGCCATCTCGAGGACGCGGCGACCGAGGTACGCAAGGGTTTCCTTGTCGTTGATCAGGACCCGCCCCTCGCCAGGCTGGATGCGCACGCGCGCCACCGCGTTCTTGCGGCGGCCGGTTCCCCTGAGAAAAGCGTCAGCCAAGCTTGATATCTCCCCTGGAGTCGAAGGTGATCGCCTTCGGCTGCTGGGCCTGGTGCCCATGCTCGGCCCCGGCGTAGATGCGTAGTCGGGTGAGCATGTCCGCGCCAAGCGTGTTGTGCTGCAGCATCCCCTTGACCGCGTTCATGAGCGGGAAGGTGGGGTCCAGGTCCTTGGCAACCTGCAGGTTGCGCGTGCGCAGGCCGCCCGGGTAGCCGGTGTAGCGCGTGTAGGTCTTGCTGGTGAGCTTGGCGCCGCTGACCTTGGCCTTCGCGGCATTGATGACGATGACGTGGTCGCCGGTGTTGAGGTGCGGCGTGTACGTGGGCTTGTGCTTGCCCCGAAGGATCCTGGCCACGGACGAGGCCAGGCGGCCGAGCACCTGATCTGTGGCGTCGACCACAAACCAATCACTCTTCAGATCCGCCGTTTTTGCCGTCCAGGTCTTCTGTTTGCTCATCGAGATCCTTCAGTAAATCACTTCCACCAATGTCAGGCCGCCCGCCGGGGCCGTACGCGGCGCCAGGCGCCTGTCCCGCGCACCGAGCACCGCCCCCACCCATTCCGGCGGTTTGCGGCCCCTTCCCACCTCGGCCAGCGCTCCCGCGATGCTGCGCGCGAGGCCGCGGAGGAAACCTTCCGCCACCAGCTCAAGCTCGACGAACTCTCCGCGTCGAGCCACCCTGGCGGAGCGCATCTCGCGCACTCTGCCGGCGGGCGGCTCGGAGGCCGAGCAATAGCTGGTCCAGTCATGCCTGCCCACCAGCGCCTTCGCCGCAGTCGACATCGCGTCGACGTCCAGCGGGCCACCGAGGTGCCAGCAGCGACCCCGCTCCAATGCGGGCCTGGCCCTTCGGTCCAGGTATCGGTAGCGATAGCGCCTCCAGCGGGCGGAGTAGCGAGCGTGGAATCCGTCGGGGGCGACCTCCGCGGTCAGCACCGAGACATCTCCCGGGAGCCTCGCGTTGAGGGCTGCCACCAGCCGGATCGGCGTGATGCGCCCATCCATCTCGAAGCTGACCACCTGGCCCTCCGCGTGCGCTCCGGCGTCGGTGCGCCCCGCCGCGAAGACCTTGTGATCCGCGCCCGTGAGCTCACGAAGCGCCCGCTTCAGCTCGGCCTCGACGGTGCGGCCGTGCGCCTGCTGCTGCCAGCCGGCGAATCCGCTTCCGTCGTACTCCAGCACGACCTTGATATTCACTTTTTAACTTCTACATTCCTCGCTGGTTGGTGCGGGCCCCGGCCCCCATCCCCCGGCACGCCAACTAATCGACCAGTTCGATCACTACCATGGGGGCCGAGTCGCCCAGGCGCGGGCCCTTTCGCATGATTCTCGTGTAGCCTCCCGGCCTTGCGGCCAGGCGGGGCAGGAGGTTCGAGAAAAGCCGCTCGACGACCTCGGGTTTGGAGACGTCTTCGCTCACCTTGCGGCGCGCACTCAAATCGTCACCCTTGGCCGTGGTGATCAGGCGCTCCACCCAGCGGCGCAGCTCCTTGGCCTTGGCCTCAGTCGTCGTGATTCGCCCGCTTTCGAGCAGCGACGTGCACAGGTTGCGCATCAGCGCCTTGCGCGCATCGGTGTCTCGGTTGAAGCGGCGGCCGCTCTTTTGATGTCGCATGGTCAGCCGCGGAGGACCGTGCCCATCTCCTCAGGCTTGATGAAGCCCTTCTCGACGAGCTTCTCCTTGATCTCGTCCAGGGACTTCCGCCCGAAGTTGCGGAGCGACAGCAGCTCCTCCTCTCTTTTCTGAAGAAGCTGGCCGACCGTCTGGATCTCGTTTGCCTTGAGGCAGTTGAAAGCCCGAACCGAAAGGTCGAGCTCCTCGATCGGCGTATCCATCAGGCGGTTCTGGCCACCGGCGGCGCCCCTGTCCTTGGCCTCTTTCTCCGCGATCGAAGCCCCGAACCGAACGAACAGCGCCAGGTGCTGCGTGAACAGCGAGGCGGCGTGGCTGACGGCCTCTTCAGGAGACATCGTGCCGTCGGTCCAGACCTCGATCAGGAGCCTGTCGTAGTCGGTCGACTGCCCCACACGGGTCTTCTCGACCGTGAAGTTGGCCTTCTCGACCGGCGAGAAGATCGCGTCGATGGGAATGACCCCGATCGGCTGACCCTCGCGCTTGTTTCTGTCGGCGGGCACGTAGCCCTTGCCACGCTCGACGTTGAGCTCCATGCGAAAGTGGCCCTTCGCCGCCAGCGTGCAGATGTAGAGGTCGGGGTTGACGATGTCGACGTCCGAGTTCGCCTGAATGTTCGAGGCGTGAACCTCGGCCGGGCCCTTGACGTCCAGGAACAGGGTCACGGGGTCCTCGGTGTGGCTCTTGAGGCAGAGCTTCTTGAGGTTGAGGATGACCTCGGTCACGTCCTCTTTCACATGCGGGATGGCGGTGAACTCGTGAGCCACGCCATCGATCTGGATCGAGGTAACCGCCGCACCCCACAGCGACGAAAGCAGCACGCGGCGAAGCGTGTTGCCCAGCGTCGTCCCGAACCCGGGGTCGAGCGGCTCGATGTCGAACTTCCCGTAGTTCGCGTTCGTCTCGAGCTTGCGAACCTGCGGGGTAACTGTCATCTGAGTGTCAATAGCCAATTGGGAACTCCCTTTACCGTGAATAGAACTCAACGATCAACTGCTCTTCCACGCCCGACTCCATCTCGTGTCGCTCCGGGTGGGCGAGAATCTTTCCCGACTTGTCATCGGCGCTGAACGACAGCCACCCGGGCACCGGACGCACCTTGGAGGCTTCGAGCGCGACGTCGGTGACGCCGTTCGCCGGCTTGACTTTGAGCACATCGCCCGGCTTCAGCTGGTACGACGGCACGTTCACGGTCTTGCCGTTCACCTCGAAGTGGCGGTGCGACACGAGCTGCCGCGCCTGCTTGCGAGAAGCGCCAAGCCCCAGCCTGTACACGACGTTGTCGAGGCGAAGCTCGAGGTGGCGGAGCAGGTTGATACCGGTGACGCCAGGCTCGCGCTCCGCGAGCTCGAAGTAGTTCCGAAACTGCTTCTCGAGCAGCCCGTAGGTGCGCCTGGCCTTTTGCTTGGCGCGCAGCTGCAGGCCGTAGTCCGACGTCTTGCGCTTGCGCGCCTGACCGTGCATGCCAGGCGCGAACGCGCGGCGCTCGATGGCGCATTTCGGCGTGTAGCAGCGCTCGCCTTTGAGGTAGAGCTTCGCGCCCTCGCGACGGCAGAAACGGCAGACCGGGCCGCTGTAGTTGGCCATCAGACACGCCTCCGCTTCGGCGGACGGCAGCCGTTGTGCGGGATCGGCGTCACGTCCGTGATGGCGCTGACCTCGAGACCGGTTGCCTGCAGCGAGCGGATGGCCGCCTCGCGACCCGCGCCCGGTCCGCGCACGAACACCTCGATCGAGCGCATGCCGTGCTCGAGCGCCTTCTTGGCCGTCGCCTCGGCTGTGACCTGGGCCGCGTAGGGCGTCGACTTGCGGCTGCCCTTGAAGCCCTGGGCTCCAGCCGAGCCCCACGAGATGACGTTCCCGTCCACGTCCGTGATCGAGATGATCGTGTTGTTGAACGTGCTCTGGACGTGGGCCTGACCGGCGACCACGTTCTTCCGCTCGCGGCGGCGTGTGCGAACGACTTTCTTTGTCTTTGCCATCAGGAGGTCTTCCTCACTTCCCGGCCTTCACCTTCTTCTTGCCTGCGACTGCGCGCTTCGGACCGCGGCGGCCGCGTGCATTGGTGCGGGTGCGCTGACCGCGAACCGGAAGACCTCTGCGATGCCGGCCGCCACGATAGGAGCCGATCTCGGTCATGCGCTTGATGTTCATCGCCACCTCGCGCCGGAGGTCGCCCTCGATGAGGACCTCTTTCGCGGTGGCCATGCGGTCGATGATCTGGCGAAGCCGGCCAACCTCTTCCTCGCTGAGGTCCTTGACCCGCGTTTCGGGGTTGATGTTGGCCATCTTCACGAGCTTTTCGGCCGTGGTGCGTCCGATCCCGTGGATGTACATGAGGGCGATCACCACCCGCTTCTGCGGGGGTATGTCGATGCCGGCGATACGCGCCATTAACTCAGCTCCTCCATTAGCCCTGCCGTTGCTTGTGCTTGGGCGTCTTGGAGCAGATCACGCGGACCACCCCGTTGCGCCGGATCACCTTGCAGCTCGAGCACATCTTCTTGACGGACGGACGTACCTTCATCTCCAAATCTCTCGAATTCGCCCGCG
>DASXNH010000103.1:0-28200 GCA_036495195.1 Candidatus Dormiibacterota bacterium
GAGCGGTCGCCGAGATCCTGAAGATCAAGAGCAACGTGGGAAAGTTCTCAACCGACGACATCACGAACATGAACAACGGTTCTGCCTGGATTCACCACACGTGGTCCGGCGACATCTATCAGGTGATCTCGGCGGCGACTCACCCGGAGATCTGGCGTTACGAGACGGCCAGCGAAGGCGTGCCGACCGGCAACGACACGTTCGTCATTCCGAAAGCCGCCAAGCATCCGGGCACGGCGCTCAAGTTCATCGACTGGATGCTCGCCCCCGAGAACGCCCGAGCGAACGTCAACTACTTCGGCTACCCGCAGGTGACCACGTCCGGCATCGACGAGTACGCGAAGCTCGTGGCCAAGCTGCCTTTCCTCAGCTTGACGCTGGACACTGCGATCAACGGTCTGCGCGAGATCGTGCCCACCGGATCCAAGCTGCAGCTCTGGGACAGCGAGTGGACGAAGGTGAAGGCCGGCTGAGAATCAGGCCCGGCTGGTAGTGACCTCTAACCGGCTCTGGCGCTTGCTCCTGGCGCCTGGCGCGGTCTGGCTGCTGCTTCTGTTTGTCGCTCCGTTCGGAGTGGTGATCGCCGTCTCGCTCGGGACCACCGACATCCTGGGCCGACCCGTGTTCGGGTGGTATCCAGAGAACTATCAGCAGGTCTTCGATCCGATCTTCATCCCGGTGCTCGTCAGGTCGGCGGCATTCGCCATCGGCACGACCCTGTTGTGCCTGGTCATCGGCTACCCCGTGGCCTACATGATCGCGCGATATGGCGGAAGATTCCGGAACCTGATGATCGTCCTGATCATCCTGCCGTGGTTCGCGGACTACCTCGTGCGCATTTACGCCTGGTTTGTGATCCTGGGCAACGAGGGTGTGGTCAACGGCCTTCTTCATGCAGCGGGATTGCCTGGGAACCCGCCGATCACTTTCGTCAACACTCCTTTTGCCGTCGTGGGCGGGCTCGTCTACGACTACCTGCCTTTCATGATCTTGCCCATCTACGCCGCGCTCGAGCGAATGGACCCGTCGGTGATCGAAGCGGGCAAGGACCTCTACGGCACCCCTTTCCACACCTTTCTCAACGTCACCTGGCCGGCCACGATTCAGGGTGTGATCGCCGGCGCGGTGCTGGTGGGCCTCCCTGCCGTGGGCGACTTCGCGACGGCACAGATCCTGGGCGGCCCGAACACCTACATGATTGGCAACCTGATCAACGACCAGTTCACGAACGGCGGTTATCCGCCATTTGGCGCCGCCCTGACCATCGCCTTGATGGTCCTGCTCTCACTTCTCATGGTGTTCTACCTGCGCTCAGCCTCCAGGCAGTCCGGGGCCGTGGCGTGAGCGATCGGCCCAGTCTTTGGCGCGCCGGCTCGGTGGTCATCGAGCAGGCGAGGATCGATGCGCCGTCCGCGGAGGCCCCGAAGGTTGCGGGCGGCCGCCCGAGGCCACGCTCGCGCGGATTCGATGCGCCTCGCTTCCTGCCCGTCATCACGGGCCTCGTCTTCGTCTACCTGTTCGCGCCGATCCTGGTCGTGACCTGGTTCTCGTTCAACTCGAAGCAGTCGCTCAACGTTTTCGGGACGCCCAGTCTCCAGTGGTACGACCAGTTGATCCACGATCCGATCATCACCGGATCCCTCTTTGCCAGTATCGAGATCGCGCTCGTCACGATGGTTGTCGCCACTGTCATCGGCACCCTTCTCGCCTTCGGGCTGGTGCGAGCCCGCTCGCACTTCAGCCGCCCCACCGACATTCTCATGCTCCTCAACCTGGTCAGCCCTGAGGTCGTGACCGGTGTCGCCCTCCTCCTGGTCTTTAGCGAGGCCGGCGGCTTCCTTCTGCAGTTTGGAATTCAGTTCGGGCTTTCGCTCGCCACCGTGGTGCTCGGCCACATCACGTTCTCGATCGCGTACGTCACCATCATCGTCCGCGGGAGGCTGGCCGCATTGAACCGCGAGGTGGAGGAGGCGGCGCTCGACCTTGGAGCGACCAACGTGAGCGCGATGCGCCTGGTGACCCTCCCGCTGCTGTGGCCCGCAATCATCGCCTCGGGCCTGCTCGTGTTCGTGATGTCCTTCGACGATTTCGTCACCAGCTACTTCACCACCGGAGTTGGTGTCGAGCCGCTGCCGCTACGCATCTATTCGATGATCCATTTCGGCGTGACCCCGGAGATCAATGCCGTGGGCACGCTGATGATGGTGATGACGATCGTCGTCGTGCTGGCCGCACTGGCCCTGTTCACCTACCAGCAGAATGCACGCCAAGAGCTGGCGTTTCTCGCGGAATGACCGCCGCCGCCGAGCCTCCTACAGTTCGCCTCGAGGGCGTGGTCAAGCGCTTCAACACGACGACCGCCGTCGACAACCTGAGCCTGGACGTGGGCAAGGGCGAGTTCTTTTCCATGCTCGGTCCATCCGGCTGCGGCAAGACCACCACGCTTCGGATCATCGCCGGTTTCGAGCAGCCCGATGAGGGCAGCGTCTTCCTCGAAGGGCTGTCGGTCGAGAACACCCCGCCCTACCACCGCAACGTGAACACGGTGTTCCAGAGCTACGCTCTGTTCGAGCACCTGAACGTCTGGGATAACGTCGCATTTGGTCTGCGGCGCAAGAAGGTCCCCGAGGCCGAGATTCGGAAGCGGGTGAGCGAGATGCTGGACCTGGTGCGCCTGAAGCAGAAGGCGACCAGCAAGCCAAGGCAGCTGTCGGGCGGCCAGCAGCAGCGTGTCGCTCTAGGCCGCGCCCTGGTCAACCTTCCGGCCGTGCTGCTGCTCGACGAACCGCTCGGTGCCCTCGACCTTCAGCTGCGCAAGCAGATGCAGATCGAGCTCAAGCAGATCCAGCGCACAGTGGGCATCACTTTCGTGTACGTCACGCACGACCAGGAAGAAGCGCTGACGATGTCGGACCGGATCGCCGTGATGAACGAGGGCGTGCTTCAGCAATGCGGGACACCCGAGGAGATCTACGAGCGACCGGCCAACGCGTTCGTCGCCGGCTTCATCGGTATCTCAAACCTGATCCCCGGCGCCCTCGAAGGCCCAGGTGTGCGCCTCCAGACAGGTCAGCTCATACCCGCCGACCTCGAGGACGGCATGGCGCCGGGCGAGGCGGTTCTCTTGTGCGTCCGGCCCGAAAAGCTCAGGCTCAATTCCCGGGCCGACGGTGATGCGAGCGTCGAAGGCATAGTGGCCGAGACCGTCTATCTGGGCACGGCGACCCAGTACGTGATCGAGCTGGCGCCGGGAGTCCGCATCGTTGCGATCGAGAACAACACTCAGACCGCCAGCAGCGATAAACGCTTTGCGCGGGGGAGCAAGGTGGTGATCGGATGGCTGCCCGAGCACGGGCGCGTGCTCAGGTCGTGATGCAGGCGAGCGGCCCAAGCCCGGCATCCCTTGAAATCGCCAAACCTCGGCTCGCCGCCGGGGTCCGAGCTTTCATCGTGCGCAGCGCGATCGCCGGCAACCTCGACCTTTCTGCGATCCTGAACGCGGCCGAGACCCCGGAGCAGCACGAGTTCGATCGCATCGGCGCCAAGGACGGATGGAAGGCTGCGCTGAGGTGGCGCGATTCCCGGTACGGAGAGCTAGGAGACAAGGGTCAGTGAAGGAAACGGTCAGCGGCCGGACTCAACCCGCCCCGTTCGTCCTCCCCGGCGAGGTGCGCGAGCTGAAGATGCGGGCCGGAGAGTTTGTCAAAAACGAGATCTGGCCGATCGAGGCGAAGGTCGCCAGAGCCGAGACGATCGATCCCGCCGACCTGGCGATGCTCAGGAAGAAGGCGCGAGCCGCCGGCTTCTCGATGCTGAACCTGCCGGTCCGCCTCGGTGGCAGGGACCTCTCGATGCTCGGACAGGTGGCGATCGAGGAGGAGGCGGGCAAGGCTACCAACGGCCTGGGATTTGCCGTCGCCGACCGCGGTCCGCGCGAGCTGGTCGAGATCGCCACCGAGGACCAGATTCAGCGCTTTGTGATGCCAATCGCCCGCGGGGAGGCTCGCGAGGCATGGGCGGTGACCGAGCCCGGCGCCGGTTCGGATGTGAGCGCCATTCGCGCCACCGCGGTTCGCGATGGCGACGACTGGATCCTCAACGCTGAAAAGTGGTTCGTCACCGATGCTGACACGGCAGCCTTCTTCATCGTCCTTGCCTGGGCAGGCGAGGAGCAGTCCCTCTTTCTTGTCAGGCGCGACAACCCGGGCGTGCACATCGATCGGCTGCCCCACTTCATGCACGACCCATACATCAGCAAGCACGCGGAGATGCGATTTGTCGAGTGCCGGGTAAATGACCAAGACCGTGTGCCGGCAAGCGGCGAGGAAGGCGCCAGGGCATGGTTCACTGCGGAACGCCTCTTCATCGCAGCCCGCAGCTGCGGCACCGCGGAGCGCGTGATCGATCTTGCCAGCTCATGGGCGCAGGAGCGCGTCGCCTACGGTCGCCCGATCTCCGACTACCAGGGCGTCCAGTTTCCACTTGCGGACTCGCTCACCGAGCTCGCCGCAGCCCGGTTGCTCACTTATCACGCGGCGGCCGAGTTCGATGCCGACGGCGATCCTCGCATCGCTCACGGCAAGGCCGCGATGGCCAAGCTTTTCGCGTCCGAGATGGTCGCGCGGGTGACCGACCGTGCGGTGCAGATTTTCGGCGGCCGGGGGTTTATGACGGAGAACCCGGTCAATCGCTATTACCGCGAGGTGCGCGTTGACCGGATCTGGGAGGGCACCAGCGAGATTCAGCGCCTGATCATCGCCAGAGGCCTGCTCAAGCGGGGTGCTGCGCCCTACCTGAGCTAGCCGGCTCCTGAGCCGCTCTTCGGGCGCACGATCCGGGCGTCGAGCGCCACCACTCCCTTGCTCGTCACGAGAATGGGGTTGATCTCCATCTCGGCGAAGTCGGTCCGCTCCGACCCGAGCGTCGACAGCGCGACCGCCGCCTGTGCAGCCGCCGCCACGTCGAGGGCGGGGTGCGCGCGCGCCCCGAGCAGCAGCGGCGCTCCGCGCAGCGAGCGAATCAGCTCCTCAGCCACCTTCTGGGTGATCGGAGCGAGCGCGACGGCCACGTCCTGCAGCACCTCCGCGTAGACGCCCCCAAAGCCGACGATCACGACCGGACCGAAGCTTGGGTCTCGCCGGACGCCGATTATCAGCTCGACGCCATCCGGGCCACCCGCCATCTGCTCAACTGAGAAGGCGGTCGGCTTGAGGCGGCCGTTCATCTCCTTGAAAGTCGACGCCAGCTCTGCCTCGTTCTCGATCCCGAGCTTGACGCCTCCCCGGTCCGACTTATGAGAAGTACCAAGAGCCTTGAGGACCACGGGATAGCCAATCGCCTTGGCGCCGGCCTTGGCCTCGGCGAGCTTCAGCACCTGGCGGGCTTTCACGAAAGGCACGCCGGCGGTCTCCATCAGGTTTCGAGCGTCGAAGTAGCCGCTGGGTGCGAGTCGCTGCCCGGTTGACTGCGGCACGACTGGCACCCCCCACGGTGCTTGCTCGGAGTGCTCGGCAAGCCGGGCGAGCACACGGACGGCGGACTGGATGTCTGCGTATACGGGCACCTTCCTGGAGCGCAGCGCCCGAATCGCAGGGGAGGCCGGATACATGGTCTGCACGATCAGAGGGCGTCCAGCCTCCTCGGCGGCGCTGGCCATTCCCACCGCGACCTGGGTTTCGCGCCTGGCAAAGTCGAGCGATTCCTGGCTGTATCCGCCGAAATAGCCTGTGAGCAAAACCGCGTCCACCTCGCCCGAGGCCGACAGCGTGCGAACAGTCCGCTCGAAGTTGCGGAAGTCCTCCTCCCCGCCTCCGGCCAGGTCGACCGGGTTGTGGGTCGGCGCCCGCTCCGGCAGCGTGGCGCCGATTTGCCCTGCAACCTCGTCGCTGAGGAGCGGCAGTGCCATCCCGCTCTGAATGACCATGTCTGCGGCCAGCGCGACATGGCCTCCGCCGTCACCCACGATGCCGATGCGGCGACCCCGCGGCGGGTGGGGCATCAGCAAGCCCTGCGCCAGCTCGATCATCTCGCGCGGAGAGCTGACACGAACCATTCCACTGGCACGGCATGCGGCGTCGACCGCCACGGATGCGCTCACCAACGCGCCGGTGTGCGATCGCGCGGCCCGCGCGCCTGCCTTTGACGAACCGACGGTGAGGAGGATCACCGACTTGCCTGCATCGTGGGCGCGAAGCGCGGCCTGTGCCAGATCCCTTCCGTCACGAAAGTCTTCGGCGTAGATGGCGATCACGCGCGTCGGCTCGTGTGCGGTGTACGACTCGATGATCTCGGTTACGTCGAGGTCGGCCTGATTGCCGACGGAAACGAAACGGGAGAACCCGACGCCCGCCTCGGTGGCTATCAGCGCAAGCTCGATGCCAAGGTTGCCGCTCTGGGAGATCAGGCCGATCGACCCAGGCCCGAATTCGCTTGACGCGAGGTCCAGCTTGCTCGCGGTGTCGGCGACGCCCATGCAGTTCGGCCCCACGAGCAGCGCGCCGGCCGCACGGACCTTCTCGGAGACTGCGCGCTCGATGGCCAGGCCGTCACCCCCAGTCTCTCCCAGCCCGGCGGTGATCGCCACGATGGCCCTCGCCCCGGCAGCCAGCGCATCGTCCACAGCCTGCTCGAACCCAGCCGCGCCGATGCTGATGACCACCAGCTCGACCGGCTGGGACACGTCGGCGAGCGACGGATAGGTCCGCTGGCCGAGGATGTCCTTGCCACTGCGATTCACCAGGAAGACGCTTCGTCTCGTCACGCCTTTGAGGGCGCTGCGCGCAAGCCAGTACCCCCATTTTGATGGCGTGGCGGACGCGCCGACGATCGCGAGCGAGCGCGGATCGAACAGCGACTTGAGGTCGCGGGCCGGCGGCCTGCTCACATCACGCGCTACCTGGTCAGGTCGCGGGCCAGCTCGGCGAAGTTGTCGACGTAGCGCTGGACATCCTCCTCCGAGTGCTGAACCGAGAGCGTCCAATTCTCTTCGGCGAAAGGAGCCATCAACACGCCGCGGTTGCATTGATAGAGCCACGACACGTAGGCCCACGCCTTGTCGATGGTCAGGTAGTCGCGGTAGTTGCGAACCCTCTCCTTTCTATATGTGACTCCGCCTCGGGCACCCAGCGCCATGACGTGGAACGGAAGGTCGTGCTCGGCGATCACCTCGCGAAGGCCGCCCGCGAGCACCTCGCCCAGCGCCTCGAAATGGGCATACGCCGCCGGGGTCAAGATCTGCGTCAGCGTTGTCCGCGAGGCCGCCATCGTGAGCGGGTTGCCGTTGAATGTTCCGAACTGCGCTACCCGGTCGTCGTCGATCATGGCCATGATGTCGGTCCGGCCGCCGACCGCTCCGCATGGCACTCCGCCTCCGATCGCCTTGGCCAGGGCAATGATGTCTGGGGTGACGCCAAGCCGCTCGGTCGCGCCGCCTGGCGCGATCGTGCATCCGGTTTTGACCTCGTCGAATATCAGCAACGCGCCGTGACTGTGAGCGATCTCCTTCACCTTTGCGAGGTAGCCGTCGTCCGGCATGACGATGCCGAGGTTCATCATCACGGGCTCCACGATCACGCCCGCGATGGTCCCGGGATTTCGCGCGAAGAGGCGTTCGAGCTGGTCAGCGTCGTTGAAGGCGACGACCAGGGTGAGGTCGCTCATCGCCTTCGGGACTCCTTCGTAATACGGCACCGAAGCGGGATTGTCAGCCGGCCCCATCAGGTCAGGCTTTGGCTCCACCGACACCATCAGTGCGTCATGGTGGCCGTGGTACGTGGCCTCGATCTTGACAATCTTGTCCCGCCCGGTGAACCCACGCGCAAGGCGGACGGCATCAAGCGTGGACTCGGTTCCGCTGTTGGTGAAGCGCCATTGCGGCTGATGAAAGCGCCTGGCCAGCTCCCTCGCCACGACCACGACATCCTCGCCAGGCTGCGCGAAGTGCGTACCGAGCCGGGCGCGCTCGGAGATCGCTTCGACGATCAGCGGATGCGCATGCCCGACGACCATCACGCCGAAGCCGTTGTGGAAGTCGACGTACTCGTTGCCGTCCACGTCCCACACGCGGCTGCCCTGGCCGCGCTGGATGAAGATCGGCTGGGGCGGTGCGTCCTGGAACGACGACGGGACCCCCTTCGACACGAACTCCTTGGCCTCGTTCCACATTTGATCCGAGCGACGGCGTGCCGCGCGAAACTTGGCCTCCTCCGTTGCGATCAGCGCCGCGGCTCGCTCGGTCATGTCCCTCACCGATGCGCTCATCGTCGGTCGGTGCCTTGGTGTGAGGTTGTGCCGGCATTGGCTGGTGATGGTTCCGCGGCCACGGCGGTTGGAAAAGGCAGGGCGATCGGGTCGGTTGCGAGTCGGCTGCGGCCCTGCTCGTCAAAACGGTCGAGTCCGAGATGGCTGACATCGGCCACGGAGGTGCGTCCTTCGAGCGCAAGCTCGGCGGCGATCATCGCGACCGCCGGGCCCCACATCATCCCGTGGCCTCCAGCGGAGGCGATGATCACGCCATCGATCCGGTCACCGTTCGGCTTCAGCGCCGGTCCAAGGATCGGCTGGTGGTCCGGCGTGTAGTCGATGGTGGCAGCCCATGCCTTGCGGAGCCCCAGGCCCGCCGTCACCGGCAGATAGCGGGCCAGGCGTGACCTCATCCTTTCCATGTAGGGCCAGTCGATCTCGCGCGAGGGCCCCGGAGGCTCGTCCGGGTTGCTCATCCCGAAGAGCAAACCGCCCTCTTCGAGCCTCCAGTAGAGGCCGGCGCCGAGATCGAAGCCCATCGCCTGCCGGTCCACCTCGAAGGCTGGGTGCGGCTCGGTGACCGCGACCTGGTGACGCACTGCCCCGGCCGGAATCTCGACGCCCGCCGCCAGGCCGACCTCATGAAGGGTCGGGCCGCCGGCAAGGATGGCCCGCGAGGTCTCGATCAAACCAGCAGAGGTCAGGACGCCAGTGAGCTTGCTACCCGTGGCGGTGCGCTCGGTGCGCAGGCCAATGAACGTGACGTGCTCGTGGAGCTCTACCCCGACCTGCCGCATGGCCAGCGAGTAAGCCATCACGTTTCTTGGCGGATCGATGCACCCATCGATGGCGAGGTAGCTCGCCCCGACGAAGCTGTCGCGCGCCAGCTCGGGATTGTGCCTTACCGCCTGGTCGGGCTCCAGCCAACGGGCATCGACCCCGGCCGCCTGCTGCATGGCAACCCGCTCACGTCCAACCCGAGCCTCGTCATGGGTGCCGGCAAAGATCAGGTAGCCGAGCTCGCGGAACCCTGAGTCGGTCCCCAGCCGAGCTTGCTGCCCGCGATAGAAATCGATGCTCCAGCGCCCGAGCTCGACTGTGGTCGGGGTTCCCCCCTGCGCGCGGACCATGCCCGCGGCGCGGCCGCTGGCGCCGACGCCGGCCCGCCCGCGCTCCACGACCACCACCCGGCCGGCGCCCAGGGTGGCGGCAAAATACGAGCCCCAGCCACCAACCGTGCCTGCTCCGACCACGACGAGATCGGCGCGGTCGCTTGCCACCGCGCCATTATCGTCCGACACGGACGACCTTTAACCTTGCGTGATGCCTGACCAACGGCCGCGCGGCGCGCTCTACGGAATCGTGGCCGCGGTGTTCGTCTCCGGCACCGGCATCGGTTCCCTGCTGCCGATCCTCCCGCTGTTCCTGCGCGAGCGCGGCGCGTCGTACTCGTTCGTCGGACTGATCGTCGGCGCGGCGCTTGCGGCGCAGGCGATCGGCCAGTGGCCGGCAGGGTGGCTGGCAGAGAGGATCGGGCGCAAGGAGATGATGGTGGTCGGCCTGCTGGTGGCCGCCGTCGCGTCCCTTATGTTCCTGCTCCCGCTCTCGATTGAGTGGCTCGTCGCAGTGCGATTTCTCCAGGGTCTCGGCTTCGCGGCGGCGGCGCCGGCGGAGATCGCCGCGGTCGCCGATGTCGTGCCGCCCGAGCAGCTGGGCCGCGCTTACGGGTGGGTGTCGGCCGCCCGGCAATCGGGTTTCATCGTCGGCCCCGCCCTTGGCGGAGTGCTGGCGGTGTTCGGCCGGTGGACCGTGTTTGCGGTCACCGGCGCCGCGCTGGCTACCGCGGCCTTGGTGGCTGCGCTGACGCTCCCCCGATCGGTTCGGCGGCCGCGAGCCAAGGTCAGCATCGGTCGAGTCTTCATGCACTCGGCGCGCGTTGGCGTGGCGATGCGGGCCGTCGTCACCATGACGATCGGGCTCGGCCTGCTGATCGGGATCTACGACGTGGTCTGGAGCCTGTACATGCGCCAGATCGGCGCGAGCGACTTCACCATCGGGCTGTCCTTTACCTTCTTTGCGCTGCCACTCGTTGCGGCCACGCCATTCGCCGGCTGGGCATCCGACCGCTGGGACAGGCGCTGGCTCGCGTTCACCTCGGTCGCCCTCGGCTCGCTGATGGCGGTGATCTATCCGTTCGTGAACATCATCCCGGTGGTGATCGGGGTCGGGGTCATTGAGGCCGCCTTCTGGGCGTTCACCGAGCCGGCCATGAACTCGTTCCTGATGGAGGCTGTGCCCGACCGGCGGGGCGAGGCGCAGGGTGTCGTCGGCACCGCGCAGAGCGGCTCGATGGCGATTGGCTCGTTGATCGGCGGGTCGCTCTTCGCGCTCGGCCTGGGGGTGCCGTTTTTCGTCGCGGCCGCCGTTGGCACCGGGTTTGCGCTGGCGGCGCTGCCCGGCCTGCGGGCGGCGGGCCGGCGCGGTCCGGCGATTCAGGAACCAGCCTGATCTCGCTCAGGAACTTTGGGACGTTGCCTTCACCCGGATCGATCGCCAACCACCGGGCGAGCGCTGAGGCTTGGGCCCAAGAGCAAAGCGCGAACAAACATTTGCGACCCAGGCTTCGCCCCCGAAAAATCCGCCATCCGGGCCTGAATTGCGCCGGGTACAAGGGCGGTCGGGGCGTTCTGGCCGCCCCGGCGTTTGTGTTGACAGTAGGGATCGATGAGTGACCCAGCCGCCGCTCAAACGACCGTTTTTCGCGCGCTGGCCGAGGCGCCGGGACGTGCCTGGCGCTCCGCGCCCCAAAGTTGCGCGCCTGTGCCGGCGCGTCCGGAAATCAAGATCAGGAGTGCCCTCGCGGGTTTCACTGCGGAGGATGCCTTGAGGGCGCTCGAGGGGATGCCGACCCCAGGCGATTACGAGGTCGTCGTGAAGGCCCTGCGGTACCGGTCGCGGCCCAGCCTCTCCGCACTGTGCGAATTCGACGTCAGGCGCATCGTGCTGCGGGTGCCGGAGCCTTTCCAGCCATGGAACGAGGTCGTCTACCACGCCGCCCGGCGCAAGCCAGGGCCGGGGTGGGCGTTCGAATGGGTGTCCGAGACGGTCCCCTTCCACGAGCGCCGCGAGGTGCTGCGATTCCTGTACTGCCACGAATGGATGCACTGGTACCTGCGCGAGGTGCTGGGTCGCCGATCCGGGGCTGAGACGGCGTGTGACAGGTTTGCCCTGCGGAACTTCCAGCGCCCGCGGGTGGTGATCGCGGACGCTGTCACCGCCCTGGCCGATCGGGGCGCTCCCCAGACCGCGGCCGAAGGGGGCCCAATCGCCGCGTAGGGTGTCGATCGCGGCCTAAGATTTTCTGGATGGCCATCCCTCGCGCGAGCTTCGGACGCACGCACCACAAGAGCAGCAGGGTGATCTTTGGCGCCGCCGCCCTTTCATCGGTAAGTCAGGCTGCCGCCGACCGCACGCTCGAAGTGCTGATGCGCCACGGGATCAATCACATTGACGTGGCCGCGTCATACGGCGACGCGGAGCTCCGCATCAAACCCTGGTTGCGCGGTGCCCGGGATTCATTCTTTCTCGCCACCAAGACCGGGGAGCGCAAGGCGGCAGCCGCGCGCGAGGAGCTGCATCGGTCGCTCGACCGGCTGGGTGTCAATCACGTCGATCTCTGGCAGCTGCACAACCTGGCTGACCCGATCGAGTGGGATATCGCCCTCAGTCCAGGCGGTGCGATCGAGGCCGCGATCGAGGCACGCGAGCTGGGCCTGGTGAAGTGGATCGGGGTCACCGGTCATGGAGCACAGATCGCCGCCACCCACCGGCGCAGCATCGCGAGGTTCGATTTCGATTCCGTCCTGCTTCCCTACAACTTCGTGACCATGCAGTCCTCTTACTACGCGGAGAACTTCGAGGCGCTCGTCGCCGAATGCGCGGAGCGCGGGACGGCCGTACAGACGATCAAGTCGATAGCGATGCGGCCGTGGTCCGCCCGGACACACACGCGAACCACCTGGTACCAGCCGCTCGAGGACCAGGACGACATCGACGTGGCCGTTTGGTGGGTGCTGGGCCGGCCGGGCGTGTTCTTAAACACGGTCGGCGACGTGGACGTGCTGCCACGGGTGCTCGATGCGGCGGACCGGTTCGAGAAAAGACCCGACGACGTCGTGATGAGAGGGTTGATCGAGCGGTCGGAGGTAGAGCCCCTCTTCGTTTAGGGGATTGCTGGTAACCACCTCCCCCGCGGCGGGCGATGCCGCCACCTCCCCGGCAAGCGGGGAAAGCGCCTTACCTAATTTTTCTCGATCACCACCTGGTGACCACTACTTTCTTTCGGGTGTAGAACTCAATCCCATCCGTGCCGTGCACGTGAAGGTCGCCGTAGAACGAACCCTTCCAGCCGCTGAATGGGAAGAAGGCGAACGGCTGCGCGATCGGCACGTTGATTCCCGTCATCCCCGCCTCCACCCGCTCCCTGAACTCCCTGGCCGCCCTTCCCGACTGCGTGAAGATCGTGGCCATGTTGCCGAGCGCCATGCGGTTGGCCTGGCCGATCGCCTCGTCCAGCGTGGCCGCCCGCGCGATCGAAAGCACTGGACCGAAGATCTCCTCGCGGCCCACCGCCATGTCCGACGTCACCTTGTCGAGAATCGTGGGGCCGAGGAAAAAACCCTGACGCGAGATCTGACCGCGCCCGTCAACAAGCAGCTCAGCGCCCTCCGCCACGCCCTTGTCGACCCAACCGGCGACGCGATCGCGATGATCCGCCCGGATCAGCGGCCCGACCTGCACGCCGGCCTGGTCCCCAGGTCCCACCACCATCTTCGCCGCCGCATCGACCAGGGGTCCGAGAAGCCCTTCGTCAGCCTTTCCCACAGCCACTGCCACCGAGCCTGCCAGGCAGCGCTCGCCAGCGTTCCCGAAAGCAGAGTTGAGGATGGCGGGCACCGTGATCTCCGGATCGGCGTCGGCCATCACGACGATGTGGTTCTTGGCGCCACCCAGGGACTGAACCCGCTTGCCGTGGGCGGCGGCGGCGGTGTACACGTGGCGGGCCACCGGCGCCGAGCCGACGAACGAGATTGCGTTGACGTCGGGGTGGACGAGCAGCGCGTTCACCGCCTCGCTGCCTCCATGCACGACGTTCAGCACGCCCTCGGGAAACCCAGCCGCGATGAAGATCTCCGCCAGGCGCGCAGCGCCCAGGGGAGTTCGTTCGGATGGCTTGAGCACGAAGGTATTGCCGGCCACGACCGCCAGGGGGAACATCCAGAGCGGGATCATCACAGGGAAGTTGAACGGGGGAATGCCGGCGCACACGCCGACGGGATATCGATAGAGGTCCTGGTCCACTCCGCCCGATACTTCGCGCAGGGTGCGTCCCTGGAGCAGGGTCGGCGCGCCACACGCGAAGTCCACGACCTCGATGCCTCGGCGCACCTCGCCACGCGACTCCTCGAGGGTTTTCCCGTGGTGCCGCGTGATGATGGCGGCCAGATCCTCGAAGTGCTCTTCGAGCAGCGCCTTGTAACGGAACATCAAGCGCACCCTCTCCATGAGTGCGGTGCGTGACCAGGTCTTGTAAGCCGCGGCAGCCGCCTGCACGGCGGCGTCCACCTCTTTCGCACCAGACATCGGGACCTGGCCGATGACCTCGCCCGTCGCGGGGTTGTAGATCGGCAGGGAATCACCGACGTCAGGAGTGCGCCACTGTGACCCGATGAGGTTGGGGATCATTCGCGTCAATCTAGCGCCTCGCAGGGAGCGGCGTCGTCTGGGGGGAATCGAGCATCAATCGATGTGCGCGACGGGCTTCCATGTCTGCGCCCCCTGGACGACCACCACCGCAGCGATCACCAGGACGCCACCGATCGCCTGGATCGGCGACATTCGATCCCCGAACAGGATGATGGCCAGCGCGACCGCAACCACCGGTTCCCACGTGCTCAAGAGGGCCGCACGTGCGGCCCCGACCCTCGGGAGGCCCGCCAGGAACAGCGATATCGCCACCATGGTTGGCACCACCGCAAGCCCGACCGCGACAGCCCAGCCCGCGGCGGTGGGCGGAAAGATGAGCTGGTTGCTGACTGCCGCCACGAGCGCAAACGACATGGCTGCTCCGCTGATGATCACCGCGCTCGCCGGCAGCGCCGGCACCGAGTCCATCACCCTCTCTCCCACAAGGATGTATCCGGTGTAGATGACAGGGGAGGCCACCGCCAGCACGAGCGCCCATGAGAACTCGAACCGCGCCCCACCCCCGACCAGCAACACGAGCCCGACAAAGCTCGCCACCAGCGCGATCAGATGCCTCGCGGAGACATGGCGCCGTAGAAACAACCAACCCGCCGCAACGACGAGGCTCGGATAGATGTACGCGATGAGCACCACCAGCGAAGCCGGGAGGGTCCGCAGGGCCACGAAGTAGGTGAGCGACTGCGCGCAGTACCCGAAGAAACCCATCGCAAGCAGGATCAGCAACCGGCCGCGATGCAGGCGGAGCAGGTTGTGGCCGAAAAGGTAGGCGAGGGCAATCATGCCTGCGGCCGCGAGCACGAATCTACACGCGAGAGCTTGCTCGGCGCCAAGTCCTGCCCTGTATGCGAGCTTCGCGAGAATCGGCAACGTTGCAAAACACGTCGCCGACGCGAGCACCATGACCGTGCCTGTGCGCTGACTGCCTGGCACTAGAGAGGCTGACTCGGGTAGGGCCCCTCGATATGGGTGAACTCGATCAGGTTGCCGAACGGATCTCGGCAGAAGAATCTGGGCCGGTTCGGGATCGGGGTGTCGTCGTATGGCTCATGGCCCGCTTCGTGCAGGCGACGTCGTGCCTCATCGAGGTCCTCGACTTCGAGACAGAGATGTCGAGCGGCGGCGACGTCGGTCGGGCCACGAAAGAAATGCAGCTCGAGGCCGTCCCCGGCCGCAAACCAAAGCAGGTCTAAGTGGCCCAACGCGGTCGGGGTCGCCAGCTCTCGCAAACCCAGGAGCTCACCGTAGAAGGCGCGCAGGGCACCGTGTCCGCCTGCGGCGAATGGCGACGAAACATGCTGCAGGCCCCGGACTCTCATGCGCACGTGAGAGGTTAGTCGAACTGCGGGGCGACGAGGCTCACCCGCCGCTGAGCACGGGCGCGACGACCCGGGCGGGCCTCCACCCACCCTCGCTGAATCCGATTCGTGTGTGCAGCCAGCGCAACGGCCTGGGCGCCCACCAGTTCCACCTACCCAGCAGGCCCATCAGGGCGGGCACGAGCAGCGCGCGAACGATCGTCGCGTCGAGGATCACACCGACGGCGGTGCCGATTCCGAGCTCTTTGATGAACACGATCTGCGACGTCGCAAAAGCTCCGATGGCGACGCAGAACAGCAGCGCGGCCGCTGTCACCACGCGGCCCGTGCGCCCAAGGCCGACAGCGACCGACTCGGAGTTCGACTCCCCGGCGTCGCGCGCCTCTTTGATCCGGCTCAGAAGGAACACACCGTAGTCGGTCGAAAGACCGAACACGATTGCGAACAGCAGGACTGGCTGCGTCGATTCGAGGGCGCCCTGGCTGGTGAAGTCGAGCAGGCCCGACAGGTTGCCGTCCTGGAAGACCAGGACCAGCACTCCGAAGGCAGCGCTCAGCGTGAGCGCGTTCATGACGACCGCCTTCAGCGGGAGGAGAAGAGAACCGGTCATCAGGAACAGCAGCAGCACGGTCGCGGTGATAACAATCGCGATTGCCGTGGGCAGGTGCGATGCCAGGCTGGCCTGAAGATCGATGAACGCTGCGCTCGTCCCCCCCACCTGGAGGTGGATCGGGGTCTGCAGCGACCGGATGCCTTTGACGACATCGAGCGTGGAGGCCGCGAGGCCCCCATCGGTCGTGTGCACGTCGAGGCGCCAGGCTGCGCTGCCCGCGGGAGAAATGTCCACGCCAGTCACTCCGGCCAGCGCCTTGATCCGATCGGCGACCGTTTGGACGGCTGTGGCGTCGCTGGCCGGCGCGTCAGCGATCGCGTAAATGCTTGACCGGGACGTGAATGGAAAGTCGTTCGCGAGGATGTCGGCGACCTGCCGGCTGCTCGTCGTCGTGGGTAGAACAGACGCGTCCACGCTGGTGAACTTGATCCCGGTGAACGGGAGGCCGAGGGTGAGGAGAATCGCCGCGCCGCCGATGGCGACGGGAAGCGGGCGCCTGATGACGAAGTGGGACAGGCGATACCAAAAGCCGTCACCGACCTCCAGGGGTCGCCGCCATGAGCGCGGCGCCAGGGCGTTGACACGAGGCCCGAGCAGCTTGAGCACCGCAGGCAGAACCAGGAGAGAGACGCCGCACGCGACCAGTGCCACGACCACGCCGCCGATGCCCATCGAATAAAGGAACTTCTGGGGGAAGACCGTCAGGGACGCGATGGCCGCGGCGACGGTGAGAGAGCTGAAAAGGATCGTTCGTCCGGACGTGTTGAGGGTTTGGCGGAGAGCCTCATCGGTGGTGCGGCCGGCGGCGAGCTCCTCGCGGAAGCGCGACACCATGAAGAGGCTGTAGTCGATAGCCAGTCCAAGCCCCATCCCGGTGACGAGGTTGAGGGCGAAGATCGAGAGCGGCGTCTCCAGCGTGACCAGCCGCAGGCCGAAGAACGAGCCCAGGATCGTCACGCCACCCACCAGCAGCGGCAGGAGGGCCGCGACCGCGCCTCGGAACACCCACAGCGAGAGCAGGAAGAGGATTGGAAACGCGAGCTCCTCGGCCTTGGCGAGGTCGGCACTGACCTGCGACTGAACCTGCGTGTTGGCCAGGGCGAAGCCTCCGACCCTGACGGCGGGATCGCCCGCAAGGGCTTGTTTGATGCGGGTCGCAGCGACGCCTGCTTCAGTGTCGGACATGCTTCGCAGCTCGCCGATCACGAGGGTCTCCGTGCCGTCATTGGAGACCAGCGCGGAGCTGTTGGTGACGTAGTAATTGAAAGCGACCTTGACGCCTGGGTCCGCTGCGACGATCTGCGTGACGCGATCGACCTCATCCATCGTCGCCTGGCTCGTCGCCGGCTGACCAGTTTTCACGACCACGATCACCCCGCCGTCTGGCCGAATGCCCGTCGCCGCCTCGATGCGTTTGGCAGCGGTGCTCGACTGCGATGCGGGGTCGCTGAACCCTCCCCCCTGGAGAAGTCCCGCGATCGGCCCACCGAATATGCCGCAGATTGCCGCGAACGCGATCCCTGAGATGACGACGCGCCATGGGTGGTGCGAGACGGTACGGGCTATGGCATCAAACATCGGTCGGCGCTCCTTCTGAATCCATGCGGTCGGCGAGCTGCGTGTAGAAATCCGCACACCACGTGTGGAGGCCGATGCCGAATCGCAACACCTCCAGGCGCATCGGGCAGGGGGTTTCCGGCTCCGGTGGTTGCTGGGCGGCGAGGCCGCCGGCAGCATCGCGGTGGCGCCGCGCCATGTTGCGGGCCAGGGCGACACGCTCGGGCTTGCCGACGGAGTCGGAGAAGAAAAGCTTCAGCAGCATCTCGTCTCGGAGCTCGACCGGCGTAACCGTCGCGTCGGAGACCCAATCGTTCAGGGCTTCGGCACCGGTGTCCGTCAGCTGGTGGAGGGTGCGCTGGCGTGAGCCTCGTGCCGCTTCCGCGGCCTGGACCATGCCCGCCTTCTCGAGAGCCTTGAGCTCGGGATAGATCTGTCCATAGCTGATCTGCCAGAAGTGACGGGTCGAGCCGTCGGCCATCTGCTTGATGTCGTAGCCGGACATGGGGCCCAGCGCCACCATGCCGAGCATGAGGAAGGACGTGTTGGTCAGTTCCATATCGCACAAGGATATATCATGAAGCTATATAGAGCGCAACCCCGCTTCCGGGGGAGCGCAGCGAACCCTCGCACCAAGCCCAGCCGAGTTGTGGCTGGTCAGCCCAGGATCTTGGCTGACCCGTACCCCGCGGCCAATGGCTGGCCCGTGGCGAAGCGGTCCGGCGTGAAGTCTCGGATGCCCTCATCCACCTCCCTGCCCATCAGCAGGGACGCCACATCCGCGCCCAGTGCGGGGCCCAGCTTGAAGCCGTGGCCGCTCGTGCCCGCGTCGACGAAGATGCCCGGAGCTATCTCCCCGATCACCGGCATCCAGTCCGGGCTCACGTCGTACAGGCTCGCCCACCCTCCCGTCGATACCGCCTCTCTCAAGCGGGGGATGCGCTTGGTGGCAAGCCGCGCCAGGCCGTGAGACTCCTCGGCGTCAAGGCCACGAACCGGCTCGTCCGGATCGACCTCGGGCTCCGGCGTCAACGGACCGAGACAGTAGAGATCCTCGCCCTCAGGCTTGCAGTAGTAACCGCCCAGGACGTCGGCGTGCGCGAATCGCATCTCGCGAGCGGCGTGCCAGCGGATGGTCGCCACGTAATGCCGCTCGACGGTCAGCGGCAGCTCCGGTCCGAGCTGCGCCGCGAGCGACCTCGTCCACGGGCCCGCCGCGATGAGCAGGCGCTCGCATTCGGTCGTTTCGCCGCTTTCCAGGGACAGCCGTGCTCCGCCGCCAGAGCGGGGCCGCACGCCCACCACACGCGTGTACAGGCGCTGTGTGGCTCCCAGCTCGCATGCCCTCGCCAGCAGCCCGGCCGTGGTGGCCACCGGATCTGCGTAACCCGCCCCCGGCTCCCAACCCGCTACGCCGACACCGTCGCCGTTGAACAGCGGGAACTCTCGCCGCAGGTCGGCGGGGTTGAGCATCTCGATGCGAGTGCCGATCGCATTCATGTACCTCGCCGCCTCGTGCAGAGCCGCCGTGTCGGCGTCGGAGTGCAGATAGACGGCGCCAGTCTGGTGATAGCCGCAGTCCCTGCCATCGGTCAGGTCCGCGAACGAGCGGAACATCTCGAGGCTCGCGTGCGCGATGCGGGCGAGATAGGGGTTCGTGTAGTACGCCCTGCAGATGGCGGACGATCGTCCGGTCGGACCGCCGGCGGGCGCCACTCGCTCGAAGACCGCGGGTTTCACGCCCATCGACGCGAGGTGAAACGCGGCGCTCGCACCATGGATGCCCGCGCCGATGATGGCGACCTCAGCGGTTCCAGCCCCGCCGCTGCTCATGAAGCCCCTTGTCGCGCCTCGGCCAGCAGGCCCCAACCCTGCATCCGATCGCGCAGACGCGCAACCGAAGCCTCGTCGAGCGGCGCCACCGGCGGCGCGAGCCACGGCTCGCACAAGCCTTGAAGGTGCAGCGCCGCCTTGATCGCTGACGGAAACACGCCGCCGCGGACTGCCAGCACCAGCTCGAGCAGCGAATCCTGGTGGGTTCGAGCCGCCTTCAGATCGCCCCGCTCGAAATCATCGAAGACCCTCACCACCCAGTCCGGGGCGATGTTGGCGCCGCCGCAGATGGTGCCGGCGCCGCCCAGCACCAACGAGGCGAGCAGCATGGTGTCGCTGCCCGTGAAGATTCGGAAGTCAGCCAGGCCGCGCGTCGCCACGCAGACAGACTCGAAATATTCGAAGTCGCGGCTGGAGTCCTTGATCCCTACGACGACGCCTTCACGCGCGAGCGCCGCCACAGTCGCCGGGTCGGCCACCACCTTTGTGTTCTGGGGAATGTTGTAGACCAGAATCGGCAGGGGACTCTTTTCGCAGAGCGTTCGATAGAAGCTCAGAACCGTAGCCTGGTCGGTCGGATAGTAATAAGGAGGAGCGACGAGGACGGCGTCGGCGCCGAGCGCCGCGGCGGCGATCACTTCCGCCTTCGCATCGGCAAGGCGGCTTTGTGCGACGCCGCAGAGCACAGGCACCCGGCCGGCGGCCGCCTTGACGACAGCGGCGAGCACCTGGCGACGTGCCGCCTGGTCAAGCGAGGCCACCTCACCGGTCGAGCCCAGTGCAAGTAGGCCGTGGACACCGCCGGCGAGCATGTGCTCGACCAAGCGCTGAATCGCAGGCTCATCGACTGCGCCATCCCGCGTCAGCGGTGTCACCAGCGCGGGCAGAACGCCGCGCAGCTCGTGCAGCTTCAACACCTAGAAGTATGTGAGGACGGCGTCGATCGCCACATAGCCGTCGTCCACCACGGGGATGAGCCGCCACTTGTCGAAGGCGGTGCACGGGTGCGAGATTCCAGATCCGACCAGGTCCCCCACCTTCAGGTTCGCGCCCGCTCCAACGGTCAGGAAGGCGTGCTGGTCCATCACTTTTGAGATGGAAGCCTCGGCCCGGAGAGGGATTGGCGGCTGCGGACCCGGAGTCTTGACCAGGCGCGGCTCTGGAAGCTCCAGATCATGCGGCACGTCGCGCTTGCCAAATCCCAGGATGGCGAGCCCCGGCTCGGGTCGCGAAAGGACAGCTCCCCAAATCTCGAGCGCTTCCTCGAGCGGACCTGTTTCGGGGATGCGCCCGCCGAACGGCGACAGTTGCTTGTAGTGGGCGGCGTCGTGAGTCAGATAGCAGCCACTTCGGAGCACCAAGCGCACCGGCCGGCTGAGGTTCCATTCGCCGCCGAGGCAAGCCACCGCGCGGTCCGGAAACGCGCTGCCACCCGCGGTGACCATCACCGCGGCGGCCTGCGCGAACATGTCAGCCTCGTCCAGCTCCTCGACGAGCGCGCGCATGTTGGTCAGAAAATCGTCAACCGCATGGAGCGTGGCAATGATGCTCGGCGCGCCGATCACGCCCTCGAAAGCTTCGACACCTGCAAGCGCAAGTCGGTCTGAGCTCGCGACGGCGCGCGCCACCTCGAAGGCCTCCTTGTGGGTCCGGCAGCCGGTCCGGCCGCCTTCGGGTCCGACCTCGAGGAGGACCTGCAGGCGCCTGGCCAGCCTGGTGCCGGCAATGGTCGATTCGAGAAGTCGCACGCCGGCAACCGAATCGATCAGGCAGTAGAAGTCGAAGGCAGGGTCGGCGTCGAGCTCGGTCGCGATCCAGCGGATCGCGGCCGGTTCCACGAGCTGGTTGGCGAGTATCAAGCGCTCCACGCCCATGGCGCGCCAGACGCGAACCTGGCTGATGGTGGCCGCAGTGACCGCCCACGCGCCGTCGTCGAGCTGGAGCTTGAGAAGCTGCGGCGCCATCGCGGTCTTGCCGTGTGGCGCGAGCAGGAAGTCGTGGCGCTTGCAGTAGGCCGCCACGAGATGGCTGTTGTGACGGAGCGCCGAATCCTTCAAGACCATCACCGGAGGGAGGAAATCGCCGCCAAGCACGTTCCACGCGCGCGAGCGCACGTCGCGAATCCTCGTGGGAGCATCCGCTGGAAATGACTTGTATCGCCAATCGATGGGCTCGTCAAGAAGCATGTCGAGCTTGATGCCGCCGGCCTGCACCGTCACCTCACGACCGTACCATCCGCAGGTGTCAGACTTGGCTCTTGGTCGAGCTTCCGCCTGCCGTAGTCGACTTCTTGAAGAAGCCCAATCCAGCTGTCATCGCGTGCATCCGGCCCGACGGGTATCCGATGACCGTGGCCACCTGGTACGACTGGGAGGACAGCTTGATCCTCGTCAACATGCACGAGAGCCGCAGCCGGCTGCGCTGGTTGCGAGCCAACCCCAAAGCCAGCCTGACCGCCCTGGGCCACGAAGGGGCTTGGGGACCTGGCTCTGCCTGGCCCGATGCCCTGAGGGGGGACGTCCCCCCTCAGAACGGCGATTGGTATCGCCACGTGAGCCTGTACGGGTCAGTGGTTCGGATCGTCGACGATGTCGATCTCGTCGACATCGACAGACTCTGTCTCAGGTACACCGGCGAGCGTTTTTCGAACCGGAACGCCAAGCGCGTCAGCGCCTGGATCGAACCGCACGGCTGGCACGGCTGGGACGACGAGGGCGTGCTCGCGCGCACCGACGTACGCACCTGACCAAGGGGGCTGAGAGCGTCCCGACTCCCCCGTAGGAGACGAGGCTTTATGGGGCTGGATTTCGGGCACTCAGAGGTCTAGGCTGGGGGCATGAGCAAGGGATTTGGGGAGTCAGACTTCGCGCAGATTCTCAGCGACAAGGCGACGACCGAGACCGTTCAACGCCTCCTCGATGAGAATCGCCAGCAGGCCGAGCACGCCAAGAGCCGGCACGCGACGGGCGAGTACGGGATCTGCGAGGACTGCGGCCAGAAGATCTCAGCCGAGCGGTTGCGATTCCTGCCCGAGGCGACTCGCTGCGTCGCGTGCCAGACCCGCCTGGAGCGCGAATAAAAAGGTTCGGCGTCAGCTAGCCGATTTGATGAAGAAGCCTGCCGCCGCGATGATCACGTAGGCGCCGACGAGCTGCATGCCAGACAGCCAGTTGCTGCGACCTTCGAGGGCGATCAAGGCGACAATGAGCGTGCCGACCGACACCACGGCGATCTCAAATGCGGTGAAGACGAAGTCCATCGGATGCCCAAGGGCGAGGCTGACGAAAACCAGGATCGGGGCCACGAACATCGCAACCTGAGTAGATGAGCCGACGGCGATCTCGAGCGTGACGTCGAGGCGGTTCTTGATGGCAAAGAAAACTGCCGACGAGTGCTCCGCCGCATTGCCGATGATCGGAATGACGATGAGACCGACGAATATCGGGGGAAGGCTCAGCGCTTCGATGGCTGGGGTCAGCGAGCTGACCAGCAGCTCCGACTCCAGCCCGACCAGCAGCGCTGCGACCACCAGAACGATGACCGATGTTCGCATTGACCACAGCGCCGCGCGCTCCTCGGGATCTTTGCTCTCGAAGAGATGCGCGTGCGTGATCTCGGTGAAGACCAGCGCGGCGACGTACAGCACGATGAGGACCATCGCCACGATTGCGCTGACGATCTCTTTTTGCACGAAGCCAACGCTTGGTGTTGTCAGGACCAGGAGGGCCGGCACCAGCAGACCGGCGACGGCGAGGAGCAGCGAGGCCGAGTGAACGCCGGCGGCGCGTGGGTTGAAGTGCTGCTCCTTGTGACGAAATCCGCCCACGATGAATGAGATTCCCAGCACGAGCAGGAGGTTGCCGAGGATCGATCCGATCAGCGACGCCTTCACGATGAAGAAGTTGCTGGCCTGGATCAGCAGAACGCAGACGATGAGCTCGGTGATGTTTCCGAACGTGGCATTTAACAAGCCGCCGAGGCGGGGGCCGACACGATTTGCGATCTGCTCGGTCGAGCGCCCGATGAGGCCCGCAAGCGGCACGATGGCGAGGCCCGAGGTGATGAAGACGAAGACAGGCTGGTGAGCCAGCAGGTCGGCGACCATCGACACCGGCACGAACACGAGGAGCCAGTCCATCGATGGCTTCGAGAGCCGCGCCATCAGGCGGGTCACCAGGTGCGCGTAACCCTGTTCAGCGCCCGCCGCTGGCCTGAGTCGATGCCGGCCATCGCCTGCGAGCCCAACCCGACCGCTTCGCCGTCGAAGAGCCCGATCACCCGGCAGCCGTAGCCATCCAGCTGGCGTGCGATCTCACCGACGTCCGTGGCCAGCATGCCCAAGGCGATGCCGGACTGCTCCCCGGTCTCGCCGCGAAACCGGCTCACAGGAAGGCTCGGCCAAGCGTCTCGGGGAGGCTCCTCATGGCGTCAACGCTACAGTAGGGCCCACGTGCGCACGCTCATAACCACCAAGGGTGCCTCACTCGAGAATCCAACCGACAAGGCGATCGCAGCTCGGCTCAAGGTCTGCCATGAGGATGGGTTCTGGCTTGACATTCAGGCCCCCGACGACAAGGACCTCGAGCTGCTGGAGAAGGTCTTCGGATTCCACCACCTGACCATCGAGGACATCAAGCACCAGGACCAGCGACCCAAGCTCGAGGAGTACCACGGCTACACGTTCATCGTGATCTTCACCGCAAAGCTCACCAAGGGCCAGGAGCTCGCTTTCCAGGAGCACCACATGTTCGTGTCCAAGGACTACCTGGTCACGGTTCATGACGACCCCGCCGAGCTCCTGGTCGAGCTTGCCTCCAGGATCAAGCTCAGCCCCGAGCTGACCAAGGGAAACCCCGGATTTCTCCAGTACCTGGTGATCGACCAACTTGTCGATTCGCTCTTCCCCCTGCTCGAAACTCTGGACGAGCGCATCGACAGCCTCGAGGACCAGATCCTGGCCGAGGCGACCCCAGAGCTCCTGGCGGACATCTACAAGCTCAAGCACCAGGTCATCGAGCTGCGGAAGTTTATCGGCGCGCAAAGGGATCTTTTTCAGCGCCTGATCACCCATTCGATGGACATCCATGGCGACGAGCTGACCCTCTACTGGCGCGACGTGCATGACCACCTGATCCGGCAGTACGAAACAGTCGACTCGCTCCGCGACCTGCTGACGGGTGCGATGGACGTTTACCTGTCGACGGTATCCAACCGGTTGAACAACACCATGAAAACGCTCACCGTCATCGCCAGCATCTTCCTGCCGATCTCCTTCTTGACAGGTTTCTACGGCATGAACTTCTTGTTTCTCACCTCTCACCTCGAGACGCCCGACCAGGCATTCTTCATCGGGGTCGGCACGATGGTGGCGTCAGTGCTGATACAGCTCTACTACTTCAAGCGGCGGGGCTGGATCTAGGACAATTCCGGAGGTGGGACGAGGCCCACGTAATTCCAGGCACGCAGCGGTTGCGCCCGGCTCGTCCTGGCTGTCCCAGGCATTGAAGAAAGCCGGCGCGCCCCCGCGGCTGACCTTCTCGGCCAGGGCTGCGAGAGCTGTAGGAGGCGCGCCCCCTGTCCTTGCTGTGATGCTGGACCCATGCGGATCTGCACCTGGAACATCCAGATGGGCCTCCGGCTCGACGAAGTCCTTGACGCGGTCGGGCGCCATCCCGACTTCGCGAAAGTGGACCTTTTCGCGCTGCAAGAGGCCTCGATCCACGACGGCCGCCCCGACGCAGAGGCCATTGCCGACGCCATGGGACCGGAATTTCAATCATTCCAGGCCACCGCGCAGATGCTCCGAGGGCGGGACCAGGGCAATGCGCTGCTCTGGCGCCGCGGTGCGTTCGAGCCGAGCGCTCCCGAGGTCGTGGCGCTGACCGGCGCCGGGGTCATTCCGATGACGCGCGCCGAGCGAACGCTCCTGCGGGCCATCCCGCCGCAGAGGCGAATAGCGCTCCGCGCCGAATCTGCGACCCTGCGCGTTTACGTCGTGCACCTGGACGTGATCGGTTTCACCCATAAGCTCGAGCAGTTCGGGGCCGTCGTGGCTGACATCGACGCGCGCCCGCCCGTGCCACTCACGCTGGTGGCTGGAGATCTCAACACGTTCGGGATGCCCCGACTCCAGATGTGGCGGCGCATCCGTGCGTCCGCGAAGTCGGCCGAGCTGGTGGAGCTGACGAAATCTGTGCGGCGCACGCATTGGACGTCGCAGAAGCTCGATGCGATCTACATGAGGAGCGGGCACGCGTTCCAGCATCACGCCTGGGCTTTGAAGATCCGCGGCTCCGACCACCTGCCTGTTTTCGCGGACATCGACGAGGAATCGTCCGGTGCCTGAGCTGCGCGGGCGTGGGCTGGTGATCGTTCACGTCGACGGTCTTGGAGCCGACTCCATGGAGCAGGCGCTGCGGGAGGGCAGGATGCCGTTCATCAAGAGCTTGATGGAGGCCGAAGGCTATGAGCTGCACCGTTACAGGTGCGGCATCCCTTCCACGACACCCTTCGTGCAGGCGGGCATTCTGTACGGCGACAACTCGGAGATTCCAAGTTTTCGGTGGTGGGACCGGAAGGAGCAGCTGTTCGTGCAGTTCGGCGCGGGCTCGACCTTCAAGAAGGTGGCCGCCAAGTACTTCCAGGGCTGCCACCCTCTGACGGAGGGCGGCGCGGCCATCGCCGCGTGCTACCCGGCGGGCGCCGCCGAAACGTTCGGCATCGCCTACCAGGACCGCCGCTACTCAGGGCAGGAAGAGGGGTCTCGATCTGCGTGGCGCATCGTGCTGCCCTACCTCGCCAATCCCCTCAACCTTTTGGACCTCCTCTGGCACGGGCTCGACTCGATCGCCCAGACCGCCCTGGCCTTCGGCCGCGACCGGCTCACCGGCAGGATTGCAGCGGGGGCCTATGCGGTGACGGATGTATTGGAGGAGATGTTCGTTCATCACGTCACACGTCATGCTGTCACGAGGGCCATGCGCGAGGGCTACTCGCCGATATACGCGGGCTTCTATGCATTCGACGAGACGGGACACGCATTTGGCCCCGACGACGCTTACGCGATGCGAATCCTCGGGCACGTCGACGACACGATCAAGAAGATCGCCAGAAACCGTGGAGACCGGTACGAAATGGTCGTGCTGTCAGACCACGGCCAGATCGACACGATTCCCTTCGGCCGCATAAGCGACAAAGCCTTCGGCGAGCTGGTCGCCGGGTGGTTGCCTGGGTACCGCATCACGGAGATGAAGGGCAAGGAGTTCGGTCCACCGGAGGAGCAGGCGACGGGCAGAGTTAACATCACCAACTCCGGCGGCCTGGCCCACCTCTATTTTGCCGACCGGCCCGAGCGATTCACGTACTCCGCTCTGACTGCTCAGTTTCCTGACCTGGCCCGAAACATTGCGGCGATCGACGGGGTAGGGCTCGTCATGGCGCGGGACAACGACGCGGACGTGTTCCTGACCGGCGGGCAGGAGCTGCGGGGGGAGGCCGTCAAACCCGTGTTGGCGCAGTACGACGATCCGGATGTCCTGCTCGCGCAGCTCTCACGCTTGAACTCCTTCCACATGTCAGGCGACCTCGTCGTCTTCGGAGCGTTCAAAGACGGCCGGCAGGTCAACTTCGAGGTCCAGGCCGGGGGCCACGGCTCCATCGGCGGCGAGCAGGCCCACCCGTTCGTGCTCGCCAAACGCGGCTGGGGCATCGACACGACCGGTGTGCGTGGGGCGCACGAGCTGCACCCGATCCTGGGCCGGCTGCGTGACAGCCTGCGGGCTACGAACTAGGGGTCGTGTCGTCTCTCAGGATCTGGACCATCAGGCCAATCGCGCCAACCGCTGCGATGACGAAGAAGATGATCGCGAGGCCGGGGTAGCCGAAGAGCTGGAAGCTCGTCGGGACCCTGATCAGCATCGCGGCGCCGATGATCAGGGCGGCCATCAAGATGCCCATCGTGATGCGATTGGCGATCTTGTGAAAGCCGCTGATCAGCTTCTTCTCGTCGATCGCCTGCACCCTCAGCTCGACCTCGTTGTTCGCGATCGCGTCCAGGATTCTGTTGACGCGTCCGGGCATTCGTTCGACGAAGTCCTTCATCTCCAGCATGTTCTGGAACACGTGGCCGGGCGACAGGCTCTTCTCCATTCGCTGTCTCATGATCTCGCCTGCGCTCTCGCGGATCGCCGCGTTGGGGTTGAAGTCGGGGTCCAGCTTGTAGCCGACCTGGTCGAGGTTCAGCAGTGCCTTGCCCAGCATCGACAGCTCGGGCGCGACGATGAGGCCGAACCGGCCTGACACCTCGAGGAGGCTGAGGACTATCTTCCCGACCTCCACCTGCTTGATCGTCGTGTCCTGCTGGGTCGCCACAAGGTCGGCGACTGCTCTCGCGAAGCCCATCTCGTCGAACATGGGTGTCTTCTCCGACACCCGCAGCGCGTATGTCACCACGTCGTCGCTCCGCCCCTCGCTCACGGCAAAGATGAGCTGGGTGAGATGCTCCTGCAGGCGCGGCGTTATGTAGCCGACCTGCCCAAGATCGAGAAGGGCGACGCGGCCGTCGTCGGTGACGAAGATATTGCCCGGATGCGGGTCGGCGTGGAAGAAGCCGTCGATCAGGATTTGCTTGAGGTAGGCGCGAAAAAGCTCATCCGCCAGCTGCTTGCCAGGGAGCTCCAGCTTGGCGACGTCGCTGAGCTTGGTGATCTTGACGCCCTTCACGTACTCCATGGTCAGCACGCGGCTGCTGGTGTAGTCGTCGATCGGCTTGGGCACGATGATGTGCTCGAACGCCTCGAGGTTCTTCCCAAGCGTCACCAGGTTCTGCGCTTCGCGTCGGTAGTCGAGCTCTCGCACCAGGCTCTTGCGGAACTC
>DASXNH010000104.1:0-2728 GCA_036495195.1 Candidatus Dormiibacterota bacterium
CGTCGCCGGCGGGCGGCGCCTTATAGCGCGCGATGACCGTGTCGCCGTTTGGCGAGCGTGTGTAGTCCACGACGAACACGCCATTTGATTTGAACTGCGGGTGAAACGCCACGCTCAGCAGCCCTTGCTCGCCACCTGAAATGACGAGGGAGCGGATGTCGAGGAAGGGAGTGGGGAGGACGCGGCCGTTCTTGATGACGCGAATGAGGCCGGCCTGCTCGACGACGAAAAGGCGCCCGGAACCATCCCCGGCCCCGGTGAGGTAGACGGGGCTCTGCAGGCCGCCGGCGACCTTGGTGAACTTGACGGCGCGGTTGTCGGCGCTGGCGCTTGTGGGTGTAGCCAGGACGACGGGTGGAGAGGGCGAGGATTGGATGGGAGTGGGGGAGGAGGCGATTGGCGAAGCCTGCGAGGTCGGGCTCAAGGTCGAGCAGCTGGTGAGCACGAATACAGCGGCCAGAACCACAACCAAGGTGCGCACGAGGCGGAGTCTATGTGAGCCACCATTCGCCCTTATGTCCTCCCCGCTCGCCGGGGAGGTGGCGCCGAAGGCGCCGGAGGGGACTCTGAGCTACGCAAAGCCTCCACCTGCAACCAATCGCCCAATTGCCGCATCCAATGGTCGAGACATGATTGGCATCGTGGTTGAGCAGCGGCTCCAGATGATCGCCCGCGCGGCGCAGGGTGATGCCCACGCTTTCGCGGCCCTCATCGAGCCGCTGCTCAACCCTGCCTACAGACTCGCGGCCGTCATGCTGGCCGACCGTTCCGCTGCGGAGGATGCCGTGCAGGAGGCCTCGATCAAGGCCTGGCGCAAGTTCGGCCAGCTCCGCGGCGATGCCACCTCCCTGCGCTCGTGGTTTCTTTCGATCGTCGCCAACGAATGCCGCATGTTTCGCCGCCAGCGCTGGTGGTCGGTCGTGAAGGTCGCCGAGGTCCTGCCCCTTCCAGGGACTCGCGATCACTTCGATGAGACATCGACCGACCTCAAAACCGCGCTCCTGAAGCTCAGCCCCGACGAACGACTTCCCCTGGTTCTCTATTTCTACCTCGACCTTCCGCTCGATGAGGTCGCCCGCACCCTGGGCCTCTCTCCGGCGGCTGCCAAATCTCGCATTTACCGAACAGCTCGAAAGCTGCGCTCGGACCTAACCCTCGAGGAGGTGATCTGACGTGACCCGCGAAGACTTCCGCCGCGAGCTCGGCGACGCTATGGACTCGATCAGCGGGTCGCCCGACCCATCCCTTCCCGAGCGCGTGCGCGCAGCGGTCGTGCACGCTCCCGAGGAGCGCGGTCCGGTGTGGATCGGCGCTCTCGCGGCGGCCGTGATCGCGGTCATCCTGGTTGGCGTCCTTCTTGCCAACAACCCGCTGAATCACCCGCCCGCGCTCGGGCATGGACCAACTCCCACGCCCTCCGTGGCGCCGTCGCCTTCACCGACCGCATCCCCGTTTGTGTGCGGGTCGGCCCCGGTGACGGTGACGAACCAGACCGCGCCGCCCGTCGCGCTGATCGCTGCGGTCCGCCCCGGCAGCCACCCTCCCGACTACGACCGGCTGGTCATCGAGTTCAAGAGCTCGCAAACGGGCACCATCAAGATCGCCCCGCAGGCGAACTCGAAATTCACCATGGGCGCGAGTGGGGCCACGGTGACGCTGGCCGGCAAGTTTGGCCTCCTGATCACGATCCAGGGCGCCGACAATCACACCGCGTACAGCGGGCCGACAGACTTCAAGACGCCGAAATATCTGGGCATACGCGAGGTGCGCTACCTCGGAGACTTCGAGAACACGACCCAATGGGGCGTGGGGCTCTCCTCCAGCGCCTGCTACCAGGCGACCATGCTGACGAGCCCGACCCGACTGGCCATCGACATCCGGACGAGCTAGCAAGCGCGCGCCTGTTGCCTTCGGCGTCGCCGCGGCTCATGATCGCCGCGAGGCGAGAGAAGACCGCCATGAATTCCGATCTGCGTGTTCAAGAGCTCGTCGCCACGGCGAATGGCGCGGTGGTCGACCTCGCCTGGAAGGCGCCTGACTTCGACCCCGCAACCCGGCAGCTGATCGGCTTCGAGCTGTTCCGAGATGACATGTCCACACAGCCGCCGTCGCGCCTCACGTCGACATTGATGCCGAGTCGAATTCTCGAAGCCCGCGGACTGGAGGTCCTGCCCCACAGCGAATACGGGGTGCAGCCAATCTGGCGCATCGCCCCCCCGGCGCCACCGGCGATCGAGTTCGGGCCTGCGCGCCTGATTCGAGACCTTGCCGGACCGGGAATCTTTGTGCCTCCGGAGGAGCGGATCCACTCGCTCGCGTTCTTGCAGCGCCAGGGTGCCATCACGTCGGAGGAATTGGATCAGTCGGTCGAGAGATTCCTCGGCAGGGCCGAGCCTGCGCCGGCGGTGCAGCCGATGCGGACGGGGGCGGCGATGGAGGACGGTGTGGACGGCGCGTCCTCGTCACATGCGAGGCGGCTGGCGTTCACCTATATCGCGATCGCCGTCGTGATGATCCTCATCCTTGCGGCCGGAACATTGGTCGGCCGCAATCTGTTGACCAAACAACCGGCCGCCAACGTCGTTGCGTCCCCAACTCCTGCGGAGCCCTCGCCGTCTGGCCAGCCCGCGAACTCGCCTACCCCGACGCCTCTACCCGTGAACCTGGGCCCAGTCCTCATCAATACAGGCGATCTCAGACCCGGATACGTCGCGGGTCAGCCCAGCTC
>DASXNH010000105.1:0-2186 GCA_036495195.1 Candidatus Dormiibacterota bacterium
ACCTCCCCGGCGAGCGGGGAGGAAAATGCCCCACCTCCCCGGCGAGTGGGGAGACAAAAGTTCTGAGCTCCCCTCCGGCGGCTGCTCCGCCACCTCCCCGGCAAGCGGGGAGGGAAAATCCCGACCGCCCCGGCGAGCGGGGAGACAAACAGTTTTGAGCTCCCCTCCGGCGGCTGCGCCGCCACCTCCCCGGCAAGCGGGGAGGGGGTGGCTGTTAGAATTTCGCCAGACTAGCTCAGGGGGTTCCCAGCGTCGCAGCCTACGTTCCACTAAGCGGTAACCCACGGACGCGCGGCCGCCGGCGTCGGCGCCGCGACCGGTTCGTCTTCTTTCTTGCCGTGGTCACGGTCGTCGCGGCCGGATTGACGAGCAGCTTCATTGCGGCCAAGCGCCCCATCCCCACCACGACCAGGTTCGATCAGAGTCGATTGGCCGCTCCCATCCCCGCCAACTTCGACCATTTCGATTTCTCAAATCTCTGGCTGGCGACCAACCCACAGCCCAACCTCCCCATTCACGGCCAGGCCGCTTACCTCGTCGACCTCGACACCCGCCTGGTGTTGTGGCAGCGCGACCCCGAAACCTCTCGGGCTCCCGCCAGCCTGACCAAGCTCATCACCGCGATGGTCGCGGTCGACGACTCGACATCGCTCGACCAGGTCGTGCAGGTCGCGAAGGCCGCGACACAAATCACTCCCAGCGTCATGGGCCTCTCGCCAGGCGAACGCTTGACCGTGCACCAGCTGCTCGACGGTCTGTTCCTCGACTCGGGCAATGACGCCGCCGAGGCTCTCGCTCGCGGGATCGTGCCCCGCGACCGGTTCATCCGCCAGATGAACGCCAAGGCCTCGAGCATCGGCCTGACGGCCAGCCACTTTGTCAACCCCAGCGGCCTCGATGCCCCCGGGCATGGCATGTCGGCCCACGACCTCGTCCACGTCGCCGCCTACCTCGACAAGTACTATCCCGAGCTCGCCGCGATTGCGGCCACCAAGGACATCTCGATCCCCGCCTCGAGCACGCACAAAGCCTTCCATCCGTACAACCTGAACGTGATGCTGTGGACGTATCCGGGCGCGACAGGCCTCAAGACCGGCCTCACCGACGACGCGGGCGGCTGCATGCTGACGACCGCGACGCGCGGCGGCCGGCACCTCGCCGTGGTCGTGCTCAACGCGACAGGCGTCTCGGCCGCGGATGCCACCGTGCTCCTGAACTACGGCTTCAGCGTTCATCCCCGCCTGCCGCTCTGGCCGGTCCCGATCGCCACGCCCTAGACTTCCGGTTCGTGGTTCGCCTCAAAGGACTCAGCGCGCTCGAGGTCTTGGATTCGCGCGGCAATCCGACGATTTCGGTCACTGCATCCACCGATGCGGGCAGCGGCACCGCGATCGTGCCGTCGGGCGCCTCGACCGGAAAGCACGAGGCCGTCGAGCTGCGCGACGGCGACCCCACGCGATACGGCGGCAAAGGCGTTCAGAAGGCCGTTTGGAACGTTGAGAACGAGATCGCCGAGAAGGTGATCGGCATGGACATCTTGGACCAGCCCGCGCTGGATGCGGCTCTGATCGAGATGGATGGCACTCGCGACAAGTCGCGCCTGGGCGCGAACGCGATCCTCGGCGTCTCTCTGGCCGCGGCACGGGCGGCAGCAGCCGCGATGGAAACGCCGCTGTATCGCTATTTAGGAGGCGCCCAGGCGCATCTCCTACCGTTGCCCATGGCCAACATCCTCAACGGCGGCGCGCACGCAGACACCTCCGTCGACCTGCAGGAATTCATGGTGTGCCCGGTTGGAGCGCCTTCGTTCACCGAAGCGATACGCGCGGTGTCCGAGGTCTACCACGCATTGAAAAATGTCTTGAAGAAGCGAAAGCTGGCGACCGGAGTGGGGGATGAGGGCGGCTTCGCCCCGAACCTCACATCGAATGAGGAGGCGCTGACCCTGATCATCGAGGCCATCCTCGCCGCCGGTTACAAGCCGGGCGAAGACGTTGCGCTGGCGCTCGACGTGGCCGCCAGCGAGCTCTTCGCAAACGGCAGCTACATCCTCGCCGGAGAAGGCAAGACGCTCACCGCGTCCCAGATGGTGGATCTGTACGACGGCTGGATCAAGCGCTACCCCATCGTCAGCATCGAGGACGGCATGGCCGAAGACGATTGGGCTGGCTGGAAGCTCATGACCG
>DASXNH010000106.1:0-2899 GCA_036495195.1 Candidatus Dormiibacterota bacterium
GACGGTGACGAGGATATAGACGGGCGGGATCAGCAGGGCGGTGCCGAATCCCTCGAAGATGGAGTTGCCCAGGATGAGCACGCCGATGCCGGGCGCAGCGGCGCTGAGCACCGCGCCGATCCCGTACATGATCAGCCCGACCATGAAGCACCGCTTGCGGCCCACCCGGTCGGTCCACTTCCCGCACGGAATCATGAGAGCGGCCATGATCAGGAGGAACAGGGTGATGCAGACCTGCACGCTCTGGACGCTGGTATGCAGGTCGTCCTTGATGTCGTTGATCATGACGTTCATGTTGGAGCCCGCGAAGCTGCAGATGAACTGTGCCAGCGCCAGCGGCACCAGCATCTTCCGCAGCGACCCCGGAGCTCGCGGCTCAGCGTTTACCACGCTGCCGAGTGTCGCCTATCTCCCGGTGGGGCGCATCACCCGCCACGAGTGGGACCGACCTTCTCTTCGGGGGGGCGGTTCGTCGCCTTCGTTGGACACCTCGCGTAGCCAGCGCAGCGGCGAGAAATAGACCCACAGAAACGCCAGGCTGGATCCGATCGCCGAGACGAGTAGCGCGGCCCGCAACCCGACTGTAGAGCCGAGCGCGCCGCCGAGCAACGCGCCGATTGGCATCGTGCCCCATGCGAGGAACCGCATGCTGGCATTCATCCGACCCAGAAGCCGTTCCGGGCAGAGCCGCTGTCGGAAGCTGACCTGGGTGACGTTGTAGATCACATTCGCGGCAAACATCACTAGCTGGGTCACGACGAACAGGCCCAAGGTCCAGTCGCGGTGCAGGAACGGCCACACTAGGGCCGTCAGTCCGGTCACCGCGACGCTAATCCAGGTCAGCGGGCCCTCGCCGAGTCGGCGGGCGAGCCGTTTGGTGGTAAGAGCACCGAGGAGGCCACCGACAGCGCCCGCCGACATTAGCGCGCCGATCGCTCCGGCTGACAGATGTAGCGTCCGGGCGAGCAGCACGATCAACATCGCCTCGCCGCCAGCACTCCACAGGTTGGAGGTACCAGTGCAGATGGCAACCGGGCGCAGGATGGGATGCCGGACGATGAAGGCGACGCCCTCACGTATCTCCCGGAGCAGATGTGCGTCTGCCGCGCGTTCCGGCTTCGGTTCGTGTCCTCGGATCGCTCCAACCGACAACGCGGACCACAGATAGCTCGCCGCGTCGATCGCAATGGCGTACGGCGCGGTCAGCAGCTGGACTAGCAATCCGCCGATGCTCGGCCCCGCGACCTGCGCCACCGACTGAGTACCCTGCAGCTTCGCGTTGCCCTCCACAAGGTGGTCGCGGCCCACCAGAAAGGGCAGGTAACTCTGGTAGGACACGTCGAAGAACACCGTCAGGGCGCCGGTCAGCAGCACCACCGCGTACAACTGCCAGATCGTCAGCACGCCGAATGCCGCGACGAGCGGGACCGAGCCGAGAGTGACGACCCGCCCGAGGTCTGCAGCGATCATGACGTTGCGCCGACGCATCCGGTCCACCCAGGCACCGGCGGGCAGGCCAATCACCAGAAAGGGCAGGAATTCGAACGCGGTGAGAAGGCCGACCTCGAACGGGGTGGCGTGCAGCGTTCTGATCGCGAGGAGCGGCATCGCGATCATCGTGATCATGGTGCCAACTTGGCTGATCGTGTCGCCGATCCAGAGCAGGCGGAAGTCGCGGTGAAAGAGGAGGCTCTCGTGGTTCACTTGGCCAGCTTGAACCCGAGATTGGGAAAAATCAATCCGTAGATTGGAAAATCTCAATCACCAGACCCTATGCTGGGAGGGTGACCGAGTCGGAACCTGTGCCTCTACGCGCTGTCGAGCCGGTCGCGTCCGTGCGTCGGCGGGCAACAGAGGCCGAGGCGCGCGTGCTGGGGTCGGCGCTGCGGCTCCGCATCTTGCGGCTGTGCCTGGGGGAAGCGCTCAGCAATAAGGAGATTGCAGAACGGTTGGGACGCGACCCGGCCTCGGTGCTACATCATGTTCGCCGACTGGTCGACACAGGCTTTCTGCAGGCTCTGCCCGTGCGTATGAGCACTCGGGGCGGCCGCGAGGTCCCGTATCAAACGACCGGCAAGTCCTGGACGCTTGAGGTCCACGACCCACCCGAGCGATCAAGTCAGGCGGACGTGATGTTGCGTACGTTCCTCGAGGAGCTGGATGAAGCGGGCGGCGAGCCCGTCCACATGTCCCGCCTCGGGCTTCGGCTGCGCCCAGAAAGTCGCGAGGAGTTCAGCAGCCGAATCCAAGAGGTGTTGGACGAGTTCGCGGCCCGGGACCCCGAACCCGACGGTGAGTGGTGGTCTGTGTTCTACGTGATGCACCCGGATCGCCGAGGCGCGCCGTAATCCGTGGCGGAGCTGCCTAGTGGCCGAGGGTGCACGCCTCGAAAGCGTGTGAAGGGCAACCCCTCCGTGGGTTCAAATCCCATTTCCACCGCTCTATGGTCGTTGGAGCAGGTCACAGGCCTATGAGGGCCTGCTGAGGGCAATACGGTTGCTGTCTTTGCTGCTGCACCACTTACTTCGACCACCGGTCGCGACTTACCTTGGAGTATGGACGTGCAGGCACATGAGGACGTCGCTGCCGCGGCGGCCGCGCATAGCGAACTGGGTCATGAGTACGAAGGTGCCCTGGCCGAGGGGCTGATCGAAAGGATCAGCTCGGAGATCGACAAGCAGGTAGACACCCGACTGGCACAGCGTGGCATCCAGCCCACCCACACCGCGTGGGCAAACGCCGCCATGGGCCTGGGCTCGGTCGGGCTCGGTATCGGCGCCACGGCAGTGACGCTGCATTCCTTGTCCAGCACCGGCACCGTACCCAAGGCAACAGTCGTCCTGGGCCCATTCCATGCATCCGTGATGTCAAGCACCACCTCGATCAGCACCGCCCAGGT
>DASXNH010000107.1:0-1697 GCA_036495195.1 Candidatus Dormiibacterota bacterium
CGCTCATCGGCACGTTCAGGTTGAGCCCCTTGGGCGGGATCGGCTGGAGGAACCACTTGTCGTAGATCGGGTTGATCGCGCCGCTGCGATAGGTGGCGATCATGGCCTCATCTACGACTTTCTTGAATGGAGCATCGTCGCGGCGGAGCATGATGCCGTAGGGCTCGACCGAAAGCGCGTCGGCGGAGATCGTATAATCGTTCGGCGACTTCGATCCGGCGACCAGGCTGTAGAGCAGAATGTCGTCCATCACGAAGGCAGCCGCGCGGCCGGTCTCCACCATCAGGAACGCCTCGGCGTGGTCCTTGGCGGCGAGGATGTTGAGGTTGAGGCCCTTCTGTGCCCCGATCTCGGTGATCTGCTTGATATTGGTGGTGCCGGAGGTCGACACGACGGTCTTGCCCTTCAGGTCGTCGACCGTCTTCAGGTTCGCCGACTTCTTCGACACGAAGCGGTTCGCGGTGACGAAATGCGTGATGGTGAACGAGACCTGCTTCTGGCGCTCGAGATTGTTGGTGGTCGAGCCGCATTCGAGGTCGACGGTGCCGTTGGCTATCAACGGGATACGCGTGGCGGAGGTGACCGGGTTGAGCTTGGTTTCGAGGTTCGCAAGCTTGAGGTCTTTCTTCACCCCATCGACGATCCGCGCACAGAGATCCATGGCGTAGCCCACGACCTGCTGCTTGTCGTCGTAGTAGGAGAACGGCACCGAGGACTCGCGATGGCCGAGCGTGATCGCGCCGGTGTCCTTGATCTTCTTGAGCGTGCCGGTGAGGTCCTGCGCGAGCGCTGGACCGGCGGCGAAGGTCGCCGTCGCGATCATCGAGAGCAGCATTTTGAGATGCATTGGAGTTCTCCGCTGTGAACTGATGTAAGATCCTGCAGGCCCGGTCGGTCGGCGCAATGGCATCCGGCCGTCAATCTCTGACCCTAACATAGCTTCCCGGCGCGTCCTCCAGCGGAGCGACCTTGCCGCCGCCGGGCTCGCGCGCGGGGACCTCGGCCGAATTGCGGGCTTTGATCCACTCGAGCCAGTCCGGCCACCACGAGCCCGCATGCTCCTTCGCCTTCGCGAGCCACCTGTCGAGGTTGGCGCTGGTCGGTTTTGGTCCGGTCCAGTACTGGTACTTCATCTTGTCGGGAGGATTGACGACCCCGGCGATGTGACCCGAACCGGCCAGCACGAAGCGCACGGGTCCCCCGAAGAGCTTCGAGCCGAGCAACACCGAGCGCGCGGGCGCGATATGATCCTCGCGCGTGGCCAGGTTGTAGATCGGAACCGTCACGCTCTTGAGGTCGAGCTTCTTGCCGCCGATCACCATCTCGCCCTTGCTGAGCCGGTTCTCCAGATAGCAATTGCGCAGATAGAACGAGTGGTTCGCGGCCGGCATCCGCGTTGCATCCGAGTTCCAGTACAGCAGGTCGAATGGAGCCGGCTCCTTGCCCCTGAGATAGTTGTTGATGACGTAAGGCCAGATCAGATCGTTCGAACGCAGCAGGTTGAAGGCGGTCGCCATTTTCTTGCCCTCGAGATAGCCGCGCTCGCTCATTTCGCGCTCGCGCGCCGCGATTTGCTCCTCGTCGACGAAGACCTTGAGATCGCCGGCGTGGGTGAAATCGACCTGCGCGGCGAAAAGGGTCGCCGAGGCGATGCGTTGATCGCGCGTGCTTGCCATATAGGCAAGCGTGGCGACCAA
>DASXNH010000108.1:0-17093 GCA_036495195.1 Candidatus Dormiibacterota bacterium
GACCAGCGCGAAGTCTCCCTGCCGGCGCGAGACCTCGCCGAAGGCCCAGCCCTGGCCCGGCGCCGGGTTGCGCAGCCAGACCTCGGTCAGCATCTCGTTGGCCTCGATCGCGGTGCTGAAGTAGCCGGAGAAGAAGCCTTCGGCAGCCACCGTCCGGCTGCCCCTGGCACTGCGCAACGTCGCCTTGCCGTCGAGCGCCAGCCAGACCGCCGGCAGCTCGGCCGCCGGGTCGGCGTGGGCGATGCTGCCGACCACCGTGCCGCGACGCCGGATCGGCTCGTGGGCCACGTGCCGCAGCGCCTCCACCAACAGCGGGTTGGCGGTGGCGGCTTCGGCCGAGTGCTCCACCCCGAACTGGCGCGCCGTCGCCCCGATCGTCATGCCTCCGTCCTCCTGACGGATCTGGTCGAGTCCGCCCACCCGGTTGATGTCGATGAGCTGTCCGGGCGCGGCCAGCCGCAGGCTCAGCAGCGGCACCAGGCTCTGGCCGCCCGCCAGGATCTTGCCCGTCTCCGCGTGCTCCTCCAGCAGGCTCAGCGCCTCGCCCAGCTCACCCGGCGCAAAGTACTGAAACGGCGGTGGTTTCACGTTTTCCCTCCCTTCAAGCTGTCGGCAGCGGGCTGTGGATCAATATCCGATGCACGAGTGAGCGTGTCCAACGCCGAGGTCGGTGGGGCGCGTCGTGCTGCCTGACGCGAAGACCTGCGCTCGATCTGGCGACGGACGAAGTCGACCGAAGCGGCGGCGATGAAGACGGTTCCGATGATCGCCTGCTGCACGTCGAAGTTGACGCTCAACAGGTCCAGCCCGTTTTGAAGGACGATGATCAGCAGCACGCCGAACACGGTGCGGACCACCGAGCCGCGGCCACCGAACAGGCTGGTCCCACCCATGACGATGGCGGCGATCGAGTAGAGCTCCAGCAGCTGGCCCCCGTTGGGCTGGCCTGACTGCACACGTGCCGTGAGCGCGAGGCCACCGAGGGCGATGGTGGTACCGCTGATCAGGAAGCAGATGAACTTGACCAGCTTGACCCGCACGCCGGAAAGGCGGGCCGCCTCGGGGTTGCCGCCCACCGCATAGACCTGGATGCCCAGCGAGGTCTGCGTCTGCACCAGATAGAGGACGACAAACGTGCCGATCGTCAACCAGACGATGTATTTGATGCCGATGAAGCCTCCGAGCGCCATCGTGTCGAATCCGGGCGGCAGGCCCGCGATGACACCGCCGTTGGTGAGCGCGAGAGAGAGGCCGCGCAGGATCACGAGCATGCCCAGCGTGGCGATAAAGGAAGGGACCTCGAGGAGCGTGACCAGGAGGCCGTTGACCACACCAATGGTGAGCCCGACCCCCAGTCCTGCGAGCACGCCCAGCCCCAAGGAGTGGGTGTTGACCATGACGAGCGAGGCGATGACGCTGACCAGGCCGACGCCGGCGCCGACCGAGAGATCGATCTCCCGAGCGAGGATCACAAAGGTCGCCCCGAAGGCCACGATCGCGAGCAGGACCGACTGCGAGAGGACGTTGTCGATGTTGCCGGGGGTCAGGAACACATCGCTCGTCAGCGAGAGGTAGACGCACATCGCCGCGACCACGGCCGGCATGAAGAAGGCGTCAAGCCAGGCTCCCTGACCGAACCTGCCGATCAGCGACCGAAGAGTCGACGCGGCCCAGGACTGCCCGCCCGTGCTCACGCTGCCCGCCTGCCCCCCCGCGGCGCCGTTCTCACGCACCGGCGGCCGCGCATCTTCAACCCGTTTCAAACGTGGTCGACCCTGCCACTGCTAGGCCGACAGCGGCGCTGCTTCGCCGCCCATGAGGCTGTCGATCAACGCTTCAGGATCGCTGACGCCGGCGAGAACCACATCCGCATGATCGCTCTCCCGGGTGCCGAGCACGGAGACGATCGATCCTCGGCGGAACACCGCGATGCGGTCACAGAGATCCAGCAGCTCCGGGACGTCGGTGGACGCAACGAGCACCGAGCCCCCCTGCTCGGCGAACTCCCGCAGGAGGCGGTGGATCTGGGCCTTGGCCTGCACATCGACACCATGTGTGGGCTCTTCGATGCTGAGGATGCGGGTTCCGGCGGCGAGGCACTTCGCCACCACGACCTTCTGCTGGTTGCCACCGGACAGGGACGTCACGTTGGAGCGGAGGCTCGGCGCCTTGATGCCAAGAGACGCGGCGTAGCGCCGGGCTCGCGCAAGGAGGGCCCCGGGCGACACAAGGCCGGCCCGGCCGAGCTGGTTCAGGGACGACAGTGAGATGTTCACGGCCACGCTCTGCTCCGGGACCAGGCCCGCGTTCTTGCGATCCTCGGGGATGAAGCCGATCCCGGCTGCGATGGCGCCGCGCGGCGACCTGATGCGAACAGGCTTGCCGAAGACGCTCAGGCTTCCCTGAAACGGCCGCGACCCGCCCACCATGCGCACGACCGTCTCCACGCCCGAACCGAGCACCCCCGTGATGCCCAGCACCTCTCCCCGATGGAGGTCGAGACTTATCGGCGCCTTCCCACCGGTCAGCTGTAGATCGCGGATCGAGAGCACGACCTCCTGCGATGCGGCTTCACCCCGACCGCCCGCTCGAAGCGCCGAGCCTTTCTGCGCGCCGAACATCATGCGAACGATGTCGTCGACCGTGGCGCCGGCCGCCAGCTGGCCCGCGACGCGGCCGTCTCGAAGCACCGTGATCTCGTTCGCGATCCGGCGAACCTCGTCCAGGCGGTGGCTGATGAAACAGAGGCCGATGCCGTCTGCGCGCAATCGCTCGAGCAGCTCGAGCACCTGGCCGGCCGCCCGCGGCTCGAGCGACGCGGTCGGCTCGTCGAGAATCAGGAATCGAGGACGCCGGATGATCGCCTTGGCGATCTCGATCAGCTTGCGCTCGGCCAGGTTGAGGTCGCCGACGCGGGCGCGCGGATCGATGCGAATGCCGAGGCGATCGAGCTCGGAACCGACCTTGCTCGCGATGACCGACCAGTCGATGGATCCGATCACACGACGCGGGAGCGGCTGGCTGACCGCGTAGATGTTGGTCGCGACGTCAAGCATCGGGAAGAGCTGAACGTCCTGGTGCACGACGCCGATCCCGAGCCTCTGTGCGTGGGCCGGCGAGTCGATCCGAATGGGGTGGCCGTCCAGATGGATCCCACCGGCGGCGGGCTGAATCGCCCCGGTGAGGATGCGGATCAGAGTGCTCTTGCCGGCTCCGTTCTGCCCGACCAGGGCCTGCACCGACCCGCGCCTGAGCTCGAAGTCGACCTGGGAAAGCACCAGCACGCCTGCATAAGCGTGGGCGGCGCCTCGAACACCGAAGCGTCCATCGCCCGGATGGTCCGCTACCGGCAAGGCACCGCCCACTTGGATCATCGACCGAGTTCCGCTATGCGTAATCCAGTTGTTTCAGGTTGTTCACATTGTCTTTCGTGATCTGAAGCATCTCGACCACGGTGGGGTTGTGGGGCACCGTGCCCTTGGTGAGGTAATCGTGAATGGTGTTGAGAGCCGTCACCCCGGTGGTGTACGGCCGGATGCTGACGACCAGGTCCAGATCTCCCGCCTTGACGGCGTCGACGGCCGCCTTCGCACCGTCGCTCGAGATCATCAGCAGCGTCGACTTCGTAATGTGCCGTTCCTTGATGCCCTGGACGCCGCCCAGTGCCAGGTCGTCGTTGTCGAAGAAGATCGCGTTCGGGTTCGGGTGAATGGTCAGCAGGTCCTCAGTGCTCTTCAGCCCGACGTCGCTGGAGAAGTTTCCGTAAGGACCCTCGATGACCTGGATGCCTGGGTTCGCGGCGAACACCTGCTGGTAGCCCGCCTTCTGGGCCTCGACGTAGTCCAGCCCACGGGGGCCGTGGACGACGAGTACCTGGCCCTTGCCGCCCAGCTTGTCGACCAGGTACTGGGCCTTCACCTGCCCGAGCTGCTGGTATGACTGGCCGATGTAGGCCAACTCGGCGTCGCGGCCGTCCTCACCGAGGTCATCGCCGACCGTGATGACGGGGATTCCCGCCGCCTTCGCCTTCCGGATGACCGGGATGAGCGCTTCGCGGTCCATCGGCGCCACGATCAACGCCTTCGGCTGGCGCGTGATCGCGTTCTCGACCAGCTTCAGCTCGTCGGTCACGGAGAAGTTGGCGTACGTGACGTCCAGGACCACGTCACCGAGCTTCTTCTCGGTGTCCTGGAAGCCGTTCAGCATGTCCTGGTAGTACGGAATCGACTTCGTGTAGAAGACAATCGCGATCTTGTACGAGCCGGGCGGGGTTGTCGATGTTCCTCCGCAGGCGGCCAGGATGTCCGCTGCGCTGAGGGTCCCGAGGGCCAGGCCGGACCACAGGAGAAACCGGCGCCTACTTATCGGAGACTGAAGCTCAGACCCCAGGATCGACGGCTTTTGTGTCACCTCTCAAGTCCTCCAAAACGAACCGCCGCCGCATGCCGGCACAGCCGGCCCGGCGGAGCATCGAGCCACCCTTTGACCATGAATGCGCCTCCCTGAATCGCCTTTGCCCGCGCGAGAACCCGCTGCGATTTCGCGGCCGCAAAGCTGGTGATTAGTATCACCTTCATTTCGGCCTGTCAAGGACGCCCGGTTGGCGTGAGGGATGGTCGGGAGGGTCAATGTCCCCCGGCCTGCTGGCGATCGTTTCGAGACGATTTTCAATGACCACCCGCCCCGCCTTGATCACGTACGGGCGAGGCGACTGCAGCCGGATCGCCTCGCGCGGAGTCCGGCCCTCCAGGACGACGAGATCGGCCCGGCATCCCGCCTCCAGGCCGTAGTCAGGGAGCCTGAGCGCCCTGGCGGCGTTGAAGGTGACCATGTGGAGGCAGGTCTGAATCTGCTCGGGTTTGGTCAGCCGAGCGACGTGGGCCGCAAATGATGCCACCTCGAGCTGGTCGCCACGCCCGAACGGGTAGTAGGGGTCGTCGATGTCGTCCTGGCCCGCGCACACGTTCACGCCGGCGTCGAGGAGCTCCTCGACGCGGGTGATCCCGCGGCGGATAAGGCCGCGATCGCGAACGCCGTCCATGACGAGGCTGATGTGAGGGTTTGAGCAGATGGTCACGCCCGCCTCTTTTACGAGCGCGATCACTCGCGCGGCATGGGTGTGGTCATAGGCCGCCAGGGCGCCGCAGTGGCTGGCCGTGACACGCCCCTGCCAGCCCAGCTCCAGGGTTCGCAAGGCCAGGTATTCGAGCGTGCGCGAGGTGGGGTCGTCGGTGTCGTCGGCGAGAAAGTGGACGTCGCGATCGAGCTCGACCGCCAGCTCCATGACCAGGTCCACGTGCTTGCGGGCATTCTCATCACCGTGCTCGTACCAGGGCAGGCCGCCGACGATGTCGGCACCCTCCTTCATGGCCTCGCGCATGAGACCCATGTCGCCCTCGGGCCTGAGCAGTCCCTCCTGGGGAAAGGCCACCACCTGCACGTCGACCAATCCGCGCAGCTGCTCCCGCATCTTGATCAGGCCTTTGACCGGCTTCAGGCCGCCGATCTTGTCCACGTCGGCAAAGGCACGCACCACGGTGCTGCCGGCATGCAGGCACTCCATGATCGCCAGCGTCGCCCGCGCGGCGATCTCGTCCGCGGTCCCAGCGGCCTTGAACTCCCAGGTGAGCCGGACGGCGTCCTCGAGGGTGGCGCCGGGAAACATGAGGCGGTCGCCGAGCAGGGACTTGTCGGGATGCAGGTGTGGGTTCACGAAGGCCGGCAGCAGGAGGCGCCCTTTCACGTCAACGGTGCGGTCAAACGGCCCTTTCGGCACGCGGGCGGGGTCGGCCTCAACCCCGGCGATCATGCCGCCGTCGCACCACAGCGAGACCAGATTCTCGCGCCCGAGGAGCCGGGCGCCCGTCAGAAGGAGCTGCATGTCGAAAAGGCTATCCGGGCACTGAGCCTGACGCCACGCGGCGGCTCCCGGCATTCGGCTTGTCGTCGCGCATTCGGCGAGCGGCTTCCTCGATCGAGAGCACGATGTTGTGGTATCCCGTGCAGCGGCAGAGATTGCCGGAGATCCCGTGCCGGATCTCGTCCTCGCTGGGATCGGGATTCGACTTGAGGAGGCTGACCGCCGCCAGCACCATGCCCGGGGTGCAAAAGCCGCACTGGGTGCCGTGCTTCTCGATGAACGCCTCTTGCACCGGATGAAGCTCGTCTGGATTGGTGCTCAAGCCCTCGATCGTCGTCACCTCAGAGCCGGCGACGTCCACGGCGAGGACGCAGCAGGACTTGACGGTCTTGCCGTCCAGAACGACAGTGCATGCACCGCAGTTCCCTGTGGTGCAGCCGATGTGCACGCTCGTCAGGCGGAGATCTTCGCGGAGCATGTGGACCAGAAGGGTGCGCGTGTCGACGCTGAGATCCTGCGCCCGACCGTTGACGGTTACCCCGACGGCTCTCTTCATTTACGTCTCCTGTTCGATGATGGCGGGCGCACGCTCACATGAGTCGCGCCACCACGCGCTGCACACACACCTGCGCCAGCGCCCGCCTGTAGTCGGCGTCCGGACCGGCGATGTCGCGGCAGGCGGCGGCGACGGCCTGGGGCACGTCGTCCGGCAGCCCGCCGTCAGGCGAGTTGGCTGAGGTCGTGCTCACCAGGAACGGCTTCGGTGTGACGCCTCCCACGGCGATCCGCGTCGAGCCGCCGCCCTGCACCGCGGCGGCGTTCGCGAGCGGGAAGCTTCCCTCGACCGTCGCCAGGCGAAGGTAGGCGGAGCGCGCCCCGGCGGGCAGCTTCGGAATCTCCACCTCGACCAGGAGCTCGGATGCCTCCAGCTTGGTGGTCATGATGTCGAGGAAGAAGTCGCCGGCCTCGATCGTGCGTTTGCCGCCGGCGCTCTCCACCTTGAAGCGCGCGCCGAGGGCGACCATCACCGTGAGGTAGTCGGCCGCCGGGTCGGCGTGCGCGATGCTGCCGCCGAGCGTGCCGCGGTGTCGCACCTGCACATCGCCGATCCCGGCGGCAGCGTCGGCCAGCAGCGGGAAGTGCCGGCGAATCGCCTCCGACTCGGCCAGCTGGTGATGGCGGACCATGGCGCCGAGCCGGTAGACGGCGCCGTCCTCCTGGATTTGATCGAGGCCGGCCAGGTGGTTGAGCGAGATGATCACCTCGGGCTCGACCAGGGCGAGATTCATCATCGGCATCAGGCTCATCCCGCCCGCGAGCAATTTGGCCTTGTCCCCGTACCGGTCGAGTGCGGCCAGCGCCTCCGACAGCTGCACCGGGGCGAGGTATTCGAGCTCCTGGGAGATCATGACCGTGCCCCTTCGGCCTGCTGGATGGCGGCCCAGACCGCGTTCGGCTTGAGCGGCAGCTTCGTGAGGTGAAGCTGGAGGTCGGGCAGCGCGTTCTCGATCGCGCTGCACAGCGCGTTCAGCGGGCCCCCGACTCCTGACTCCCCCACGCCCTTGGTGCCGAGCGGCGTAAAGGGCGATGGCGTCTCCTGGTGCAACAGCTCGAACTTGGGGACCTCGACCGCGGTCGGGATCGAGTAGTCCATGAAGGTGGAGGTCCGGATCTGGCCGAACTCGTCGTAGACGATCTGTTCGTAGAGTGCGCTGCCGATGCCCTGTGTGATGCCGCCGTGCAGGTTGGCGTCCGCCAGGAGAGGATTGATGATCTTGCCGGAGTCGTGGACGATGCAGTACCGCAGAACCTTCACGAAACCGGTCTGGCGGTCGACCTCGACGACGCACGCCACCGCGGCGTACGGCCAGGTGGGATAGCTGCTGAAGCGACCCTGCTTCTCGGGCTGGTGATAGACGTTGGAGATCCGGAAATGGCGCGTGGCCTCGAGCGCGGGTTCGATCTCCTCCATGTGCTCGCCGTGCGGATGGCGGTAGGCCTGCCGGGCCACCGCGTCGATGGTCACGGCTCGCTCGCCATCCTTCGCGACGAAGATCCGACCGCCCTCCGCGACCAGCTCCTCCGGAAACGCCCGCAGCATGCGGGAGGCGATATCGAACATCTTCTCGCGCACCGCGGTCGCCGCCTGGTGCGTCGCGGAGCCGCCCATGATGACGCTGCGCGAGCTGTAGTTGCCGAGTCCCCACGGGCACTTGTCGGTGTCGCCCTGGATCACCCTCACCCTGGAGATCTCGCATCCCAGTGCGTCAGCCGCGATCTGCGCCATCGCAGTCTCGTTGCCGCTGCCGGGAGAGGTCACCCCCGTCAGCACCATCACATCTCCGCTGGGCGTGACCCGCACGGTCGTGCCGTCGTACCCGCCGACGATGACCGATCCGGGCATCGAAGCGCCCTCGGGTGTCATCTCCATGCTGATGCCCAGGCCGAGGTAGCGCCCCTTCTTGCGCTCTGATTCCTGCTCCCGAGCGAACTCATCGGGCTTGACGTGGTCGAGCAGCTTGCGCAGCGCGCCGGGATAGTTGCCGCTGTCCAGGATCGCCCCAGACGGCCGGGGGCAGGGGAATGCGTCCGGCTGCAGGAAGTTGTTGAACCTGATGGCGGTGCGCTCGACGCCCGTGGCCTTGGAGATGTGGTCCATGACGCGCTCCATCACGAACGAAGCCGCGTCCTTGCCGTAGCCGCGGTATGAGTTCCACGGACACTTGTTGGTGGCCACCGAGCGCAGGCGCATCTCGACATTTGGAACCTTGTAGAAGGTCGGCAGCGTGTACCACGTGACGAACGACATGCCCCACCCGCAGAGGCCCGATGGCGCGCCGATGTCGGCGATGACCCGCAGCTTGAGGCCCGTCACCGTGCCGTCCTTCTTGAACGCCGCCTCGTAGTAGAACCTCGTGTCGCGGGCATGGCCTCCCGTCTGGAAGTTCTCGTACCTCTCCTCGATCCACTTGACGGGGCGCCCCAGCTTGATCGCGAGATAGGCGACCAGGGGCTCCTCCTGGAAGGTCGGCTGCTTGAGTCCGAACCCACCGCCCACGTTGGGCTGGATGACGTGAACCGTGTTCTCCGGCACCCGCAGGATCTCGGCCAGGAAGACTCGGAGCGGATGCGGGTCCTGCGTCGACCCCCAGAAGGTAAGCATCGGCTCGTACGGATCGAAGCTGGCGAGACATCCCCGGGGCTCGATCGGCGTGCCGGTGATCCGGTTGGACTGAACGACCCCCTTGACCGTTCCCTCGGCCTCGGCAAACGCCTGGTCGGGGTTGCCGACTATGAAGTCGCGGCTGATGAACACGTTGTCGCCCCAGGCCGGCTCGACCAGCGGTGAGCCGGGCTTGAGCGCCTCCTCGGGATCGGTGACGGGCTGGAGCTGCTCGTAGTCGACCTCGATCAGCTTGAGCGCCTCGTACGCCGAGTGGCGGTCTTCAGCCACCACCCCCGCGACCGCCTCGCCCACATAGCGCGCCCGATCGATGCACAGCGCGTACCAGTACACGCGCTTGGCGCCCATCGGTATGGGGTCGTAGTTCTCCGGGATCGGGTTCGTGTTGTCCTTGATCTCCTGGCCGGTGATCACGTAGAGGACGCCCGGCGCCTTCTCGGCCCGGCTCGTGTCGATCGACCGGATGCGAGCGTGCGCGTATGGACTGCGAAGGACTGCCAGGTGCGTGAGCCCCGGAGGCATGATGTCGTCGACGAATGTGCCCTTGCCCGCGACGAGCTGGGAATCTCGCAGGCCACCGACAGACTGGCCGACGTACTTCACCCTGATACCTCCCCTGGCTGCCTGACCTCAGCGCGTCGCCCACGAGCCTCAGCTCGCCCCGGCTGATGAGGGCGACCACGAACCCGCAATTGGTACTACGTAATCTCTTGGGTGTCAAGAAATTCATGAGGGAAAACGTTTGCCCTCATATCTTGGAGAGGCGCTCGGCAAAAGCCTCGAGACTGGCCAGGTTGTGGCAGGGGAGCAGGAAGTCGATGCTGGGCATCGCGGCTCTCATCCCCGAGCAGAGCGGGAGGTATTGACGGTCCGACATCATCGGGTTCAGCCAGATGAGGGTGCGGCTCCTGCGCTTCAGCCGCGCGACCTCTTCGCGAAGGACCGAGACATCTCCACGGTCCCAGCCGTCGCTGAGGACGATCGTGATGGTGCGGCCGTCGACCAGCCGCTCGCCCCAGTTGCGGTTGAACTCCATCAGGCACCGGCCGATCGTCGTGCCGGACGACCACGCGGCCTCGGTCTCGGGAAGCTGCGCCAGCACCTGGTCGACCGATCGCGCGCGCAGCTGCGGAGTGATCCTGGTGAGCCGGGTGCTGAACGTGAACGCCTCCGTTCCAGCGACCTGGCTGGCGAGCACGTAGATGAAATGGATGAGCAGCTCGCTGTACTTCTCCATCGAGCGACTGACGTCGCAGAGAAGGAGCACTCTCGCGCGCGCAACACGTGGCTTCCGCCACGCCAGGTCGATCAGGTCGCCCTTGCTCAGCGACTGGCGGATCGATCGCCTGAAGTCCAGCCGGTCGGCGCGACCATGTGCCTTTCGAAAGCGACGCGTCTGCAGGATGAGCAGGCGGGGCTTGAGCTTGCGCACCAGGCGCCGGATCTGCCTGAGCTCGGCCGGGCTCATGCGCGCGAAGTCCTTGGTGGCCAGGTGCTCGAGCGGGCTGTAGGCGGCCTTGATCGCCTCCTGTTCGGAAGCGTCCTCCCCCTCGCTTTCGTCTTCCAGCAGCTCGCTCAGCTCGTGGCGTTCGGTCGCACCCGCGCTGAGCGCCTGGTCCTCTGCGGCCTCCTCCTCGGCAGCTGCCCGAAGTCCATCCTCGGTCTCCTCACCTTCCGGTGCAGAGTCCGGGTCGGGGATGCGAGCCTCGCCACCCTGCAGCAGATCGATGGAGAGCGGGTTTGGGCGGTCAGGCGGTTCCGACCCGGCCTCCTGCGGCCGCCGCCAGAATCGGAAGTAGAGCTCATCGAAGCGCGCAAGGTCGTCCGGGCTCGACACGAAGTTGGACTGCATCGCCTGGTAGAACTGCTCGGGGTCGGTGGGGTCGATGACCGCGAGGCTGCGGATCGCATCCACCGTGCCGTCCTGGCCGGGGTTGATCCCGGCCTTGCGAAGGAGCCGGCCGAACGTCACCACGCGGAGCACGAGCGCATCCGCCAGCACGGCCGCAGCCGCGCGGACGGCGGGCTCGGTCATGGCTGCTTGGGCGCCGCCGAGGTGGCCTTCCGCAGCACCTGGCTCACCTGCTCGCCATCGAAGCGGAGGAGGTCCTCCTTGCTCTTGACCACGACACCCAGGGTGTCCATCACCGGCTCGAGCGACAACCTGTCGGCACCGAGGTAGAGCAACGCGGACGCCAGCTCGACCGTCTCGGCAATGCCCGGCGGCTTGCTCAGGTCCATGCGGCGCAGCTCCCCCACGAACGAGCACAGCTGCTCCGCCAGCCGGCCGCTGATGCCGGGCACCTTGACGTGCAGGATCTTGAGCTCACGCTCAAAGCTCGGGTATGAGAGCCACACGTAGAGGCAGCGGCGCTTGAGCGCGTCGTGGATCTCACGGGTGCGATTGGAGGTGAGGATGACGAGGGGGCGGTGAAGCGCCCGGATCGTGCCCAGCTCGGGGATCGTGATCTGGAAGTCCGAAAGCACCTCGAGAAGAAAGGCCTCGAAGGGCTCGTCGGCGCGGTCGATCTCGTCGATGAGCAGCACCGGCGGGATCTCCGCAGGAGAGGCGATCGCTTCGAGGAGGGGCCGTTTGATCAGGTACTCCTCGGTGAAGATCGAACGCTCGACCTCCTCGGTTCCCTGGCGCCCCTCGGCGGCGCGAATGTGCAGCAGCTGGCGGGGGTAGTTCCATTCGTAGAGCGCGTGGGTGGCGTCGAGCCCTTCGTAACACTGGAGGCGGATCAGGCGCGTCCCGACGACCTCCGTGATGGCGCGCGCAAGGTCGGTCTTGCCCACACCCGGCTCGCCCTCCACCAGCAGGGGCTTGTGGAGCGCGCGGGCCAGCATCACGACGGTGACCAGCCTGCGGTCGGCGATGTAGCCGTGACTTTCGAGGCCCGCCTGGAGGCCGGCCACGGTGTCAAGGGACGGCGGATTCTCCTGGGCCATGTTCAACGCCTCTCGAGCGCTTCGCTCAGGGCCGGCGAACAACGCTGAAGCGGACGAACTTGTCGTTCACGTCGATGATCGACCAGCCCATGACGATCGCCTCTTGCGTGTAGTGGGTCTCGTGCAAGCGCACGAACCCGCGTCCGGGAACGATGCTGTCCGCCAAGGCGACCGACGGCTGCTCGGCGACCATGGGCACGATCTCGACCGTGGCGTGGTTGATGGACTTGTTGCAGTAGCGGTCGCTGAACTCGAAGACCGAGGCGGGCAACTGCTTGCGCAGCCGGCGCGTCACCAGGTACTGCGTCGGGATTGCGTCGATGATGCCGATCGCGCATACGCCGTCAGCGTAGTAACGCTTCGTCATCAAGCAGCACTCCAGCTCCGGATCGACCGCGAACGCATTCACGAACTCCGGCTGGATCTTGCTGATGACATGGCTCAGCTCAACCTTGACCCGATAGCCCTTCTCCTGTAGCAGCCAGTTGAAACCGACGAGGCGATCCAGCGCGAGCTGGGTCGCGCTCACATGTGCGTTGACGGTGGTCCCCCGTGCGCGGCGTCGAGTGATGAGGCCTTTGATCTCCAGGTCCAGCAGCGCCGAGCGGACGGTGGTACGGCTCACCCGCAGCATCTCGGCGAGCTCTTCCTCTGGAGGCAGGCGCTCGTCGAAGTGCCCGGCGAGAATGGCCTCGAGAATCGCGGACCTCGCACGCCTGGACACGGAACTGTTGTCAAGGCTCTTGAGTGGTGGCGTCAGTGTGTGCATCCTTGGTTGGAGTTGCGGCCTAACAGTTTGATGGGCGATGTTACCACCCGATCCTTCGATTGACTTTCTGCTCCAGAGCAATCCGCGCTATCTTCGGCGACAAATTGAACATGGCTACCGCGTCTTATGCATGCATCACTCGCGGTCGGCCCAGCGCCTGATCTCGGAAAGGTGAAGGAGCGCCGGGGGCGCACATCGCACGTAGAACGGATTCATGGGATACCCATCGGACCCGATGAATCACGTTGACGGACCCGGGCCGCGAGGCCTCACGGTCCCGAACTCCTCCTAGGTGGCACTCCACAGTGCCTCTCACCAGGGACGTCGAAGCAGACCGAGCACATCAGACATCCGGCGCCGACTTCTTGTCTCGTCAACCTCATGAGCCTTGCACGTAAACCCCGACACCGGCCGGCTGAGTTGATCCGCCTTGTGACGCGGGCCATGCCGGAGCCTGAGCCTCCGACTCGCAATTACAGGACTCCAGCGCCTCGAACGTCGGGAAACGCTGTAAACATATTCCGTGCCAGCCAACCCTTCCCATCGACGCTCGAGGGCGTCTGCTCCAGCTGCCGGTCGCGCCCTGCAGCTTTTCAAGACCTGGTTTTGGAGTCCGCCCCGTCCGCACGGCGAAACGATCGCCGACCGTCGGGTCAGCCCGCTCGAGCTCCTCTACGACCTCATCTATGCGGCGGTCATCGCCCAGGCGGGACTCCGCCTGGCGGGTGACGTCTCCGCCCGGGCGCTGCTGGATTTCGCGCTCGTCTTCTCGCTGACCTGGATCGCCTGGACCAACGGATCCCTGTACCTCGAACTGCACGGCCGCGACAACGGACGGACCCGAGGTTTCGTCTTCCTTCAGATCGGGATCCTGACCATCCTCGCTGTCTATGCCGCCGACGCCGGCGCCGGCGGCGGGTCGGCCTTCGCGATCGCGTATGCGGCGTTCCTGGCCGTGATCACCTGGCTGTGGTACGACGTCCGGCGCCAGGATGTCAGCGCCGGCCGTCAGGAGTACCTGACCGACGCCGGCCGCTATGTGGTGACGATGGCTGTTTCGATCGTCGTCATCCTCATCAGCGCCTTCCTGCCGCCGGACCTGCGACTGGTTGCCTGGGCGATTTACACCATCGCCTGGATCGTCCTCCTTGCGGTTCTGGAGCGCGTCGGCGTCGGCATGAGACGGGCATTGGTTCCCACCGATTCGCTCGTTGACCGCTTCGGAACATTCACGCTCATCGTTTTGGGCGAGGTCGTGTTCGGCGTCGTCGACGGGCTGTCACGGACGCAACGCGACTTCACGTCGATCTCGTCGGGCATGATCGCTCTCGTCGTCGGTTTCGGATTCTGGTGGCTCTATTTCGACGTCGTCGGAGGACGGCTTCCAAAGCATGATGGGGACTCTCTGACCACCTGGATTCTCGGACACTACCCGATCACTCTCTCGATCGCCGCCGCCGGCGCAGGAATGGTCAGCCTCCTCGAGCACGCCCACGACGCCAGCACCCCCTCACTCACCGCCTGGCTGCTGTCGGGAGCGGTGGCGGTCGGGCTCGTGTTCCTGATTCCCACGTCGCGGGCGCTCGCGGACGCGGGGCGGCTCGCTGCTGCCTATCGACCCCTGTGGATCGCGATGGCCGTGGGCGCCGTTGCGAGCCTCATCATCGGGTGGGCCGGACCGGCGCCGTGGCTTCTCGCGCTGCTTTTAGTGCTGGTCCTGGGGATGGTCTGGGCAATCGCCGTTCGCGGTTTCGTCCTCGCCGGGGCGTGGGCAGAGGAGGGCCGGGCCGGCCGATTGGAATGAAGAGTCGGATCTAACCAGCTCCACCCGCCCGGCGTGGCGTGCTTGGATTTAGAGACAGCGATCAGCGGCTAACGGCTAGGCGGAGCTCGTCCATTGATGCGCGTACGAGCTCGGGCCAGGTCTCCGAGTTGGTTCGATCCACCCACCGTTCGAACGCAACTCTGAAGACGCCGATCCCTGCCTCGGCGACGAGGCTTGCGGCCGGCTCCGTGACGTTTCGCTGCCGCAGGGCCGCGGCCATCGCGGTGGTCAGCGCCGCCAGTTTGATGAGCTCTCTCTCCTGCAGCTCTGGATTGGCGACAATCAGCGCCTGTCGCCTCCGCGAGTATTCGCGGCGCTCTTCGTTGAAGAAGGCTCCCGCCGCCATCAACGCTTCCGCCACCGCGTCAATCGGGGTGACTCCCGCGGGCGCATTGGAAACCGCGCTTACAAGCTCGTCCTGAAGCAACTCGGAGCCCGCGAACAGCACCTCACGCTTGTCCGCGAAGTAGCGGAAGAAGGTCCGCTCGGTGAGCCCGGCCCGGTTCGCGATCTCCGCGACGGTGGTCTGTTGGAATCCCCGCTCGCTGTAGAGCTGCATCGCGGCCTCGCGCAACCGGGCCGGTGCGCCTGGCTCCCATCGGGTCACAGGCCTGATCATAACGCGGATGACAGTGACTGACATCGCGTGCTATAGTTCATGTCAGCGACTGACATCGGGCCTGGGTCAACCGCCAATCAATAAATCGCTCGATAGGAGGTTCGACCATGCGCGTATTCGTGACCGGCGCGACAGGATTCATCGGTTCTGCCGTCGTTCGTGAGCTGCTCGACACGGGACATGAGGTGCTCGGCCTTGCCCGCTCGGACGAGAGCGCGGGCAAGCTTGCCGCGACCGGGGCCCAGGTGCATCGCGGCGAGCTCGACGACCTGGACAGCCTGCGCCGCGGCGCGGCCGCCGCGGACGGAGTGATTCACACCGCTTTCAACCACGACTTCACGGTTCCCAGACCGGTCGCGGCCCAAGCCGACAGGCGCGCGATAGTCGCGATGGCCGAGGTGCTCGAGGGGTCGGGCAGACCGCTCGTCATGACCTCGGGGACGGGCGGACTGGCGCCCGGCCGGTTGGCGACTGAAGACATAGCGCCTGACCTGGCTTCGGATCGGGTCGGCCGCTACCAGAACGAAGAGGCGGCGATCGGGTTCGTTGAGCGCCAGGTGCGAGTATCGGTCGTGCGGTTCCCGCCCACGGTGCACGGCCGGGGTGACCATGGCTTCGTCGCGAGACTCATCGACATCGCGCGAACCAAGGGCGTGTCCGCCTATCCCGGCGACGGGTCCAACCGATGGCCTGCGGTGCACCGGCTCGACGCGGCGCATCTTTTCCGATTGGCTGTTGAGTCGACCATCGCAGGCGCCCGCCTGCACGGTGTCGCCGATGAGGGCGTGCCCACGCGAAAGATCGCTGAAGTCATCGGCCGGCACCTGAACGTGCCGGTGACGTCGGTGGCAGATGAGCAGGTGAGCGGCCATTTCGGCTTCCTAGGCGCGTTCTTCGCGCTGGACTGCCCAGCTTCGAGCGCAATCACTCAGAAGCTGCTCCGCTGGCAACCGCTGCAGCCAGGTCTCATCGACGACCTTAACGAGGGCCACTATTTCGCAAACGCTGCCACCACCGCCGCATCGCGCTGACGCTGAGCTGTCAACAGATAGCGGAGTCCTAGCGCCGCGATCGCGGATTGCCACGGCAATTCGCGATCGCATGCGTGCTCGAACATCTGATGAACCCGCGGACGTTCGAAGAGAACACTTTCCATCGCAAAAGATCCAGAGTGCATCGCCGCCGCGGCCAGCGCAACGACGAGGGCGAACGGCGTCATCAGCCCGCGCGGCGCAGCGTGTCCTCGTTCATGGTCTGCAGCACCCGAGGAAGCCCTGCCCGCAGCATCTTGCGGCGGACCAACCCAAGCAACCTTGAAATGCGAAACCGCCTAGACCATGGAAGCCGGCGAAGGTGTCGTTCAGCGCTTCACGCCGTGTCACCGGAAACGCGGCGGCCACGGTCGCCAACGTCGTCGGAAACCCCGGAGTTGTCCGCATCGGCGTCGTCTCCGACCTGTTGGACCAGGTGTTCTTCGTGTTCTTGGCCGTGATGCTCTACGTTCTGCTCAGAAACGTAAACAGGAATGTCGCTTTCGCGATGGTGGTCCTGGTCGCCCTCGCGGCGGGCATCGGGACTCTCAACGCAATCTTCGAGTTTGAGGGCTTGCGCATAGCCACCAACAGCTCTTACGTGGCCGCCTTCGGCGCCGTGGGATCGAACGCCCTGGTGCTGACCATGCTCGACATCCAGCACTGTGGCTTGCTCAGTGCGCAGATCTTCTTTGGCCTGTGGCTGACCCCACTCGGGTATCTCGCCTATAAATCAGGGCGGTTTCCCAAGGCGCTCGGGGTCGCACTCGTTGTGGCCACCGTCTGCTACCTCGCGGACCTGCTCGCGGCCTTCCTGGTTCCGGACTTTGGCCAAAAGATTCACACCTTCATC